>CBFCZO010000078.1:0-15826 GCA_965602675.1 uncultured bacterium | reverse complement strand
GGCCACTCCGACCGTTCCAAAACCGCGATAGAGCCTTACCTCTCCAAGCAGTGGTTCGTCAACATGGGCGATATCGAGGGGGGTATCCTCTGCGGACGAGGCACGGACAAGGAGTTTAAGGCCGACGGCTTGGCGCAGACCGCGATCGACGCGATCGATCCCGCCTACGAGTCGCCCTCGGGCCGGAGGCTTACTTTTTATCCCGACCACGCCCGCTACGGCGGAACTTACCGGAGCTGGCTTTCCGAGAAGCGCGATTGGTGCATCAGCCGCCAGCTATGGTGGGGCCACCGGATTCCGATCTGGCATCGCTCGTTTGCGCGTGACGAGTTGATCGCGGCGTTGGAGAAGCTTCCCGACTCAGCCCCGGAAGAGCTTTGGATCTGGATTTCCGATTCCAGCGGCGCATTGCTCAGCGTGGATGGATTGGAGGAAAACGCCGACGGCGAGCGCTTCGACGTCCTCGTCTGCCCGCGTAACGAGGATGCTGAAAAGAAGTTCGCGGAGGCCCTCGATGCCGCCGGCCTGGAACGGGATCACGACGTTCTCGACACTTGGTTCAGCTCGGCGCAGTGGCCTTTCAGCACGCTCGGCTGGCCCGATCCCAAGAGCGCCGAGATCGAGGAGGGGCAGTCGACTCTGGGCTCAGAAGACGGCCATGCCAACAGCCTGGAGTATTACTATCCCGGCTCCTGCCTGATCACGGGGCGCGACATCATCACTCTCTGGGTGGCGCGGATGCTGATCATGGGCCTCTACCTGCTCGGCGACGTGCCGTTCACCGCGTGCTTCATCCACGCCAACATCCAGGACGGCAAGGGCGAGCGGATGAGCAAGAGCAAGGGCAACGGCATTGATCCTGTGGATATCATCGAAAAGTACGGCGCCGACGCGATGCGTTATGTGCTCTGCGACATGCAGACGGGGACGCAGGACATCCGCCTGCCGATTCAGGCGATATCCCCGTACACGGGCGAGGCGGTTGATCTGGCGACGGCGCAGCATGGCCGGACGATCTTCACCTACATCTGCCCGGGCAGCGGCAAAGAGTTTGATGTGCTGGGCACGATGCCCGACCTTCCTCTGGCCAAGATCATCAGCGAGCGCTTCGACGTCGGGCGCGCCTTCTGCACCAAACTTTGGAACGCCGCGCGGTTCGCGTTGATGAATCTCGGCAGTCACGAGTTCAAGCCGGTATCGGAGGGCGATCTCGCCGAGGAGGACCGCTGGATACTCTCGCGGCTGTCGCGCGCGATCGACACAGTCACCCGGCAGCTGCACAACTACAATCCGTCCGCGGCGATCGCTACTGCGCGCAGTTTCTTCTGGGGGGAGTTGTGCGACTGGTATCTCGAGCTGATCAAGCCCCGGTTGAAGAACGAGGAGACCGCGCCGACGGCTCGCACGGTGGTGGCTTTCACGCTCGACCAGGTGCTGCGCTTGTTCCATCCGTTCGTACCGTTTATAACCGAATCGCTCTGGGAGAAGCTGGGCGGGCAGTGCCCCGTGCGCGGTCTCGAGGAACCGCTTGAATCTACGGAGTTGCTGATTCTAGCTTCCTGGCCTGACCGATTGCTCGAGCGCGAAGACGAAAAGATTGAAAACGACATCGCCTTGCTTCAGGAAGCGATCCGCTCGATACGTGAGATGAGGGCCCGTCACGGCGTGTCGCCGGGCAAGCGTCTTTCGGCGGTGATCAAGGCCGACGGTGACTCCGCCTCGCGCATCGAAGGTCTGAAACATCTGGTTATCCAGATGACCAACCTCTCGGCGTTGGAGATCAACGCTGAGGCCGCGCGTCCGGCGTCGGCTGCGGCCCAGGTTCTCGGCGACATGGAGATATATTTGGCGGGCGTGCTGGATCCGGTTGAAGAGAAGACCAAGCTGAACAAGAGACTCGAGAAGCTCCGTGCCGAGATGTCGAGAACGGAAAAGAAGCTGTCGGATGAAAAGTTCGTGCTGCGCGCGCCTGAGGAGGTTGTTGAAGCGGAGCGAACAAAGCTGGCTGAGTTCCAGGCCCAGATTTCCCGGATCGAGAAGAACATAGAAGTACTTGGCGGAGGCGAAGCCTAGCGTCCCGGCATAGCGAAATATGCGGGCACGCACGGATCGGCGCTTGTGTCGCATCCTTCACTGAGACGGTCGATGGGCGAGATTATCGAGATACGGGAGCACAAGGTCAGAGAGTTTCTCCGCACGGAGGTGGGGAGGATAAGGCTGAACCAGGTGGCGCGTTTTCTTAAGAACGGTTCGATCTGCGATTCGTTTATTTATACAGTCCGCTCCGACCTGGTTTATGTCGAGCCGGACCTGCTGCGGCGCTTCGTGGAATCCTCCGAAATGGATTTGATGCCGGGGCTTGACCTTGTGCTCGACGCCCTGCAAAAAGCGCCGGGGGAGATAAAAGACTTGCTGACGACAGATGCCGAGTACAGTGAGAAATGAGAAGATGACAGGGGGTTGAACGGGTGGGGGGACCAGCATCCGGCCATGAGCGGTTTGTTGCCGCGATTACAGCACCTTCGACCCGTTTCAAATATAGTTGGCTTGTCGGTACGAGTGTGTGCACCGGCACGTCACGGGTGCAGGATAAGAGAATAATATTATTAATGTCAGGTATTGCAGGGCAAACAGGGTATTTATCCGTCATGTTTTCGGCATTGTTCCTTCTGGTATTCTCGTTCAGCGCTGTCGCTGTTCAAGTCGACTATACCAAGTGGCTGCAAGAGGATGTTGCTTACATCATATCGGATGCAGAACGTGAGTTTTTTCTTTCCTTGAAGAGCAACTCTGATCGGCAGCGTTTCCTCAAAGCATTCTGGGATTTGCGGGACCCGACACCCGGCACCCTGATCAATGAATTCAAGGGCGAGCACTACCGGCGCCTTGCCCGCGCGCTGCAGAAATTCGATGTCCGGAACAGGTTGAGTCTGCAGGCCACCATGGGAGAGGTTTATATACTGCTGGGCGAACCACTGAAAATCCTGACATTCAGCGATTCCAAACTGAACGGACCGATTCAAGCCTGGTATTACCCGCCCGACAAGAGCTGCGGTATCAACTACTACTTTTTCGTGGTTTTTTTCAAGCCATCCGGCAAAGTCTACAGGGTGTACAATCCGACTACTTACAATCCTTCCGACCTCATCTCTGGCGGCGGCGGCAAGCTGACATCCGCTGAGAAGAACGAATACGCCCTTGACGCGCTGCTTCATATCGATCCACAGCTGGGGCAATTATCTCTTAGCCTCTTACCGCGAGAACACAGCCCGGTGATGATGAACAACAAGGCCGAGCTTAGGCGAGCGCTGGCCAAACGCACCACAGCCAGCAAAAAGGTCCTCAACATGGTGCTTAACAGCCGCAACTACCGCCAACGAGTGATGTTGCATAAGTTGAAGGAATTAATGGGGGGTCGTTCGCCGGCGACCCGCGCGAATTCCTGGATTCGTTCGGAGTTCGGCGGGTATTACAGTTTTGATGCGTTCCGCGACGATGCGGGCGTGCCAAGGCTCTATTTCGCCTTCGTGGTCGACAACAAGAATGTCTCGATGTCCAGTTATCGTGGCCGCTGTTATTCCGTAATGCATGTGGAAGCTGTCGCGCGTGGCGAAAACGGTCAAATCGCCGGGCAGTTGACCGAGACTGTCTCAGCCAGCTTTGACCACGTCGAGCTCGGGCGGGGTGGGGCAGCCGCCGTAGCTTATCAAGGGATGATGGATCTCGGGCAAGGCCGCTACAACGTTGTGTTGACGATCCGCAATCCCGTTGACAGGCGTTATTTCGAGATAACGGAGCAGGTGGAGATGCCGGCTGCCGCGGCACGGAGGATGAGATTCGGCCCGGTGATGCTGGTGCAGAGCAGGCGGGACGCCCAGGGGATTAACGGCGAAGGGCCCCATGCTTACGAATTCGGCGGCATGCATTACTCGCCTAATGTAGCCCGAGCGGTTCTGCATGGCGAGGACTGCGAGATTTTCTACCAGCTTTATTTAACCCAGAGGCAGCGAGTGGCCGACGTCACCGTGCGATTTGAAGTGATTTCGATGGGGCGCGTGCTCTGGCAGGCAAACGAGAGGCTCGATAGGCAGGATATGCCGGCGAGGGGGACAGTTTCCGGCCCGATTAGAATAAACACCGGCAGGCTTCCCGAGGGTCACTATAGTCTGAGGATAATCGCCTCCGATGTCTCTCCGCCGATTGTGCGGACGTCAGTGGAATTCGATATCGTTGCCGACTGGAACATTCCCGCGGTGCCCAAGCCGGCGCACAGAACGCAATAAATCAGGTCTTGCCACACGAGGGCGATTAACTTATACTCTGCGGTCCGTTGCGGATAGTAAGTCTGAAAGGAAGCATTTGAGATGAAGGCTGATATACATCCAAAGTACGTGGAAGCCACGGTGACCTGCGCCTGCGGGAACACCTTCAAGACCCGCTCCGTGAAGTCGGAGATCAAGCTTGAAATCTGCTCCAGTTGCCATCCCTTCTTTACCGGCAAGCAAAAGCTCGTGGACAGCGCCGGGATGGTCGACCGCTTCGAGCGCCGCAAGGCGAAGACCCAGGCGGCCAAGGAAGCGGCGGAGAAGAAGACGCGCAAGCGCCGTTAGTCTTTTCATTCTTTTAACACTCAATCAGTGGGCGACATGCCGCGTGAAAGCAACAACCAGGATTTCCTGCTGGGCGGCCAGGCGGTAATTGAGGGCGTTCTTATGCGCTCTCCCAATTACTATACGGTGGCGGTGCGCAAGCAGAACGGGGACGTGGTGCTGCGGCGCAGCCATCAGCCCAACGTGACCAAACGCCATCGGCTGCTCGGTTTGCCGTTTATCCGCGGCGTCGTTCTTCTCGGTCAGACTCTGATGATCGGCATCAGCGCGTTGAATTTCTCCGCAGCCGTGCTGAGCGAGGAAGAGGACGAGAAAAAGGGCGAAGTCAAGCGCAAGGCCAAGGGGAAGGGGGAGCTCTCTAAGTGGTCCATCGGCCTGATGATGTTGATAGCTTTCGCGTTTGCATTCCTGCTGGTTGTTTTTCTTCCCCTCTGGTTGACTGATCTTATGAAGATGCTGCTGCCCTCGCTCGAGAATCCGATTTTTTACAACTCGATGGACGGGCTGTTCAGGGTGGCGATTTTCCTCGCATATATACTGCTCATATCGTTGCTGCCCGATATCAAGCGTGTTTTCCAGTATCACGGCGCGGAGCACATGTCGGTGTACGCGAGCGAAGCGGTCGGGCTCGATGAAAAGGTGTCGGTGCAGGCGGCGCGGGAGCACAGCCCTTACCACCCCCGCTGCGGCACCAGTTTTCTGTTGCTGGTGATGCTGGTGGCAATCCTGGTTTTTTCCTTCACACCGACGAAGGAGAGTTTTTGGGTCAAGCTGCTGATCCGCACGCCCCTGATTCCGGTTATCGCCGGTGTATCGTACGAGCTACTCAAGCTGACATCGAAGCTTCGCAAGGGAGGACTATTCACCTTTCTCAGTGCCCCGGGGATTTGGCTTCAGCGGCTTACGGCGCGGAAGCCGGATGACAGCCAGCTCGAGGTCGCGGTTCTGGCTCTGAACGAGGTGAGAGACCTGGAACAGCAGTTCGGCGGCAGCCCCATCCCTCCGGAAATGGAACAGTCCCTGCTGAGCGGCGGCACCTAGCGGTTTGGGCCGCCTCACTTGTGCCGCGGGTATTTACATCCGATAATTACTGAGGATTTATCAACAGAGCGCGAATCTTTCTCGCTTTGCGGCTTTTGCGGTGTCGGGGCGGGCGTGCTGTAAGAGAATTTTGCGAGAAATCTGTTTTTACTGCGTTATCATTGGGATTGATCGGATTTGCAGATGCTTGAGAAACTGAAAGAACTCGAGAAGAAGTACGAAGAGCTTACCGAGCAGCTCAGCGCCGCCGCCTCGTCGCCGGATCGATCGCGTTACGGAATGCTCGCCAAGGAGATGGCCGAGCTGGAGCCGATAGTGCACAGCGCGCGCAAGCTTAGAAAGGTCGAGCACGAGCTGGCTGAAGCCAATGAGCTGCTAAACGGTGGGGGCGACCAGGACCTCAAGGAGCTCGCCCAAGAGGAGATAAATGAGCTGAGCGCCCGCCGCGATGAGTTGATGGAAAAACTCAGGACTCTGCTGTCTCCCAAGGATCCGAACGACGAGAAGAACGTCGTGCTGGAAATCCGCGCCGGCACGGGCGGCGAGGAAGCAGCCCTTTTTGCCGCGGAGATATTCAGGATGTACAGCCGCTTCGCCGAGTTGATGGGCTGGAAAGTAAGAACAACCGACACGCACGAGACCGGCGTCGGCGGCATAAAGGAAGTCACGGCGTTGGTCGAGGGCAAGGGCGCCTATAGCCGGCTGAAGTACGAGAGCGGCGTCCACCGCGTGCAGCGTGTTCCTCAAACCGAGGCCAGCGGCAGGATTCACACGAGCGCGGTCACGGTCGCAGTCCTTCCCGAGGCAGACGATGTGGAGGTGGAGATCAGCGAAGCCGACCTGCGCATTGATCGCTTCTGCAGCTCCGGGCCGGGCGGCCAGAGCGTCAACACGACTTACTCAGCCGTGCGCATTACCCATCTGCCGACGGGGCTCGTGGTGTCTTGCCAGGATGAAAAGTCGCAGCACAAGAACAAAGCCCAGGCGCTGAAAGTGCTGAAGAGCCGTCTGTACGACATAAAGATGCGCGAGCAGCAGGAGTCGATCGCGGCCGACAGGCGCGGCCAGGTAGGTTCCGGCGACAGGAGCGAGAAGATACGCACTTACAACTTCCCGCAAAATCGGGTGACCGATCATCGCATCGGTCTAACCATCCACCAACTTTCCGAGGTGATGGAAGGAAAGCTCGACGAGATAATCGATGCTCTTTCCACCCATTTCCAAGCCGAGAGACTCAAGGAGGAGGTCGAAACGCTGGGTGGTTAAGGGCATCGCTTCAGCGGGTAGACAATACACAGGGGGTATTGAGTGGCAGATCCCACGATCGCAGAAGCTGTCGAGACGGCGGCAAAACATCTCGAAGAGCAGGGAATTGCGGAAGGCCGCAAGGCAGCTCAGTTGCTGATGATGCATCTTCTGAATATCAAGATGGCAGAGCTGTTAAGCCGCGGAAACAAGAAGTTAACGCCGGATCTTCAGGCCCAGTTCTCCGGCCTGGTCAACCGCCGTCTGCGGCATGAACCGCTGCAATATATTACCCGCCGGGCGGAATTCTGGTCGCGCGAATTCTATGTGGATCCACGCGCACTCGTTCCACGACCCGAGACGGAGCACATCGTGGAGGAGGTGCTGCGGGATTATCCCGGGAGGGACGGCAGGTTGAAAATAGTCGACGTTGGCGCAGGCAGCGGCGTGCTGACCGTGATCCTCGCGCTTGAGTATCCCAAAGCGCGGATTATCGGGACTGATCTTGCCCATGGTGCGCTCGAGGTTGCGGCCATTAATGTCTCGCGATTGAACGTAAGCGGGCAGGTGGAATTGCTCCACGGCGATCTGCTGGCGCCGGTAAATGAGAAGCTCGGCGCGGGTGTGATCGATATTATCGTTTCAAACCCCCCTTACATCAGCCTGGGCGAGGCAGCCAGTCTCGCGCCCGAGGTGATCAGGGCGGAACCTCGCAGCGCCCTGTTAGCCGGTCCGACCGGACTGGAGGTATTCAGGCGGCTGATTCCGCAGGCTGCGGTAATACTCGCGCCCGGCGGTAAGTTTTATTTTGAGTGCGGTGCCGGCCAGGCTGGTGCGATTGAGAAGATCGTCAACGGACAGGAATCCCTGAAACACCTTCGCACGGTGACCGATCTGCAGGGTATCGAGCGGATTGTTGTCGGCGAAAGGCGGTCGTGACGGATGGATCGTTTTCTGATTCACGGCGGTAACAAACTCTCAGGCAGCGTTCGCGTCTCCGGCGCAAAAAACGCAGCGTTGCCCCAGATAGCTGCTGCTCTGCTGACGCCGGAACCGATCGTGCTGAAGAATGTGCCTGAGCTGCGTGATATCGATTCCATGATCCAGCTGCTAAGGCACCTCGGTGCGGAGGTGAAGCGTGAAGGGGAACTGCTTGAGATAAAAGCGGTTGAGCTGAGCTGTGTCGATGCTCCTTACGACCTTGTGCGCAAGATGAGGGCTTCGGTTGTCGTACTCGGGCCACTGCTGGCGCGAGCCGGGGAGACAAGGGTGTCGCAGCCCGGAGGTTGCGCAATCGGGGCCCGGCCGGTCGATCTTCACATCGCTGCGATGGAGCACCTTGGCGCTGAAGTGCGCCTCGAGCAGGGTTACATCGTGGCCGAGGCAAGGCCGCTTGTGGGCGGCGAGATTCTGTTCGACAAGGTTACCGTCACCGGCACGGAGAACGCGATGATGGCCGCGGTGCTGGCGCGCGGATCGACCAAATTATTTAACTGCGCGATGGAGCCCGAGGTAATCGACCTGGGGCGTATGCTGCAGAAGATGGGCGCCGAGATCGAGGGTCTCGGGACCCCTTCGATCAGTATCGAGGGTGTGAAATCGCTGCATGGCACGGAACACAGTATCATCCCGGACCGGATTGAGGCAGGCACATACGCGGTGGCCGGGTTGATCACCGGCGGCGAAGTTGAGGTTACGGATTGCGACCCGGAGATTATGCGCTCGGTGCTGGACAAGCTGACAAACTGCGGCGCCCGGGTGGAGGTTAATCAAAACAGCGTAACGACAAGGCCTTCGGAGATAAGATCCCAGGACGTGCAAACAGCACCTTACCCGGGATTTCCAACGGATATGCAGGCTCAGTACATCGCGTTGATGACCCAGGCTCAGGGCAGCGCGGTTGTGACGGAGAACATCTTCGAGAACCGTTTTATGCATATATCTGAGCTGAATCGCATGGGAGCCGACATCCACGTCGATGGAAAAAGCGCGGTCATCAGGGGCCCCAGCCGGCTCACCGGAGTGGGAGTAATGGCCACCGACCTGCGAGCCTCGGCATCACTTGTGCTGGCTGCACTGGTGGCTGAGGGCGAGACAGTAGTAAACCGCGTTTATCACATAGACCGCGGTTACAGCCACATCGTGAGGAAGTTGCGGGCCTTGGGAGCGGAGATTGAGAGAATCAGCGACTGAGACGGTATCAACCGGGCTTTTAAAGACCTGCATATACTTAATGGCTAGGGAAACCGATCCTCTCGGAGCGTGATGTGAGAAAGTTGGTTTGTTGTTTTTCACTGCTGGTTGTCTTTTCACTGGGTTTAAACGGCGAAAGCGAAGACGTCGACACTAAAGAGCTGCGCAAGTTTGCCCAGAGCCTTCGAGCATCCGAATCCCTCCGCCTGCTCAGGCCTGCGGGTGCCGTGTCCGTGCTGGGACGGGACCTGGATGCGATCTTCAACTTCGTCCGCGACGAGATAGCCTTCGAGCCCTATGAGGGCGCCCTGAGAGGCGGCTCGGGCGCGTTGCTGGCGGGGGCGGGCAATTCGTTCGACCAGGCGTTACTGTTGAAGGAGATGCTGGATGGGATCGAAATCCGCAGCAGGATAGCCCGCGGCGAACTGCCGCGCGAGTATGCCGAAAAGCTGGTGGGATCTATCCGTCCCGCGGTAGAGAAAGAAAGTGTCTTCGGCGAGGCCGATCTGAAAAAGATGGGCGTCTCTGCGGAAAGATTCAGCAACGGATGGCAGCAGTACGCGAGCGCTGTCGACAAACTTATTGAGAAAACCGTTTCAGCCGCGCTGGATGACCTCGAGGCTTTGGAATTGCCCGAACATACTCTTGGGGCGGATCTAGTCGAGATCTCCCGAGACTACTATTGGGTGCAGCTGCTGAGCGGGGATACGAGCTTCGATCTGCATCCTGCGTTTGCGAAGGGAGAAGCACCGCGCATCGAGCCCAGTGCCCTGGTTAACGATATCGCTTCGATTCCTTCCCACCTGTTTCACTGGGTAAATCTGCGGGTATTCGCAGAGCGGATCGACGGCGCGGACCTGGTCCGTTTCAAGCTGCTGGAAAAGAAGATATTACCGGCCGCAGTCGCCGGCAAGACCGTGACACTCTCCCTGCGGCCGAGTCGCGACGGGCAGGAAGTTATTCTGCAACCGTCGGTAAAGGCGGGCGAGCTGATACTGTCGGGTGACCGGATCAGCATTTCAGCCGGTGATGCAAGCCCGAAGAATGGAGCACTAACGGCGCTGTGGCTGGAGGTCGGTATTCTAAGCCCCGCCAAGCGGCCGAGGATAGCCACGATCACTCTTGCCGACACGCTTGCTCCGCGGCAGCCCGTTGCCGAGGGTGACAAGGCTCCGAAGCCCGATCGTTCGCTCACATTTCAGGAGTTGTCGTTGAGCGTCGAACTGGCGGTGTTGGGCGGCCGGGTCGACCGCCGCGCGATGCTGGCTCACGGCGCCAGGCAGGCGGATTGGTACAGCGGATTTTTCTCTGCAAGCGAAAAGGGAGGCGGATCAGGGCTTTCGCTGGCGGGCTTTCCCGGTGAGAACCCGATCCTGCTGCACTGGTCGGCGACGGTGGCGGGGGCCTGGGCCGAGGCAATGCCCGGGACGCGTTTGTATGCGGATGCCCCGGCGGTAGCGTGTGCAGTTTACCTCCCCACCAAGTTTGGTGAGCATTTCGAACTGAAAACAGCGATCGGAATCCTGCACCTCAAGACCTGCTCTGCCAATCGATCTCAAGAAGACCGCACATTGGCGGCATTGATCGCCTCCAGGCTGCTGGCTGGTATCGCAGAACTCCATGCGGGTGGAGCCGGCGAAGCCGTGAGCGCGTTGCCCTCTGCAAAGGTGGAGAAATACCAGGCGGTGACGAGTGAGGATGTCAAACGGGATGGTATTGCGGGCTGGGATCGACAAACACTGCTCGAGCTGGAGGACGACCTGCTCAGGCGGCAAACCGTGCTCGTCCCGAGCGTCGAGGGTGAAGCGCCCGGGTTCTGGTGGCGGGTGGAGCAGGGATCGGCGGATCCCGTGGCACGCGGCCCCGCGGGCTGGCCCGTGTGGCTCCGCGGCGGTGAGTGCGCTCCTGCCGAAGGTGGCTTTATTCAGGGGGAGCTGCTCAGAGCCTCCTGCGGGCACGGCGGGGACGTTGCATATGCTGTAGCTGTGTTTGCACAACGCCATCTGCTGGCTGCAGGCGCCTCTCCATTTGTGCCTTTGATGAGGGCGTTTTCAGAGAAGCTGGCCGCTCAATTTGAGGCGGCTCTGGGGAAATCATCACAGTGACTCCGAATTTGATCTGCGCGTTCGATTGGCGTAAGATAATCGTTCATTTGTGACGGGCGTATCTAATGGGGATCTATAAGGGATGAAAAAAAACGGACCTGTCAGCACCCAGGATATTCTCGGCCAGAAAGCCTATTTCAAGATCAGGAATCACGAGGAGATGAGCTTCTTCGGGATCAAGGAGCCTCAGTTCTATGCTCGGGTTGTGGGCGTGGATAACTTCGGCGTGTGGATCGAGAATCCCAAGTGGGAATTCGTGCGTTTGCGGAACGACGACGGCGAGATCATCTCGCCTGAGCAGCGCAAGATGGAAATGTACAAGACGAATATCCTTCTGTTCTGGGGCACGATAGTCAGCATGATGACCTGCCCGGGCCGCGAAGGATTCGACGTGGACGAGGCCAGGGAGATTGGAGTAGTGGACGACGCCAGGTGTCTGTAACGATTCTCGTCGACTTGCATTGTGAGGGATTTTTGTGATAGAACCCGGCTTCATCAATAAACAACACCGGCCACGCGGGGCCGAGGTGGTTTCATGGGGGTACTGCCTTGGATCTTAAAGAGATAAACCGGCTGATCGACAGGCTCGTCGAGAAAGGCATCACCGAGTTCGAGCTTGAGAGAGAAGGATTCAGGATCCGCATCTGCAAGGATGCTCCGGTAGTGATAAGCGGGAATCCATCGCCCACCGCCGTCGCAGAGGTGCCTGCGGAGCAAGCGCTACCGGCCGCCGAAGAGAATTCACCTGCCGCGACGACCGGCGAAGCAGCCGCTATGGAGCCCGAGGCGGCAGTGGCCAAGAGCAATAACCTGCATGTCATTCCTTCGCCGATGGTGGGTACGTTCTACCGGGCGCCCAGCCCCAGCGCCAAGCCGTATGTGGAGATCGGCGACCGCGTGAAGAAGGGCCAGGTCTGCTGCATCGTCGAGGCGATGAAGCTGATGAACGAGATCGTGATCGACGTCAACGGAGTGGTTGCCGAGGTCCACCCGGACAATTCACAGCCGGTGGAATTCGGTGAGCCTTTGTTTAGCATCGAGATCGCACATTAGGCTTGAGAAACCGGGACCTCTCTGATCAAGAAAAGAACTAATAACTCACCGGAATCACGAATGTTCAAGAAGATTCTTATCGCAAACCGCGGCGAAATCGCGCTGAGGATTATCTGGGCCTGCCGCGAGATGGGCATACAAACCGTGGCGGTTTTCAGCCAGGCCGACAGCGAGAGCCTGCACGTCAAATTCGCCGACCAGGCGATCTGCATCGGGCCTCCGAGCCCGTCGGAGAGCTACCTCAATATTCCGGCGGTGATCAGCGCCGCGGAGATCTCGGGTGCTGAGGCGATACACCCCGGTTATGGCTTCCTTGCGGAGAATCCATATTTCGCTGAGGTGTGCGAAAGCTGCAATATAGAGTTCATCGGCCCGCCGCCCGAAATCATCGGTTTGATGGGCAACAAAAGCGCTGCCAAGGAGGTGATGGCCAGAGCCGGCGTGCCGACGGTGCCGGGCAGCAGCGGAGTAGTGAAGGATGAAAAGGAGGCCGAGGGGATAATCGAAGAAATCGGCCTGCCCGTGATGCTGAAGGCTTCGGCCGGCGGCGGCGGACGTGGGATGCGGGTAGTCAACAAGCGCGAGGAGTTCGCCGGCGCATTCAGGACGGCAGCCGCGGAGGCAGATGCTGCTTTCGGCGTTCCGGATTTATATATCGAGCGATATCTGAGCAAGCCCCGCCACATAGAGATCCAGATAATGGCCGACCAGCATGGTAACGTGGTTCATCTCGGCGAGCGCGAGTGCTCGATCCAGCGCCGCCACCAGAAGCTTTTGGAGGAGAGTCCCAGCACCGCAGTCAGCCCCGAGATGCGTGCGGAGATCGCCTCAATCGCGGTGAAGGCGGCGGAAGCCATCGGCTACACCAACGCCGGCACGGTCGAATTCCTGCTCGACGAGGACGGCAAGTTCTTTTTCATGGAGATGAACACTCGCATCCAGGTGGAGCACGCGGTGACGGAAATGATCACCGGCATCGACCTGGTCAAGACGCAGATCATGGTTGCCGCGGGGCAGGAGCTGCCGTTCGGGCAGAAGGATATAATGTTCCTCGGCCACGCGATCGAGTGCCGGGTCAACGCCGAGGACCCGGAGACATTTCTACCCAGCCCCGGCAAGATCACCGGCTACAATGTGCCCAAGGGGCCCGGGGTTAGGGTCGATACCGCAATCTACGAGGGAGGCTGGATTCCACCCAACTATGACAGCCTGATAGCCAAGGTTATCGTGCGCGGCCAGGACCGCAGTGAAGCGATCGCGCGCATGGACCGCTGCCTCGAGTTAATGGTTGTCGAGGAAATCAAGACCACAATTCCGCTGCTGTTGAAGGTACTGAGAAACAACAAATTTCATGAGGGCAACTACTCGACTCGGTTCCTCGACGAGGAGATATTCGGGAAGCGTTAATTCGGTGAAAAGCCTTCCTTCCAGTCCATTTATCTACCCGCTTACCGACAGGAAACTGGCGGGTTCGGCTCCCATCGGCGAGATCATCAGAGCTCTCTGCTCAGGCGGGGCGCGCCTGATTCAGCTTCGCGAGAAGGGGTCGACCGCCCGGGAATTTCTGGAGACGGCACTCGAGGCGGTTGCAGCGGCAAGGGCTTGCGGCGCGAGGTTGCTGGTCAATGATCGAGTCGACATCGCCTGCCTCGCAGACGCCGACGGCGCCCATCTCGGGGACAAAGACTTTCCGCCGTCGGAGGCGCGGCTTCTCCTCGGGCCGAAAGCGATCATCGGGATCAGTTGCCATAGCCTGGAGGATGTCGAGGCGGCAACGGGCGAGCCGGTGGACTACATCGCCGTGGGATCAGTGTTTCCCACAGACACCAAGGTCCTGCGTTTCCCAGTGGTCGGCACCGAGATGATCAGGCAGGCGCGAACCCTTAGCAGCCTGCCTATAGTCGCCATCGGCGGGATCACGCGGGATAATGCCGCCGAGGTGATCGCGGCGGGAGCCGACGGCATAGCTTTGATTTCAGAGCTGATGGTGCCGGGTGAGATCGGAAGCCGCACACGCGAACTTGTTTCGGCGATCGATCGAGCCTGAACCTGGTTTGGGCGGCAAGTCAAATCATCGACATACATTGCCTTCGCGGATATACTGCTGTTTTCGAGAGAAGGAAAATTTAAATTGGGGGATACAGATGAAAAAAGTTTCTTTTCTTGTCGCGTTTTCGTCGCTGGTGCTGATTTATTCGGCGGGCGTCGCCGCTCAGGACGAAATGTGGCCCGGGGGCACGTACAGCGCGGGCGTCCCGACGCCGGAATCAATTCTGGGTTACAAGATCGGGACGCAGCACACGCCGCACTACCTGATCGAGAAGTTCATCTTCGCGATGGCCGAGAACAGCGATCGTGTCCTGATCAGGAAGCTCGGCAAGAGTTATCAGGGCAATGAGCAATACTGCGTCGTGATCAGCTCGCCGGCGAACCTGGCGAAGCTTGACGAGATCCGCGCGGACATCCGCAAGCTGATGGATGTGAGTCTCGGCGAGGAGGAAGTGGCCGCTATCGCCGCCGCTACGCCCGCGATCGCGATGCTCAACTACACGGTTCACGGCAATGAGGGCAGCGGCTGCGAGGCGGGGTTGAGGACGATCTACCAGCTCGCCGCGGGCACCGACGAGGCCACCTTGAAGGTGCTCGATCAGGTGGTCACGGTGATCATCCCGGTGCAGAATCCCGACGGCCACGAGCGCTACGTCAATTTCATCAACGGATACCTGGTTGACGGGGTGAATCCGAATACAGACTCGATCGAGCACCGCGAGCCCTGGCCCGGCGGGCGCACCAACGCCTATTACTTCGATCTCAACCGCGACTGGTTTCTTGCCACACAGATTGAAACGAAGCACCGCGTCAAGGAAATGCTTTACTGGCTGCCCCAGGTGGCGCCTGACCTGCACGAGATGGGTACCGACTCGACTTACTTTTTCGCGCCGCCGATGAAGCCGGTGAATTTCGCCAATCCGAAGATCACACACAAGTGGTGGGAGATATTCGGGCAAGCGAACGCGGCCGCATTCGACCGCTTCGGCTGGACCTACTACACGCGCGAGAGTTTCGACGAGTTCTATCCCGGCTACGGCGGCAGCCTGCCCAGCTTGCTGGGCTCGGTTGCCATGACATATGAGCAGGCCTCGCCGCGGGGGCGCGTGATTGAGCGGCGCGACGGCACTGTGCTGACGCTGCACGAGGCCACCTGGCATCACTTCATTGCCAGCATGGCGACGGTTTCGATTCTTGCCGAGCGCCGTGAGGAGCGCCTGCAGGATTTCCACGCCTATTTTGTCGAAATCGTCCGGCGCGGCGAGCAGGGTCCCGTCAAGGAGTTCTACATTCCGCCCGCAGATCCGGTCCGTTTCAACAAGCTGGTCGAGCGTCTGCATATGGTCGGCGGAAAGGTGTACTTGGCCGGAGAGGAGTTCACGGTCGAGGCGGCCTACGACTTCTTCACGCGCAAGACCGGCGAGGTGACGCTTCCCGCCGGAACCGCGATCGTGCCTCTGAACCAGGCGGCCGGCTCGGTGCTGATGACGATGCTGGAGCCCGACCCCAAGATCGAGGAGGATTTCCTGA
>CBFCZO010000077.1:0-15900 GCA_965602675.1 uncultured bacterium | reverse complement strand
AAGTAAACGTTTCCTGAACAGGCAAGGTCTAACCATACAGGGCTGATCGAGTTCTACGCTTAGGGGGAAGCCCTCTCTTTAGATGAGGAGGAAGGATATGTGTGTGCCTCATACATTCGGAAGACAAGTCGCGGTCGTATTGACTGCTGCAATCATGCTGTGTCTGGCAACTCAGCAATCACTCGGCGAGATCGATTACCTGGTGCCGAAAGACCCGCCGAAGAGCCATTACATCATCGACGCGAGCTTCGACATAGAAAGCGGCACCCTGGAAGGCTCAGAGAAGATAATCTTCACCAATAATTCGCCGAGGCCGCTGCAGGTGCTGGCACTGAGTTGGTCGATTTCCGAGGACTCCGCTCTGGAGATCACGGCTGCGGGCGCAGCGCCTGTGCTGTTGAACGCAGAGAACGGTGTGCCGACCACTTCGCCGCTGTTCTACCGCCTGCCGCAGCCGGTTGCACCGGGCGACAAAGCCGAGCTGCAGGTGAATTTCCGGTGCGACTGGAAGATTCCGAAGGATGAGACCGAAATTATAACCAGTGGTTGGTGGTTCCCGAGATTGTGGTGGGACGGATTGCCATTCCACGATTATTTTAAGGTGAAGCTCGATGTGCCGGAAGGCTGGACCTTGGCGCTCAGCGGACGGTTGAATCCGGAGACCGGTTACTACGAGAGCGAAAGCGGCAGGACCTGCGGCTTCTACCTCGGCAAGGGAATGAAGACACTCAGCCGCGAAGTTGAGGGCGTGCTGATCACTTCGCTATTCCGGGAAACGGAGGAGAGGGCGGCAACGGTCTGCTTCGAAACCGCCGTAGACGCGGTGAGCTTCTACAAGAATTGGCTTGGATTCTATCCCTTCCGCTTCCTCTGGATCGTCCCCGGCGTGCCCGGCATGGCGATGGGTGGCTACCCCGTGGCCACAGGTATCGTTGTTATCCACGGCCTTAACGTTTTCGAAAAGCGAAATCTGCTGCATTGGCAGTGGATCACCGCGCACGAAATCGGTCATCAGTACTGGGGCGAATGGGTTCTGGATCCTGACGATCCGGCCTGGTTGTGGATCGGCATGGGTATATATACCGACAGGGAGTACGTCCGCGCTCGAGGCCTCAGCCCGGAGCGGCACGAAGGCTTGATGAATGGATTCCGGAAGGGCGTGATGGAGCACAACGACACGACGATGGACATCCCCCCCGCGCAAGCCGACCGGATCGACTACGACTGGAACAACGTTACGGTGCACGGCAAGGGCTTCAGCGTGATCAGCGCGCTCGACGCTGCGCTCGGCAGTGAAACGTTTGTGCAAATCTACCGCCGTTGCCTCAGTGAATACGGCGGCGGGAGGCTCGGCTGGCGCGAGTTCCGGCGAGTCTGCGAGGAGGAGAGCGGCGAGAACCTAAGCTGGTTCTTCGAACAGTGGGTGCGCTCCGGCAAGTTCCTTTCGTGCAAGATCGAATCGCAGGAATGTGTGAAAGAGGGCGACAGGTTCATTACCACAATTATTGTCGAGAACGCGCTTGAGACGATCTCGATGCCTGTTGCCGTGAAAGCGGTGTTTGAGGACGGCTCTGAGCAGGTGAAGCGGACATTACGCGGTTTTGAGCGGAATGTACTGAGCTTCGAGAGCAACTCCATGCTGAAGCAGGCGATCCTCGAGCCGGAGCATAACCTGCCGAACATTGAATCTCCGCCTTCGCGCACCGCAGAAGAGATCGACTCCATCCTTCGCGGGATGGCCTGGACCGGTACCGGGGAGAAGGCTCTGGAAGTGTTCCTGCTGGCGTGTGAGATGGAACTTACGAACGCTCGGTCACTGTACAAGTTGGGCTTGCTGCTGTTCGATGGGGAATATTACACGGAGTCTTTTGAATCTTTCAGTAAGATACCCGAGCTGGAGACTTCCGAATCGCGGATATTCGCCGCCTTCGCCTGGATGGGCCACCTGAAGGACCTCCTTGGTGAGCGTGACAAGGCCTTGGAATTCTACAAGAAGGCGCTCGAGCACGATAAAGGCGATTCGATGCAGCACAGCCAGTACGGGATCACGATAGACCGCGCGTGGCTGGAAGAGCGGCTGAGGACGCCGTTCACCCGGGAAGAGTAAGCCCTGGCCGGCCCGTCAGGGTATGGCGATGTTGAATAGCAAGTCGCCGTAAACCCAAACGATGCCGCATTCCTTCCCTGCCCACGCGGAATAGGGAGGACAGGCGCCGCACGGCGGCTCCGGCCGGCGGAATTCGATCGAATTGGGTTTAATCCCGCCCCGGGCACTCATCTTTGCAAAGGCCAGGCTGCTGCCGGCGTTGCCGAGCAACGCGGTGATGTAGCATTTCTTGCCGTCCTGGTGCATCGTCGGGAAGCTCCAGCTTTCAGTCTTTTTCAGAGAGGAGTTCTTTGGCAGGAACCTCGAGTATTTGCCGCCGGAGATCCTGAGCTGAGTTGTATAGAGGTCGTACCAGTGGCCGGCAGCGGGTGGCGGGGCGCTGGCGATAGCTACGCCGAAGGCTAGAAGATAGAGGTTCTTCTTGGGGAGCGGAATCAGCGATGCACCCTGGAAGAATCCGCCGTAAACGAAATCGTTGTATTTCTTCTGCGAGGTAATCGTGCCGTCCCGGTCGAGGGTCATGATCACGGCTGTTGGTTTATCCTGCTGCGAGGTTTCTTCATCGACCATCGACAAGCCGAAGTAGACGAATCGCCCACTGTCCCAAATCGCGTCGCTTTCAGTGAAGAAGTAGTCATAGATTATCTTGCTTGTGCTCGGTACGCCGTCGGCGCCGACTTTACTGAAACAAAGATACAGAATGCCGCCCTCAGGCGGATCCGCGACATAAAAGACGCCCAGTTCGTTGCCCGTCCATTGCATTCGAGTGTGATTTCCATACCAGTCCAGGCCGGGGATGCCGTCGAGGGTGTGTTCGCTGAGCTTCTTGCCGGCGGTGTCGTAGCGGGCCAGGTAGTATTTCAGGCGCCATTTGCTACCGGTTTTCTTTCCCGCGGTGTGGACGATGGCGAAGGAGTTGCCCATCCATTCGATCTTAGGGTCGGTGCCATACTGCTTCCTGGACAGTCTTTTGGGGCCGTAGAGCGTCTTGCCATCGCGATCAACGACCATGAAGAAGGATCCGGTCTTGTTTTTATCGTGCCAGTAATCGTCGTAGACGATCCCAAAGACCGAACCGTTCCAGGCAATGTCGAGGCTCTGGCCGCGCGGCTCCTTGGTAGCTTTGACCAGTGCTACCGGTTCGTCGAATTTGAACCGCTTCTGGGCAGACAGTGGAACAGCAAAGACCAGAACCAGTGCGACTACGCTGACTGCAAGACGGCCTCTCATCATCAACCCCCCGGTGTAAAGAGCGACTTATTCCTTTTATGTTAAAGATCTTAGTATAAAAAGCGTGATTTGCCCAACCTGCCGATTGTGGAGACACTGCGAGTTCGGGTACGAATTCAATGGGCGGTCTTGCATGCCACCTCGCGAAAAAGGAGAATGGCTGATCGGATCTTAAAGAAGGATAAGCCAGCGATGACCCAACGGCGGCTTTTCTGCAGCAGGAAACGAATCGTTGATGGTGTTTTCACCATCACCGGCAAGGAGGCACACCACGGGGCGATCGTCTGCCGCCTGAGGCCCGGCGATGAGGTGTTCGTGTTCACGGAGCAGGGCAGCGAGTTCCGCTGCGAGGTGGAGGCGTCGCGCAAGGGTCAACTCAAAGCGCGGATTATCGAGAAACTTATGAACGACGTGGAATCTCCTCTGGAGATCACACTGATCCAGGCATTGCCGAAGGCGGCGAAACTGGAGCAGATCATCGTCCGCGCCACCGAGCTCGGATTGACGAGGCTCGTGCTGGTCAAGAGCGAACGCGCGTTTTCAGGGGAGAGGGCGGACCGCTGGCGGAGGATGGCACTGGAGGCGGCGAAGCAGAGCGGGCGCAGGATCATTCCCCGAATTGAGCCGGCCGTGCCTTTCGACAAGCTCGATTTCGACGGCTTCGCCGGCTCGCTCAAGCTGCTTGCTTGCGAAAGACCCTGCGCGGGATCGCTCTCACGCATCGCCGCCAAACACGAGGGAAAAGGATCGGTTGTGATCGCCTCGGGTCCGGAGGGTGGATTCACCGAAACAGAGATGAGCCGCTTGCTGGATGCGGGATTCCAGTGCGTTTCGATGGGACCGCGAGTGCTGAGGACGGAAACCGCCTCATTGGCGGTGTTGGCGGTGGTGCAGTGCCTGCTGGGCGACTGGGAGCCGAAAGACAGCGCAGAGAAGCAGTGCGGTGCGTAAGGGGAGTGCTTCGCAATAAGCACCGCCCGCAGCGCATTTTGTCGGGTTACGCCAAAAGCGGAAAAGCTCGGCATGATTCTACATTCTTCAATTTATTATGATAAAAAGCGCCCGGACAGGAATGCCCAGGCGCCCCGAAGAGCCAATTGATATTCTGAAGACAGCTACCCCAGTCTGCAAACGGCTAATGTCATATCGCGGCTGAACTCCGGCCATGGAATCTGAACGAAGCGGAAGCGGAAACCCGCACCGGCCAGCAAACCACTGATTTCCTGCTCGCTGAGGTAGTACTGATAGCACCTCTGTTTCTTGCCGCCTATTTCCTCCTCGAAGATCGCCCCGTAGCCACCTCCCCTTGAGCTGTTGTCTATAACGATTTCGTTGCCGAAAGAGAGGGCCAGCTCAATGTCGGCGGGTGCGTAATCAATAAAAAACCTCCCGTCGGGCCGCAACACCTGCGCAACTCCATTGACAAAGGATTTCCTTAAATCTTCGGTAAAGAGGCCGCCGATAGTATTGCCGAGGCAGACAACACTGGTGAAATAATCCTCTGAGAAATAGTGAGCGACATCCTGCAACTCGCCCTCCACCAGGTCGGCCAGCGGATCCTGCTCTCGTGCCCGGGCGATCATCTCAGGCACGGCGTCCATGCCGACGACGTCGATTCCGCGGCGCTCGAGATAAGCAAAGGTGCGCCCGATCCCGCAACCGGCGTCCAGCACAGGCCCAACAGAGATCTCGCGATCGAAGATCTCCTTCTCGGCCGGCTGCAGGTCGTAGGCTCCCTGCCAGTAGGTCGCCGCCAGGCAGCAGAAGTTTTTATAGAGTTTGCGCAGTTCGTCTTCGCTGTAGCCCATTCAGCCGGCCTCTCAGGTTAACCTTCGGCCCCAGAACAAATTGTCGAGGCTGATCCGGTTGGCGCCGCGCATCGACAGGAAGAAGATCAGTAGGAGCACGCCCAGGTAGGGCAGGACATTCGACATGAAGCCGAAGAAGGGCGAGGCCACCATGTGGCCGAAGACAAGCATCAGCATGAAGAAGCAGAGGACGACAGCCGCCAACGGCGTGAACAATCCCAGCACCAGCAGGATGCCGCCTATTAGCTCGACAAAGACGTCGAAGTACCCGGCGATCGGCAGGAGGAATCCGGGCAACCAGGTGCCGGAATAGCCTTGTACGAAGTTCTCCTCAACAAAAGCGTCTATGCCGACAATGCCCAGCTTGAGATATGCGCCGAACAGAAAGATCAGGCCCAAAGCCAGACGTGCGAACAACGCTGCCCAGCTCCCGCCGCTCTCGAACTCGCGTTCGCGACCATGGAAGAATACGGCGTCGACGCTGAAC
The DNA here is from genome assembly GCA_965602675.1 of uncultured bacterium. Taxonomy (GTDB): domain Bacteria; phylum Acidobacteriota; class DATKUA01; order DATKUA01; family DATKUA01; genus DATKUA01. The sequence continues at coordinate 10,268 of CBFCZO010000077.1, read as the reverse complement.
ATATTGCCCATGCGCTCAAGCAACAGAATCAGCAGCACCAGGAGATAATAGGGTAATACGTGGCTGGTGAGGACGGCGATCGGATCCCTGACTAGAATGCCGATTAAAACCACGATGAATGTGACGCCGAGTGCGATGCCCGCCCAACGGGTCAGGAATCCCGCCAGGATCATCGCCCCGGAGATCAGCAACACCCATGGAATGGCGAATCCGATTGCACGGGCGACCAGCAACAGGGCGGGACTGCCCTCCTCGCCGGCCCAGTGCATCACCCACAACTGCGAATCGGGCGGCCAGTTGTCAAATGTCTCACTCTCGAAAGAGGTGCTCTGCCCCTCCTCGCCGGGCGTCGCCTGGAAGATCATCGAAAAACCGGCAGTGATGAGCACCGCCGCAAGCACCAAGCGTAGAAAAAGAACCACCCAGCTGATTGTGAACTCTTCTCTCATGATTCCCCCCCTTTAGCCTGCGGAAATTCAGTGACTAATTTATTGCACGGAGTAGGTCTCAGCGCAAGCATCTTGTTCAACGAATCAACGGACTCCGCGATCGGCGTCGCGGCTGATATACTGGCCGACAGGTAGGTGGCGCAATGAAAGTGCAGTATAAAAACGCTCAGCACACATTGAGGCTGCTCGAGGTGCGCAACCTGGCAGTCCGATTTGCGCCCCCGCGTTTCACCCCTGGAGGCGGAAAGAAGCCGCTGCGGGCCGTCGAGGGGATCAGTTTCTCGATAGATCCCGGCGAGGCGGTGGGAATGGTGGGCGAATCGGGTTGCGGCAAGAGCACGACGGCGCGCGTTCTGGTTGGGCTGCAGCGTCCTACATCGGGCGAAGTTTATTTGCGAGGCGAGCAGGTCGATTTCGACAGGCCGCAACAGCTGAGGCGCGCGGTGCAGATGGTTTTCCAGGATCCGACCTCGTCGCTCAACCCAAGGATGAGAATCGGCTCGCAGATTACCGAGCCCCTGCGAGGGCACCTTGGGATTAAATCGCGCGGCGAATTAAAAGAGGCAGCCGAAGAACTGCTCACCAAGGTAGGATTGACGCACGATGACGCCCGCCGCTACCCGCACCAGTTTTCGGGAGGACAGCGGCAGAGGATTGCGCTTGCCCGGGCGCTGGCAATCGGGCCGAGCCTGCTTGTAGCCGACGAGCCTGTAGCCAGCCTCGACGTGGCTGCGCAGGCGGAGATCGCCGAACTCCTGGTCTCGCTCCACAGGGAGAACAATTTGGCCCTGCTGCTGATCTCGCACGACCTGGCGGGAGTCAGCGCGCTGACAGAGCGAGTGATTGTTGTTTACCTGGGAAGGGTGATGGAGGAAGGGCCCTCGAGGCTGGTGCTCAGGCGGCCGGAGCACCCGTACACGCGTGCCCTGCTCGACGCTGCACCGAAGCTGCACAGGAACAAAAGTGAAAAACGTATCGTGCTGCAAGGCGAGCCTCCAAGCCCGTTCGAGCCGCCTTCGGGGTGCGTTTTCAGGACCAGGTGCCCGTTTGCTTTTGATCGCTGCGCCGCGGAAGTGCCAGAACTATTCGACTGTGGGGACGGAAGGCGCGCCGCTTGTCTGCTCTGCAGAAAATGAATCTCTATGGTAATCACAAACTTGCGCGGTTTTGGTAATCCACCAGCTTTTTGAACTCCTATTTATACACCGACGTAATATAATATTGCGTGTGGTAATCAATAACTTCCCGCCAGCAGAGAGGACTTGGCATGACAAATGACGAGAAACCCGTTTTTGCGTCTTCGCGGAGAGACTTTTTCAAGCTCGCGGCTGCGGTCTCTGCAAGCTTCGCCCTCGACAAATCACGCTTGAACCTGATGTTGCCGGGAACTGAGGGGAAAGATAAATGGCCTGTCGTCGTCATCGGAGCCGGGCTGGGAGGGCTCAGCGCCGCCGCACACCTGGCGAGAGCGGGATTCCCGGTCACTCTCGTTGAAAGACATGACCGGCCCGGCGGTTACGCAACCTCCTTCGAAAGAGCAAACGGCAAGTATGAGTTCGACGTTTCGCTACACGCCACTGCCAGCGCCCGCGAGGCGTTGCATGCCGTATTCGAGGGAGCCGGCATCGCGGACAAGATAGAAACCATCGAGTTGCCGGATTTATGCCGCATCATCACGCCGGACTATGACCTAACCTGGCCGCAGCGGAATCCGGATGCGATCGCAGGCCAGCTTTGTAACCTGTTTCCGAAAGAGTCTGAAGGCATCAAGCAGCTCTTCGCCGAGATTCTAGGACTCCTCGAGGAGGCGCTGCTGCCTTTCGACCGAGACTCCGTACAGGAACGGATGGCATTCCCAACCACGCACCCCAAGATGTGGAACATCCGCAAGAAAACCCTCGGCGATTTGATGGACGATCACATCCGCGATCCAAAGCTCAGGAGTATCTTTTCTTCCTTCTGGGGATACTATGGGCTCCCGCCATCCCAGCTCTCAGGCTTCTATTACGCCATTGCCACGGCCTCCTACATGCGCCACGGTGGGCATTATGTCATCAACCGCTCGCAGGATCTGAGCAACGCGTTGATGCATTCGGTCGAAGAAGCCGGCGGGAAGGTGTTGCTGGAAACGGAGGCGACGGGGATTTCCCTCAAGGATGGATCAATCGATGCCGTGGCGCTGTCCAACGGCAGCCTGATACCTGCAAGATCCGTTATCTCCAACGCCAGCGTGCCGACGACGATGGCCATGCTGCCCGACGAAGGGCTGCCACCGGACCTTGGGGCGTACCAGAAAAGGCTGAAGGGTTATCGCCCCTCGCTGTCGACTTTTATCGTCTGGCTCGGCCTTAACTGCGAAATCCGCGAAGAGATCAAAGGCTACGAAATATTCACCAGCAAAGGATATGACGTAGAAGAGATTTACCAAGCATGCCTTGCCTGCGACCCAAACAAGGTCGGCCTCGGTGTGACTGTTTATGACAACGCCTACAAGGGATATTCCAAGCCGGGGACCTCGACGGTGAGCATCATGACGTTGAGCGGCTACGAACCCTGGAGGCGATTCGAAGCCGACTATTTTGCAGGCAGGAAAGGTGAATACAACCGCGAGAAAGGGCGTATTGCGGACATCATGATCGAACAGGCGGAGAAGCTGGTTATACCCGGCCTGCGCTCGATGATCGAAGTGAAAGAGGTTGCTACACCGCTAACCAATGTCTTCTTCACGGCTAATCCGGAAGGGGCCATATACGGCTACGAGCAATCCATGGCAAACTCTTACATGAACCGCCTTCCGATAACGACGCCCATCGACGGCCTGTACTGCGCCTCGGCGTGGACCAACCCAGGCGGCGGGTTTCAGCCCTGCTTGGAATCGGGTCGCAATGCCGCTTTCATGGTAATGAGAAAATTCGAGAACAAAGCCTAGCGTTCGCACGGCATCGCCTGTGAAAGAGCGACGAGATTCCTGCTTGTAAACTCCTGCCGGTCGTACTTCGTCTTGATTGGTTGGAGGAGACCTTGCTCATGGATGAAATGAGCATTACAGAAGGTATTAGATTATTGGACTATGTGTTACCTATCCGCTGAGCGCGGACAATAATGATAAGAAGGAGGAAGTGAAACATGTTCCGCAACAAGATTTCGACTGTTCTAATCGCCACGGCCTTGATCGTCATCGGGCTTGGCAGCGGACTGATCATAGCCGCAGCATTCACCTCGAGCGCGACGACTGCGCCGGTAACAAACGATTGGAAGGCGGAGATGGCTGCCCTCGACGCGCGCATAGCCGAGCTGCCGGCCCAGCAGCAGGCGTTCGTGCTTGTCGCCAGGAAAGCCACCCCCGCGGTCGTGACAATATCCAGTGAAAGAGTGGTGCAGGTACCGAGATCCCGCTTTCAGGTCCCCGAAGAACTGCAACGCTTTTTCGACGACGATTCCTTCCCCGACCGGCAGCCGCGCGAACAACGGCAGCAAGGCCTGGGAAGTGGTGTGATCGTTGATCCCGGCGGTATCATCCTGACCAACAATCACGTGGTTGAGCAGGCCGATACGATTCAGGTCACCCTACCCGACAATCGCACCGTCGACGCCGAAGTAGTCGGCACTGATCCTGACTCCGACCTGGCGGTGATCCGGATCAAAGAGAAGGGTCTGCCCTACGTTGCTTTCGGTGACTCCGACGCCATCGAGGTCGGCGAGTGGGTGCTGGCAATCGGCAACCCATTCAGCGAATCCTTGCGTCACACTGTCACCGCAGGGATCGTCAGCGCCAAGGGGCGCTCGGTGAACCTGAACATCGCTTATGAGGATTTCATCCAGACCGATGCCGCCATTAATCCCGGCAACAGCGGCGGCGCGCTTGTCAACATGAAGGGTGAGCTGGTCGGTATCAACTCTGTGATCGCTTCCCGCACGGGCACATTCAGCGGTGTGGGCTTTGCCATCCCCTCCAATCTGGCCAAACAGGTGATGCAGAGCCTGCTGGAACACGGCAGAGTGATCCGCGGCTGGCTTGGAGTCACAATCCAGAGCACCACTAACGAGATCGCTTCGGCGCTCGGCCTCGACAGCCCGCGCGGCGCGCTTGTGGTTGACGTCAGCAAGGATTCTCCAGCAGAGAAAGCGGGCCTGAGGCGCGGTGATTTGGTCCTTACCATCAATGGAGAGGAGGTGGCCAGCTCACAGGATCTCACCAACCGCGTCGGCGGGATGGCCCCCGGCTCTGATGTCCGCCTTCAGGTGCAGCGCGAGAGCGGGCCGACCGAGGTAACCATAATCCTCGGCGAGCGCCCGGCCAACCTTGCTGCCGGAGGCGAATCCCCGTCGTCCGATGAAAGCGAGAGCTTGCTAGGCAACACCGGGCTGCTGGTGCGCGAGTTGACCCCGGAAATGGCGCAACGCCTCGGATACGAGGGTGAGCAGGGTGTGGTGATTGTCGACGTGCGTGGCGGCAGCGTCGCCGAGAGGGCCGGCCTGCGCGAAGGCTACCTGATCCAGGAGATTAACCGCAATTCTGTTCGCTCGATGGACGACTTCAACAATGCGATGAAGGATATCGAACCGGGCGACAACATTCTCTTTTACGTGCGCGCCGGCAGCGGTGGCGGGTACTTCGCGCTGCAAGTCCCGAACAACTAACCGGTCTCAGACAGGCAAACAACCGGCGGCGCCTTCCCAGAGGGGGGGCGCCGTTTTTTTAATGGGAGCGGAAACTGCCGCCTATCCCTTCTCCCAGGGTGGCTTGCTGCTCTTGCTGAAGCCGTAATGGGCGCCCTCGATTCGCTCGGTGCTGTGATAATGGCGAGGGCCGGTGGCGTATACGAGCGGCGCGAACAGGTTGTCATCCACCCGGTCGGCGCCGGTGACCTTGTCCTCGTCGACCAGCAGACCGATAACGTCGGCAACAAAGGCATCGTGAGCGCCGAGGTGCAACACGTCACGCGTGCGGCACTCAAGGTTGACGGGGCACTCGACGATCAGCGGCGCGTCGACCTTCTCGGCAGGCTCGGCGGTGAAGCCGCAGAGGGCAAACTTGTCTTCCTTACGTCCGCTGACAACGCCGCAGAGGTCAACTTCTCTCGCCTGGTCGGCTGAGGGAAGGTTGAGCACGAAATCACCGTTCTGCTTCAGCAGGGTATGGCTGTGCCGCGAAGGGCGGATGGAAGCGTAAACGATCGGCGGGTCGCTGCAGAGTATGCCAGTCCAGGCCAGCGTGATGATATTGGGTTTGCTTTCTCTGCCCCAGCAGCTCAGCAGCACTACTGGAGAGGTCATCAGAAAACGGTTGGGGGTGATGTTTAATTTACTCATCATGTACCCCTCTAGTGTTGTCCGTCGGCGGGCATAATATACCACTCTTTTAACAGAGAGCGGTACGTCGCGGCGTGTGGCCCCGCTAAGATAAAAACTGTCACGAAGGTACTAACGTGCAGCGGCATCGAACGCGGCGAAAAAGCTGATGTTCTGCAACTCATCATGAAGCCCGCCAAGAAGGGAAACAGCGAGACTTGGCGGGAAGGTGGGAACGATGCCGTTGCAGTGATTGTAGAAGTCCATCGCCCATTCCGCAGCTGCTGTGACGACGTCGGAAAGTTTGCAGGCAGGCGGCTCGCCGTGGGAAATCGTGCCGCCCTTCTCGATGCTGAAGGCACTGAGGCACTTGTGGCTGCGCATCAAGGCATTACGCGTTTTGCGTAAAGCATTTACGACGACAAAAACCCCCAGCTCATCGACGGGAGGCCTGCTGATGGCGGTAAAGACGGAGACGAGCAGCTCTAGGTCCTCGATGCCGACGTGATGATCGATCCTGCCCTCGTCAGCAGGAGGACGCTTCAGCGTCGGTTCCTTCCCGAGGTGTTTACGCAGGGTGTTGATATCAAACTTCGGGCTTACGTACAGGGCGAGGAAATGATCGCCCGAGGGAATCACAATGACCCTCTCTTCGCCGAGCGCGATGACTACGCGATGCACCGCCGCCGGGGCGGCCTCGATCTCGCTCCTGATGCGGAAGGCGATTTCCGCGGAGAAGTCGGGATTCAGTCCATTGCTGTAGTAGGCCAGAGCGCCGTCCTCCCGCGAGAAGGCTATCAGGCCTTGAAGGCCCTCAACACCCTCTATTCTCTTAAAGAAATCGCTCATTTGGCTTGTTCCTTCACCAGGCCTCTCAGTTCCTTTCTCGCAGCGGCAAGCTTGTCAGGCTCGATTTCAGCCACAAGAGTTCCACCCCACTGCGGAGCAATGAGAATATAGCCCGAGGGAATGCGCAGGCTGATGTCGCGAACAGGGACGTCGCCAAATAGCCCGGCCAACCGCTCCGAAAGATAGAGGAACCGCGAAGCGCTGTCCTTCCAGACGGATCCGGGAGCCCTTTCCGGAGAAACGTCGACCATTTCCCCGTCTGCGCCCACGAGCATAGCCCATCGCGCCCCAGGCAGCGCCGAAAGCGTCTCCGCAGCGGGAGAAGCCACCAGCCTAAGGGCGACGTCCGCCATCTTTTGAAACACTGATGTCAGCTCACGCGCAGAGACACGCCTTTGGGAACGGAGACGCCTAAGTGCGCGCAGCAAGCGGTCATGATAGCCGCCGATGCGCTGCTGGTCGGCCACCTGATCGGCGCCGATGGTCTTCCACCCGCCTTGCGCACGGCAGACCACCTCCCCTTCCGAAAGCAGAAGGGTCGTAATCATCGGCTCCCCGGAGGAAATAACCTCCGACTGAAGTAAAAGCTCCTCGTCTTCCCACTCAAGGCGGGAGAAGAGCCCCGATGAGGTGCGCTTGCTCACTTAATTAATGCTCCCGGCTCGCCAAGGCAACAATGCCATTCTCTCCATGCAATCTAGATGTGATCGGCAAAGGGTGTCAATGACCCACGTCACCGGATTATCAACAACCTGGGAGGCAGATTTTTCCGGGTGCGGGCAGGTTGCGCATCCATATATCAATGCCTCCCGCCACGAGTGTCTAGTTAACCCGCTGAATTATAACGACTTACACCCCAATGCTCACTTGGCAGGATCTTTGCCTGCCTGAAGAAGGGTTTCTTTCGCGCGGTACGCGATTATACGGAGGAGCTAATGAGCTACAACCTGATCGAAAACCTCCTGGGAGTGAGCAGCATGGCCCTGCCGAAGATCGCCTCCCGAACCGGATCCAACGAGTCAAGGGAGGACAAGACCTTTGCGGGTGTTTTGGCGGAAGCCTCCGGGGTTGCGGCCTCGGCGAGTGGGGCGAGCCGCTCGATATCGGATATTGTTTTCTCTTCCGGAAGTGCGTTCGGGGACCTGATCGGCAGCATAAATTCCGCCCCGACGATTGACGAGAGGCTCAACCTGGCCACCGAGTTCCGCGACATGGTCATAGCTACACTGCAGGCCGCCGGTTATTCCGCGCGATCCGGAGGCGAAGAAGACAAAATCGTCGTGGAAGGCGTAACCTACGACATCCTGCGCTCAATTAACACACTTGGCGCGCAAACCTCTGTCCAGCTTCATGTCGTAGGCAGCGGATACAATCCCACGCCGCTATCAGGAGGCGGATGGACAGGATCCGCTTCTGCAGTGCTCTTCGCCACGGCGCGTGACAGGGCGGACCTGATAGACCAGATCAACTCCGCTCCAACAAAGGAAGAACGGGTACGTTTGGCCAACGAGTTCCGCGACGCTGTAATCGCCGCGCTCCGGGCATCCGGGCACACCGCAGAAGCGGTTGGCAGCGCCGACAAGATAGTTATCGACGGCCAGATGTACGACATCCTCCGCGACGTTAAAGCTGTCGGCCAGCCCACGGTGGTGCAGATGCACTGGGTGGGCGGCTCCGATGGCGGCTCCTCCTCCAGCCCGTGGGTGGCGATTCTTTCGGCCGGGCTGGGCGAGGGCGCAAATCTGCTGTCCCAGATAAATGCCACGTCCGACCTTGACGAGCGAAAGACACTTGCACTGGAACTGAGGCAGATCGTCGTCAACTCGCTAAACCAGTCGGGATTTTTTGCCCGCGAGGGTCACGAGACGGACAAGATTGTGGTCAACGGTAAAACCTACGACTTCATCCGCAGCTTGTTCTCTCCGAACGAGACGGCAACCCTGCAGGCACTTCTGGTCGGATCCCAAGAGACTGCCTGAACCGAAACTACGGATTCGTCGTCAACTCAACCCCTATCCGGGGATTCATATCCACAGAGACAAGAGTGCCCTCTCCAACCTGATAAATAATCCGCTTCAATCTCAGATGTCGAAAGCCGCCCAGCTCTATTCGATCATGCCCTCCTCGGGGCTGCTTGCCTGGGCATAGAGCTTCTTCGGTATCCGACCTGCCTCATAAGCCAGGCGTCCCGATTCGATCGCCATCCGCATTGCACGCGCCATCTTCACCGGGTCCTTCGCCTGGGCGACGGCGGTATTCATCAGGATGCCGTCAATGCCCATCTCCATGGCGACGGTGGCATCACTGGCGGTGCCGACACCGGCGTCGACGATCACCGGCACATTGGCAAATTTGAGGATGATGCGCAGGTTGTTGAAGTTCTGGATTCCCGCTCCTGAGCCGATGGGAGCGGCGAGCGGCATCACTGCTGCGCAGCCGATCTCCTCCAGCTGCTTGCAGACGATCGGATCGTCAAGAGTGTAAGGCAGGACAGTGAAGCCCTCCTCGACCAACACTTTTGCCGCCTCGATGGTCTGGGCGTTGTCGGGGAAGAGTGTGAGTTGGTCGCCGATGACCTCCAGCTTGATAAGGTCGGTGCCGACCGCCTCGCGCGCCAGGCGGGCTGTGCGGATCGCCTCCTCGGCGGAGTAGCAGCCAGCCGTGTTTGGCAGGAGGGTGTATTTGTCGGTATCAATGTAATCCAGCAGGTTTTCGCCGCTGTCCAGCTTCACGCGGCGGATGGCAACCGTCACCATCTCCGCGCCCGACTCGGCCAAAGCCTCCTGCATTACCTCCATCGTGGCGTACTTGCCGGTGCCGATGATCAACCGCGACCTGAATTCGCGATCTCCTATCTTAAAAACGGAATTGCCCATCGCAATCTCCTGTGTCTTAACGTCTCCCGTATTAAAGGCCTCATTCTATCATATCCGGCCTTGTGCTCATGCGAACGCGTTTACCGCCGGACAACGCCGTGATAACATGAAACGTAAGAATACATCTATTCGGGCGCTGACAATCCACCGCACATAGTCCAATTCGGAGGAGGTATCAATGAACGCCCTGTTTGTGGTTCTTGCCGCGGCGATATTGTTCCTTCTCGCCTACCGCTTCTACGGGAAATTATTCGGGCAAAAGGTGCTCGGCCTCGATCCCGACCGCCCAACGCCCGCACAGGAAATAAACGACGGCATCGATTATGTCCCCACGCGTCCCGCCGTCCTCTTCGGTCACCATTTCGCCTCGATCGCCGGGCTCGGCCCGATAGTCGGTCCGGCAATTGCCGTAGTCTGGGGCTGGCTACCGGCTATTCTTTGGGTCGTGTTCGGCTCGATCTTCATCGGTGCGGTTCACGACTTCGCCGTCCTGGGCATCAGCATCAGGCACCGCGGCCGCTCGATAGGCGACGTCGCCGACGAGGTGCTCGGTCCCAGAGCCCGCGTCCTTTTCATGCTGATCATTCTCTTCGCCATCGTGCTGGCGATGGGTGTTTTCATCCTGGTGATCAAGGACCTCTTTTCTTATTACGGTGCCGATATAACGGCCCGCGCGCACCCGGAAGCCGTGTTGCCGAGCCTCGGGCTGATTGTCGTCGCCACATTCATCGGCTACCTCATATACAAAAAGAATCTGCCCTTCGGACCGACTATCGCCGTCGGAGTTATCCTGATGTTCGCG
>CBFCZO010000076.1:0-15950 GCA_965602675.1 uncultured bacterium | reverse complement strand
AACGTCGCCCTCCATTACTCCGAGTCGTCCGACGTGCCGCGCTACGACCGCCTGATCGAGTATCGCTCGGGCAAGCTGCGCTACGCCGACTGGTATTACGGCCCGCAGAAATGGATCATGGGCAACATCAACCTCACCTACAACGGCGCCACCTCGCTGTTCGACGAGGCAAAACTGATTCTCGCCTACCAGTTCTTCGAGGAGAGCCGCAACGACCGCAAGTTCGGCGACGAGTGGCTGCGCTCGCGCACTGAGCAGGTCGATGCCGTGACCCTCAACCTCTACTTCTACAAGAGCCTCAGCGCGCGGGATTCGCTCTTCTACGGCGCCGAGATTGTGCGCAACTGGGTCGGCTCGACCGGCACCACCACCAACATCGTCACCGGCGCAACCGAGCCGGTTGACTCGCGCTACCCCGACGGCTCCGACTGGGCCTCCTATGCTGCCTACGTCAACTACAAATCCAATCTCAGCGAGCAGCTCACCTTCGTCGCCGGCGCGCGCTACAGCCACGCAATGCTCAACGCCGAGTTCGACAAGACCTTTTACCCCTTCCCCTTCGACGAGATCGACATCAACACCGGCGCGCTGACCGGTAGCGCCGGCCTCGTCTGGCGTCCCAACGGCGAGTGGCAGTTCAACATCAACGGCTCCACCGGCTTCCGCGCGCCCAACATCGACGACGCCGCCAAGGTCTTCGAGTCGGCCCCGGGAAGCGTAGTCGTCCCCAACGAAGATCTCGATTCGGAGTACGTCTGGAACCTCGACCTCGGCGTCACGCGCATCATCAACAACCGCATCTTCGTCGAGACCACCGGCTTCTACACGCTGCTTCAGGACGCAATGGTACGCCGCGATTTCTCCTTTAATGGGCTGGAATACATCGAATACGACGGTGAGCTAAGCCGCGTGCAGGCGATCGTCAACGCAGAGGAGGCAAAGGTCTACGGCCTCCAGCTCGCGCTCTACGCCGACATCCTCGATAACTGGTCTTTCCGCAGCAACCTAAGCTGGGCCGCAGGCGAGACCGACCAGGGCGAGGCGGTGCGGCACGTGCCGCCCGTCTTCGGCAGCACCCACCTGATTTACCAGAACAACAGGTTCAAGGCCGACTTCTACGCCGACTACAACGGCGAGATCTCCTACGATAACCTGGCGTTGGAAGAGCGCGACAAGCCGGTAATCTACGCGATCGACGACAACGGCAATCCTTACTCGCCCGCCTGGTGGACGCTCAACCTCAAGGCCAGCTACGCACTCAACCACAACTTCACGCTCTACGGCGGTCTGGAGAACATACTTGACAATCGCTACCGGCCTTACTCATCCGGCATCGTCGCCCCGGGGCGAAACTTCATCGCCACGCTGAGGTGCAGCTTCTGAGTTAGCGGCACACTACAGGGTATTCGCCAATTTATTCAGGCTCTTTGGCGCAGGGAGATCTCCGCTTATGTCGGAGGACATCTGTCCCCTTACTCCCTCGGCTCGTTTTTCTTATCCTTCGCTTTCTCCCGCTCCTCGCGCGACTCCTCCCAGGCCTTCGCGGATTTGAGCATCGCCTGGATCAGCTTACGGTCGTGAATGGTCTCGGTGACGACCGTCGTGCCGTCGATCTCCACCTTCTGCGAGGCCTCGAGCGTAGCGAGGTACTCCTTGGTCCCCTGCGGCATCTCGGCCAACTGCTTCTGCAACTTCCGGCGAATCTCATTGGGTACCCAGGCCGGAATTTCCAATGGTCTGAAACGCCGCCTGAGTTGCCCGGCATCCTCTTCCGCCACGGAAGCCGATCCATGCACATGAATCTCGCGCTCGATGATTTCGTCCGTAACCAGCACGGTTCGGACTCTATACTGTGAGCCGTCTCCAATAGAGTCCTTGATCCTGGCAATCACATCATCCGACGTTCCCGCCTCGATCTCTCTTTCAAGAATGAACTCTCTCGCCACATCAAGGCCGATATAGAAGTACCAATAATGACCGAGTTCGGGAAACAAACCGGAAAGGGGCAGGAAGTGCTCATCGTCAAGGAGGCTTAGATCCAGTCCGAGGCCGGCGTTCGCCATCTTCTCCAGGTTATCGAGATCGGCGGCCAACAGCAGCTCGCCTGTCGGCGTCGCCCAGGCAAAATAGTCCCCCTCACCCAAGTCCAGGTGGTAATGGAAAGAGTAGATCGCTTTCTTGTGAAGGCGCCTGCCGGTGTCGGCGATAGCACCCTCCTTCAGGGCCTCCTCGAGCCGTGGTTCGAGCAGATCGAAGCGCAGGACGATCAATTCGGCGAGATCGGCATCGAGCCCGGTGACCGTACCGCCGTAACCGAAGATCATGTGGCCCCGCAGGCCGCGCTGACTGATCAGATCGTGCTTCGGCCTGGCATAGAGATCGTCGTCCTTTGTGAGAACCTTGTATGCAATGAGATTCGCCCTCGTGGCTGAGGTAATGCCTTCCTCGAAAACGGGCGGCAGGACCGCCGGGAACACCCGGATACGGTTGCTATAATCCTTAACATCAAGATATTTGCAGAATACCGGGTAGGCCTCGGCTTTGCGCAGGCGCTTCAGATCGTAATGCGCTATATGACTGTAGGTGCCGTAAGGAAACCAGCGCAGCAATTCCTCCAGCGGTAACTGCTCCTGGGCATTGAGCATTCCGGCAGATAAGGCGGCAATAACTGCGCAGGCGGATAACAAAGAAATCCGCATTGTTTTCATCTCCGGTTAAGGTTCTCTTATATTACTAAACGTTAGGGAAATGAAAACCGGCGGGAAAGATGCTCCCCCCGAAAGGCGGACTATCTCAATGACTGATCTTTCGCCAATACGACTCAAACTCGAATCCCGGGCTGTTTTGAGGATCGTGGCAGCGACGGCAGGAGACCTCGCCGGCGGGGGGAAGAGTGACCGATTCGGGTGCGGCGGCGTGGGACCGGCCGGGGCCGTGGCAGCTCTCGCATTGCACGGCGATCATCCTCGGCGTGACCGAGAGGGCTACAAAACCGCCCTCGCCGTAGCCGGTGGTGTGGCAGGGCAGGCAGGTGTCGTCGGCCGCGCGCGTGCCGCGCAGGAGGGAGTCGTAGGCGCGGTAGTGGTTGGTCTTGCGCCAGACTTCATAAGCCCCGCGGTGGCACTCACGGCACGACGTATAACCGACATAATCGGGGTTGACCTGCGCCAGCAATTCCTCGGACGGCCGCTGCAACGCGGCAATCTCCTCCTTCGCCTTCTTCACCTCACACGTCACCCACTCCTCCTCCGGCAGGTCCAGCTTCATCGTCACCAATTCGTGGCGCTCCACTGCCCAGCCGTCGGCTTCCTTCCGCAGGCCGGTGACGCTCAACAGCTTGCCCTGCCGCCCGGCGTAGAGCACGGATGCTTCCCCGATTCGTAATGGATTCACCGTTGAAGTAACGCCGTCGGTGGCGAGGATCAGGTCGGCGCCCGGCAGGCCCGCGGCCAGCGACTCGATCTGCGCGCGAGGCACGGCGGCGAGCAGGATCACCAGGTCGCACTTCCCGCGCAGGGAGGCGATCACCGGTGCAGCGCTTGCCAGCGGATCGGCCGTTGTCAGCGCTCTTCCATCAACGGTCGTCCACCTCTTGTCGACTGCCGCCGTCACGCCCGTAATGCCGACGAGACTCTCCCCGGCGCGCACGACAAGCGATTCCGGGAAGAACGGTTTGCCTGTGTCGGCGTCGACTACGTTGGCCGAAACCAGCGGCAAAGGATGGGCTTCGAGCGCAGCGATGAAGTCATCGGCGGAGGCTTCCAGCTCGCGGAGCGCGACGTTGACCGCGGCGATCCCGGCGCGAGCGTAGACGCCCATGATTGTCCGCGTGCGGACCGCCCCCTCCGGCTTGAAGAAATCGGAGAAGCCCCCTGCGTCGAGATGCAGCAGCGGCACACCGGGATTCTCGCGCTTCAGTTGCTCAAGCCGTGCGACCCTCCGGGCCAGCCCCCCCGCGGGGTTGCTCGGTCAGCCGCAGTCTTCCAGCAGGCCCTGCACGTCGCCCTCGTAGGCAACGAGCAGGTCGACGGACTGCTCCCGCGGCGCCTCCCACGAAGCCACGGCGAGAATCGCGAGCGCAAATAATAGAATTGGAAACGCCTTTGCCAGGCGAATCATGCGATCAACCCTCCCGCGTTTATGATAACCGGCGGAGTAACCTTTTAAAACACGGGGAAAAGATCTGGAAACGTTTCTTCCGGGCTGCAGATTCAAACGGGTTATCCATCCTTGTGCTCAAGCCGCGCAGTCGGCAACTCACGCGGGGAACTCGGACACGGGGCCGGGCCGCCACCAAGCCGAGCAAAGCACCCTCCCTTTCCGTAACATTTATGCTATCTACGGATCTCCACTTTATAGCCTCCAGCCTCTCTTTGCTTTTTAATCAGATCAACGTGCTCACGGTCGTATTCAACTTCCAACACAATGCGGTTGCCGTCTCTCGTTGCTGTGGTACTTCTTTTTTCCTTCATAATCAGCAACTTACCCGGCTCAGGAAGATAATTTATACGCGCCCACTTTGTCTTCAATGTTTCGTTTAATTTCTCGTATGCGCTCTCCGCGGTCTCCTCTTCAGCATAGACCCCTATTGTCTTCCGAATTATCACGTCGCCGATGTAGCTACTAAAGCAGCTTACAACCGGCATTTTGTTCAGCCGTTCATGTATCTCTTCGATGTATTCTTCCGGCGCGTTCCACTTCTCAGCCGTCCTTAGCTGCGCTCTCAGCCGTGTCCAAGCGTCGTCTTTTCTCCACGATTGGCCCAGTGTGGGCAACATTTCGATAAAATCCCGGTAATCAGGATCGTCGACAACGGATGGGCCCTGCCCCATGCCGGCCTCTATCATCTGAATCAATGCCGGCAGATCAGCCGACACCAACACTTCACCGGTCACGGCGGGATACAGGTAGAACTTCCCGCCGTTCCTCCAGTTGAAAGTGAATATCTTTCTCTCGAAGCGCTGCTCAACGGTTTCCGTTATCTCGCCGGTATCAATCGCCTTCTTGAGCAAGAAGTCCGGGTCCTCATAGCGGAAGACGAAAAGTCCGACCACCCGGTCCTCCAACTTCAGATAAACCTCGTCGCCGTTGTTGTCCACGAAGGACACTATATTCTTCCCGAGACGCTGAGTTTTTCCCGCTGCCATTTCATCGTCCGGCTTTTCGACCTCAACCTCCCGGTAGTTGATGAGATTCGCCAGCGTGGCCGAAACGACGCCCCCGATCATGGAATAGGGCAAGGGCCACACTTTCTTCTTCAGGGCTTCGATGTCGCCGACCAGCTCCTTGAAAAGGGCTAAACCCTCTTCGGAAACACCGGAAAGATCGCGATGCAGTATGCTCCGGTAGTACCCTTCGGGGAACCAGCCGAGTATGTCCTCCGCCTCGAGCTGATCCTGGGAAAGCGATACGGGTAAAATAAAAACTGTCATAAGTGCAAATGACACTGCGACGTTCATGCACATAGTCATGCCCCTTTATTGAAAAACTCAAGAACGAATCGGTGTACCACGAGTTTACGATCACCGCTCAAAACCGTCGCCATCACTTCTTGCCTTCCTCCCGCCCGCTTTCCATTTCCCTTCTTTGCTTGATCAGCTCCACGTACTCACGGTCGTATTCGACTTCCATCACAACGCAATTGACATCTCTCGTTACCATTGTGCTTCTTTTGTCCTTAATCATCAGTGACTTGATCGGCTCAGGAAAATTATTTATCCCTCCCCACTTTCTTTTTAATGCCTCGTTCAGTTGCTCGTACGCGCCCTCCGCGGTCTCCTCATCCACATAGACATCTACTGCTTTTTGAATTATCACATCGCCAATGTGGGTGCTCGAGCAATTCACAACCGGCAGTTTGTTTAGCCGCTCCTGAATCTCACTGATGTACTCTTCCGGCGCGTTCAGCCTCTCGGCCATTTCCAACTGCGCCCTCAGCCGTGTCCCGATGTCGGTTTTTATCCACGAGTGGCCCAGTGTGGGCAACATCCCGATGAAATCCCGCTGATCAGGATCGTCAATGACGGACAGGCCCTGCCCCATGCCGGCGTCTATCATCCTCTTCAGAGCGGGCAACTCCGCCGTCACAAGCACATCGCCGGTCACCGCGGAATACAGGTAGAACTCCCCGCCGGTCCTCCAGTTGAACGTGAATATTTTTCTCTCGAAACGCTGCTCACCGGTTTCCGATATCTCGCCGGCGTCTATCGCCCTCTTGAGAGAGTAATCCGGGTCCTCATAGCGAAAGACGAAAAGCTCAACAGCCCGGTCCTCCAACTCCAGATGAACCTGGTCACCGTTGTCGTCTACGAAGGACACTGTGATGTTCGAGAGTTGTTGAGTCTTACCGGTTACTGCTTTGTCATCCGTTTTTTCGTCCTCGATCTCCTGGTAATTGCTGAGATTCGCACTCGAAAATGAGAAGACGCCTTGGATCATGGAATCGGGAAGGGGCCATTTTTCTTTCTGCAGGGCTCTAATATCCCCCACCAGTTCCTTGAAAAGAGCGTAGCCCTCTTCCGTAACACCTGAAAGATCGTAATGGTTTATGCTCTGGTAGTACCCTTCGGGAAACCAGCCCAGGATGTCCTCCGCCTCGAGCTGATCCTGCGAAAGCGTAACGGGAATAATAAAAACCGATAAAAACACTAATAACCCTACGATGTTCCTACACATAATCATGTCCCCTCTTTCTCCTCATCATACTTGTATACGTGTACGCTTCCCCCCTCACGAGTCGTTATCGGCATGTAGAAGTAAATCGTGTTCTTGTGCCTGCGAGCCGCCAGATCTTGAGCACCGCCGCTGATTCTCGTAACGTAAACGTGTTCCATCTCGCCGTTCTCGTTGAACTCTCCGATACAACGTTCCTCTCTCCATCCCGCTAGGATGCACAGCCTCCCATCCAGCAGGCACATTTGGTAAACTATCTGTCTCCGTCTCGGAGATGCTCCGGGCCGGGGTGGCTGGGATTCCCACTCGTCAGCCTTGTCGATGTACGGCTTGAACTCCTCCTCGAAGGAGAATGTCCTAACCGCAACCGGGGCTTTCGGGTAGCCGTGTGCCGCATTGAAAGCGGCGATTCGGACTGTCGAGTTGAGCGTGAAGTAGATGGTGTTGCCGCCACACACATATTTTGCGTACATCAGTCTGTACAATTCACTCGTGAATGGATTGACCGCTTCGGCGCCCAGGTATTTCAGATTGTAATCGTAGACATTGAACGCATATTCGTACGTGCCTACCTTTCGGCCGTAATTGTAGGCATATATTTTATTATTAACAGTAACACACGATCTAATGTCGTGGTTATTCCTGAGTCTTTTGTATTGATCGCCCACAAAATGGATGAATTGAAAACCGCTTAAGATGATATTCCCGCTCTCGTCAATCACCATGCCGAAAATATGATCGTCCGAGCTGCCGATTGAGATGTCCGTCTCCGGTCCTTTCTGTACAAAATTGTCGTCGTACTGCAATATGGTGTAGGTGCTATCATCAAAAACGTACAAAGTGCCGTCCACGTATTCCACATAGGCCGGCCAGAAGGGCTCGCCGTCGGGATGCTCGCGCTTCAGCTCCTTGACGAAAACCAGCTCCCTAATCCTCTCCTTCGGAAAGTTGACCAACCAGTCTTCCGGCGGAGGATTTTCCGAAATCTCCTGCAT
This sequence comes from uncultured bacterium, assembly GCA_965602675.1. Lineage (GTDB taxonomy): Bacteria > Acidobacteriota > DATKUA01 > DATKUA01 > DATKUA01 > DATKUA01. The sequence continues at coordinate 8,283 of CBFCZO010000076.1, read as the reverse complement.
CACAACCATGCCGGGACCAGTGCACACCAATTCAGACTCTTTCGCCGACTCCGCAGATTCTCCCTTCTCGTAACTGCTGACATACCCAACCGTGAACGCAACCAGGGCCAAAACAAAACAAACGAACATCGTCTTTCTCATAAAACACCTCCGACAAAGTCATCCAAACTCGTCGCAATCAGCATGAAGTTAGAGGGAATGAATATCCGTAAGGACGGAGAACGCCTGTGATTCAGGTCGCATTGTTGCCGTATAAACTAGAATGAACACGCCTACCGTAGGAAGAACGATCTTCCTGCTACTAATCATGACTGGTTTCCCTACTATACTATACATTTGAGTAACACAATTTGGCAAAAAAAGATTACAAATATTATAACTAACCGGTAATTAACAGCTTAGGGGAGGTACTTCCGAGGTTTTCTCAGCCACCCAGGCCGAGAAGTTCCTTTTTCAGTTCACCAATGCGGTCGCGCAGCTCAGCGGCGTGTTCGAATTCGAGCTTCTCGGCGGCTGCGAACATCTCTTTCTCGAGTTTCTCGATCAGCTCTTCTGGGCTCTGGCCGGGCCCGGCGGCGTAGTGAGCGCGCTCCTCGGCTAGCATTGCCGCGTCGGCGTAATCGAGTTCGGCCATGCGGCCCAGCGGCTCCTGCAGCAGGCGGGTGATGCTGCGCGGCGTGATGCCGTGCTCCTCGTTGTAGGCCGCCTGCAGCTTGCGGCGGCGGGTGGTCTCATCGATCGCGCCGCGGATCGAGTCGGTCAGCCGGTCGGCGTAAAGAATGACCTTGCCGCTGAGGTTGCGTGCGGCGCGCCCGGCTGTCTGGATCAGGGAGGTCTTGGAGCGGAGGAATCCCTCCTTGTCGGCGTCGAGCACGGCAACGAGCGAGACCTCGGGCAGGTCGAGCCCCTCGCGCAGTAGGTTGATGCCGATTAGCACGTCGAACTCCCCGGCGCGCAGGTCGCGGATGATCTCCGCGCGCTCGAGAGTTTTGATTTCCGAATGGAGGTAGCGGCAGCGGACGCCCAACTCGCGGTAGTACTCGCTGAGGTCCTCGGCGGTGCGCTTGGTCAGCGTGGTGACCAGCACGCGCTCGCCGCGCTCGACGCGAAGCCGGACCTCCTCCAGCAGGTCGTCGACCTGGCCCTCGACGGGGCGCACCTCCATCTCGGGGTCCATCAGGCCGGTGGGGCGGATCACCTGCTCAACCACCACGCCCTCAGTCTGCTCGAGTTCGTAGGGGCCGGGCGTGGCGGAGACGTAGGCGACCTGCCTGACATGCTCGGAGAACTCCCCGAAGTTGAGCGGTCGGTTGTCGAGCGCCGAGGGCAGGCGGAAACCGTAGTCGACCAGCACGGTCTTGCGCGAGCGGTCGCCGTTGTACATGCCACGAATCTGCGGCACGGTCGCGTGGCTCTCGTCGATAAACAGGAGGTAGTCGTCGGGGAAGTAATCGAGCAGCGTGGCGGGAGGCCGGCCGGGGGCTCGGCCGTCCAGGTGGCGGCTGTAGTTTTCTATGCCGGTGCAGAAGCCGATCTCGCGCATCATCTCGATGTCGAACATCGTGCGCTGGTGCAGCCGCTGCGCCTCCAGCAGTTTGTTGTCGCCCTCGAGTTCCTTCAGCCGCAACTCCAATTCTTCCCTGATCGAGCTGATCGCGCCCTTGAGCTGGCCTTCCGGTGTGACGTAGTGGGAGTTGGGGAAGACGATAAGGCTGCGGGCCTCCTCGGCGGAGCGGGCGGTGAGGGGATCGATCCAGTCGATGCGGTCGACGGTGTCGCCGAAAAGCTCGATGCGCACCGCGCGATTCTCGTATACCGGGTAGATCTCGACGACGTCGCCGCGTGCGCGGAAGGTGCCGCGGCGCAGGTCGAGATCATTGCGGCTGTACTGCATGCTGACAAGCCTGCGCAGGATCTCGCGGCGGCCGATCTCCTGCCCCTCCTCCACCATTAACAGCATGTCGTAATAGGTCTCCGGCGAACCTAGGCCGAAGATGCAGGAGACCGATGCGACGATCACCACGTCGCGCCGCTGGAAGAGCGAGGCGGTGGCGGCATGGCGCATGCGGTCGATCTCGTCGTTGATCGTGGCGTCCTTCTCTATATAGGTGTCGGTGGACGGCAGGTAGGCCTCGGGCTGGTAATAATCGTAGTAGGAGACGAAGAATCCGACGGCGTTGTTGGGGAAGAAGCCCTTGAACTCCTGGTAGAGTTGCGCGGCGAGGGTCTTGTTGTGGCTGATTATCAGCGTGGGGCGGTTGACCGCCTCGATCACCTTGGCCATCGTGAAGGTCTTGCCGCTGCCGGTGACACCCAGCAACACCTGGTCGCGCTCATTCCTCTCCAAGCCCTCCACCAGCTCGGTAATGGCCTGAGGCTGATCGCCCGAGGGCTCGAACTCCGAGACCAGCTCGAATTTCCTGGATTCGTCCATCCGTCGCCTCATCCTCTACATTATTTTAAGAGTCCGAGGATGTTTAATCGCCTAATATAGCACAGCTCGATCCGCCGTTTGGAACTTTGCACGATTGCCGGGTTTACCTTCAGTTTGATTGGTTTTTATACAAAACACGTATTCAAAATATTGAATGCTGCAATCCATATTTTTGGATCCTCTCCATTGTTCCGAATGCGTTTAGCGGTTAGACAAAACATGTTGTAACTTATACATAACAACCTCCCTATATTCAGTGGGTTACAGCTGATCACATTTGTGTTTACCTGGCACATATCTTGCTATTGTTAGTGCGTGTTAGTTTTTTAAGAACTAGGATCCTTTTTGGAGGAACACAGATGAAAAAAATTATGATGATGGTGGTGGCTGCCATGCTTCTGGCGCTCCCCGCGATGGCGCAGGAACAGATGGGCCGCATCGAGGGTAAAGTCACCACCGAGGACGGCTTCGCCATAACCGGCGCCAAGGTCGCCCTGAGCAGTGACGCGCTGGTCGCGGGCACGCTGGAAACGGTCACCGACAACGGCGGCCGCTATCGCTTCCAGCTGCTGCCGATCGGCACCTACACCCTTAAAATCACGGCTGAGCAGTACCAGAGCTACGAACAGAGCGGGATCATCGTGCGCATCGGCGCCACGGTGACAATCAACCCTACGCTCAGGACGGGCGCCTTCGAGCAGGTGATCACGATCACCGGCGAGGCCCCGCTGATCGACGTGACCAGCACCGACATGGGCGAGAACCTCGGCAAGGAGCTGATCGCCAAGCTGCCGGTGCCCCGCTTCCCCAGCGAGCTGATGGCCTACGCTGCAGGTAACGTAGGCGGCGACTACGGCAGCACGCAGGGCGGCGCCGACTACTCGTCTAACGCTTACAAGCTCGACGGCGTAGACGTCTCCGACCCGCAGACCGGCACCACCTGGGTGTTCGTCAACATGGAGTCGCTTGACGAGGTCGAGCTGTTGCCGATCTCCGGCAGCACGGCCGACGTCGGCGGCTTCACCGGCGCGGCGGTCAACATGGTGACCAAGAGCGGCGGCAACGACTTCTCCGGCGGCTTCGCCTACTACTACCTCGATAAGGACTTCATCGCCTGGAACACCGACGATGACGATCTGCGCGACAACGCCAGCCGCAACGCGCTGAACAACGACTTCACCGGCTTCATCGGCGGCCCCGTGCTCAAGGACCGCGTCTGGTTCTTCGGCAACGTCGGCCTCCGCAAGCAGGGCACGCTCTACGGTTTCACCAACGAGCAGATGGTGACGGAGAAATACCGCAACACGATGTGGAAGGCTTCGACGGTTCTGCGCGACGACATGAACCTGTGGGGCATGTACCACTACGACAACTACCTCGTCGACGGCCGCTTCAAGGCCTACAACCGCGCCGAGGAGGCAACCGCTGATCAGGACGGCCCCAACCACAGCTTCGCGGTGCACTACGCCTGGGTGATCGACAACGATAACCTCTTCGAGGCCAAGTTCCACGGCTGGGACGGCCGCTTCGGCTACACCGGCAAGGGCAGCGGCCCATACTACTACGACCTGGTTCAGGACTATGGTTACGGCAACAGCCCTTACGACTACAACACCTGGCGCGACCGCACCAACTTCGAGGGCATCTACACACGCTACCTCAACGACATGGGCGGCGACCACGTGATCAAGGCCGGTGTCGAGTACCAGACCGGCTCCTCGGAGTACAAGGTCCGTTACGACTGGATACTGCTGCTCGACGGCGAGAACTACTATCGCTACGGCAACTATCCTGACGACGAGGGTCTGCAGAAGTTCGACACCTGGATCGCCTACATCACCGACTCCTGGAGCGTCAACGACAGGCTGCTGATCAACGCCGGCGTGCGCTTCGAGCGCCCCAACTACAACATCCCCGACCAGGGCGACATCAAGTCGTTCAATAATCTCGCTCCCCGCATCGGCTTCACCTATAAGATCGACGACGCCGGCCGCACCCTGGTGCGCGGCTCCTACGGCTGGTACTACGAGACCGTGACCACCGGCCTGCTCTCGGAGCTCTACACCGGCGCCAGCCCCTGGATCGAGTACATCTGGGACGGCGCCGACTGGTTCGAGGTCTACCGCGAGGACTACTCGCAGTCGCTTTACAGCCTTGATCCGGACCTGAAGGGCCAGTACGTCGAAGCATTCACCTTCGGTTTCGAACATGAGCTAATGCCGAACGTGGCCGTGGGCGCCGACTATGTCCACCGCAGCTCGCGCGACATCATCGCCAAGCAGGAGCGCGGTAACACCTGGGAAGCAACTGACGTGACCTTCGAGGGCACGACTTACACTGTATTCGATCGCGTGGCGGCCGATCCCGATTACTTGGTGTTCAACGCGCCCAACGACGTGCTCTTCAACAAGTACGACGCGCTGATCCTCAGTGCCACCAAGCGCTACAGCGACAACTGGCAGGCACAGGTGTCGCTGACTCTGTCCGACTTCCGCGGCACCGGCGGCTATACATCCGGCGCGATCACCGGCGACGACGGCTACTACGACAACCCCAACAACCAGATCAACGCCGAGGGCAAGTTCCCCAACCACGTGCCCTGGAATCTCAAGATGATCGGCGCCTACACTCTCCCCTACGACATCACCGTCGCCGGCTTCGGAACCTATCGCTCAGGGCGCAGCTTCACCCGCACCCTCACGGTAACGGGTCTCGGTCAGGGCGAAGAGACAATCTTCGTGGAACCGCGCGGCGGCAACAGCTACGATCCGGTCTTCTACCTCGACATGCGCGCCGAGAAGGCTTTCCACCTCGACAGGTTCAGCTTCTCGCTCATGCTCGACGTCTACAACCTGTTCAACAACGGCACCACGACAGCCACTGTCAACCAGATCGAGCTCAGCACCTTCGGCGACCCGACCAATTTGCAGAATCCTCGCATCATCCAGCTCGGCGCTCGCTTTTCCTTCTAAGCCTCAACTGAGCTGAACACTACGGCGCCCTCTTCCATAAGGGCGCCGTTTTTTGTGCCTTAAATACCGTTGACATCTCTCTCTTTTATTTTTGATACTGAGGTCATCGGAGGGTGGAAATGAATAAGATCCTGACATGGTGCGCTTTTCTGATCCTAACGATCTCGATCCTGGTCTGCGCCGAAGAAGGCCGGCCGTTAATCCTGGTCTGCAACGACGACGGCATCGAGAGCGAAGGCATCCGGCACCTTGCGGCTGAAATGGCGAAGTTGGGGGACATCATGGTGGCGGCACCATTGCACAACAGCAGCGGCGTCGGGCACGGCATCACCTACCGTGTGCCGATCGCCTACGGGCGCTACGACAAGCTGGAAGAGATGGAAGCGTGGTGGGTCGACGCCTTGCCGGCGAGCTGCGTGCGCTGGGCGCTGGATACGCGTTTCGATGGCCGCGAGGTCGACCTTGTGGTTTCCGGTATTAACGACGGCGCGAACCTCGGCGCGGGAGTTTACTACTCGGGAACTGTGGGAGCAGCGCGCGAGGGCGCGCTCCACGGCGCGGTGGCGATCGCAGTGTCGATGGATAGGGGACCGGAGATGGATTATGCCGGAGCAGCGGCCAGGGTGCGGGATGTCGCCCGGGCGGCACTGGCTTTGGAGCGAAAGCCGTTATTGCTCAATGTCAATTTCCCGGCGGGGAAGATCGTCCCTGCGACACAGATGGAGATCACGCGCCTGACAGACATGCGCTGGAAGATCGGATACCATGATCGCGACAATCCCCGCGGTGGCAGGTACTTCTGGATCACTTACGACGAGAGCTCGGAGCCGGAAGCCGGGAGCGATGCAGCGGCCGTGAGAGCCGGGCGCATTTCCGTCACGCCGCTACTGCTTCTGGAAAGAAATGAAGAAGCCGCGGCTGCCCTGAAAAATCAACTGGCTAAATAAACCGGGTATTGTAGCCCAGGCAAGGTCAGGGGAAAGATAATCCGAAGGGAGCGTTCAGGCAAAGCGCCTGTCGCGATATTCGCGGCTCAACTCGCCAATGGAAAGAAAGAATTTGATAAAGTTGATTACGATTATCGTCACGAAAACCATTAGAGTGAGAAGGCCGATATAAAATCCCAGCCTGCCTCTGGTCAGCGGCTTGCTCCCCACCCGCTTGGCACGAGAGGATGCCAGGGCACCCAGGACCACCGCCAGGACTCCGCAGGTCAACATCAGGATGTATAACAGCATCGAGAAAGCCGAGCGCGCCATCTGCTCGCGCGGCTGAAGAGTCTCTTCTTCAGGATTTAACAACGCTAAGGTGAAAATGATCCCCGCCGCAATCGCGCAGACCAGACCAACCAGGCCGCAATAGAGAGCTGCATTGGCGAGGCCTCTGCCTACGGGACGTACTCTCTCGAAACCGGTGCTCATCTGCGTTCAAACCTTTCGGGGGAGCCCTGGGTACGCCGGCAAGTACTACACATCCGGCGACCCGAATGCGGCGCAAATCATCAAGAGCGTCCGTGGCTGTCAGGGCGGGGTGAGCCTTTCAGCCCACAGGCTACTCACTAGCTGTTGTAGTAATTCCAAGGATAATTGTAATAATCCTGTAGCATTGTGAAGGCGATAACGAACCAGATAACGATTACAGCTATTCCGACAATGCCGCAAATCAGTCCGGCTTTCGCCATCGTCTCTCCGCCGCCCTCGCCCGACTTGACTTTTGAGATCGCAACCGCTCCGAAAACGATCCCAAGGATGTCCAGGGGAATCCCCAAGAACCAAGTGCAACCTGCTATGGAAAAAACCAAGCCGATAATCCCCAGGACCATCGCGGCGGTCGCCAACCCTTTCGAGGGCCCCGCCGGCGGCGGTGCATATTGCATCTGAGGCTGTTGCGGGGGCTGCTGTGGTGGCTGTTGAACAGGTCCTCCCATCATTAACTCCCTTTGTGCCGGAACTACCGGTTCTTTCACCGGCCGGATCTGCTTGTTTCCCGCGGCAGCCTAAATTCGAAGCCACAGATCGAGGCGCCGCAGTGCCGGCCAGAGTGTACAAGACTGTAAAAATGACTTCTCCGGAATCAAACCAGGATCTCCTCGAAGACTCATCCGGGTGGATGAAGCAGATCTCAGGTATTCGCGTCCCTACACCCGAATCCGGTCAGTCGCAGATGATAGACTTCTTTAAGAGGTATCCGGAGCGCCATCTTTTTCAGGTTCATAATAATCGAGCCAACCAATGGAAAACAAGGATAATTAGAAGCAGAACTCCCCAACCGGCGGCCGCGAAAACCAGAAACTTGTGGGTGAGTACCGGCCCAATGCTACCCGGCCAGACAAGTGCGGTAACAAGTATTACGGCGCTTAAACCGAGCGTAATGGAGAACAGGCAGGCAAAGGGGTTTACAGCCCAAGCTCCGGCAAAATCCCCCCTGATGCACTTTGCCACCGCCTCGGCACCGCCACAGAGCGGACACGGGATGCCGAAACAACGTTTCATCAAACAACCGGGGTAACCGAACTGCTTGAGGGAAAAATCAGGATTGAAAGCCATAGCGATTCCCACCGTAAGGAAAATCGCAACCGGAACCAGAACAGCTGCGATAACCAACTTTTCTCGAAGCATTTTCATGCCATAAAACCGGTGTCGAAACGCTTTAACGTCCTGCGGTAAATTGAATGCGCGAATTGCCGGAAATATGCAAAGATTGAAATCATACCTGAAAATAAAGTATAATTAGCGCTGATCGCGACCGCAATAGAACCCTTTCGCCTTAGGAAAGCTTATGCATCTCAGAATCCTCCTAGTCATTTCGTTGGCTGTTACTACACTCATGCTAACTTCGTGCGCATCCAATCCCGCCTCTCCCAACAGGGAACCTGCT
>CBFCZO010000075.1:0-16125 GCA_965602675.1 uncultured bacterium | reverse complement strand
CCTCATCGATCTGCGTTCTCTTTGCCGCCATGATGCCTTTCAGCGAGGGGTAACGCGGTTCGTTGAGACCCTTCTCAGCGCTGACGACCGCGGGCAGAGATGCCTTGACGATCTCTCCCATGCCCTCGATCTGACGCTGGGCCGTGAACGAGCCGTCGCTCCATTCGAGCTTGCCGACCACCGTGACCAGCGGCCAGCCCAGCCGCGCGGCGAGCATCGCCGGAACCTGGCAGTTGTCGTTACCGACTGCAAGCTTTCCGCATAGCACCAGATCGCAAGGCTTGTCTTTGATCAGCACCGCCAGCAACGAGGCTATCGCGAAACTATCGCTGCCCGGGGTGTCCTCGAGCTTCACTCTAACCGCCGCGTCGGCACCCATAGCCAAGGCCGTGCGCAGCGCCTGGGTCGAATCCGCGTCGCCGACGGTCACAACCGTCACCGATCCCTCGCCCAGCTTTTCCTTGATCTGCAGGGCTTCCTCGATGGCGTACTCGTCGAAGGGATTGACGACCATCTTCACTCCGGAGAGGTCAAGCGAGCGACCGTCGCCCGCCATCTTGACCCTTATCTCGGTCTCCGGCACCTGTCTGATAGGTACGATAATATTCATTCTGCCTCTCCCGCCTGACAATCTGAAACGCTACGGGTCTAACACTCAGCCGGTGAAACGCTTCATCAGCACCGCTGCATTGGTGCCGCCGAAACCGAATGAATTGCTGAGCGCGTATTCGATTTTTGCTTCCCTCGCTTTGTTCGGAACGAAGTCGAGGTCGCATTCCGGGTCGGGGAATTCGTAATTAATTGTCGGATGGATCTTCTGTTCGGCGATAGACAGTGCCATCACGGCGATTTCGACGCCGCCCGCCGCTCCGAGCAGGTGCCCCGTCATCGACTTTGTCGAGCTAATGGCAAGCTTATCCGCGTGTTCGCCAAACGCCTGCCTGATAGCCAGTACCTCTACGCGGTCTCCCGGCGGAGTTGATGTGCCGTGCGCGTTGATGTAATCGACTTGCCGGGGTTCGATGCCGGCATCTTTGATCGTGTTGAGCATCACCCGCCGTGGCCCGTCGCCGTCTGCGCTGGGGGCCGTCATGTGAAAGGCGTCGCCGCTCATTCCGTAGCCTACGATTTCGGCGTAGATCTTCGCTCCGCGTTTGAGCGCGGATTCCAGTTCTTCCAGCATGATGATGCCGGAGCCTTCGCCGATGACAAAGCCGTCCCTTTGAGCATCGAATGGGCGGCTTGCCCTTTCGGGTTCGTCGTTACGCGACGATAGCGCGCGAGCCGCAGCGAAGCCACCCACTGCCAGCGGCGTGACCACAGCCTCTGTGCCGCCGCAAATCATGGCATCGGCGTCTCCCCGCTGGATGATCTTGAAGCTGTCGCCGATCGCGTGGCATGAGGTTGAGCACGCAGTGCATGTGGCGGAGTTGGGACCGCGGGCATTGAAACGAATCGAAACCAGTCCCGAGGCCATGTTGACGATCAGGGATGGAATGAAGAATGGTGAGAACTTCTTCCAGGGTTTTTCGCTGGCCTCCATCTTGTGTTTCTGGCGCTCGATGACCGGGAGTCCTCCGATGCCGGATCCGATGTAGACGCCGACCTCATTGCGATTGCTCTCATCGATGACGAGGCCGGAATCCTCCACGGCCTGCAGGGCGGCAGCGATGGCAAAGTATATGAACCGATCCATCCTTCGAAGTTCTTTTTGGGGAATGTACTGGAGTGGATCGAAGTCTTTTACCTCACCAGCAATCTGCACCGGCCAGCCTTCGACATCGAAGCGCGTAATCCTCGTCACGCCGCTCCGACCTTGAAGCAGCGCATCCCAGGTCTCGTGCGCAGTATTGCCGACGGGAGTAACGAGACCGATTCCGGTGACGACAACTCGTCTGGCTTGCACTGGGTCTACCTCGTGCCGAATTAAGCTCTGTGCCGGCGAAATACCGGCACCGTGGCATCCTGAACCCGGATCAGTCGATATGCTCTTTCAGGTAGTCGATAGCGTTCTGAACCTTGGCGATCTTCTCGGCGTCCTCGTCGGGAATCTCCAGATTGAACTCCTCCTCAAAAGCCATTACCAGCTCGACGGTGTCGAGCGAGTCGGCGCCCAGGTCGTCCACGAAATGAGCCGAGGGAGTTACCTCTTCCTCATCCACTCCGAGCTGCTCCACTATGATCTTTCGTACGCGTTCTTCAATTGAAGCCATCTTGTATTCCTCCTCTTAGGTCCCTTTGACTTCTTTATCGCGCTCCTTGCGGAAGCGCAATGCGACAGCCGCCGGCCGTCACATATACATCCCTCCGTTAACGTTGATGACGGCGCCCGTGATGTATGAGGCGGCGTCGGAGACAAGAAACTTCACTGCTTTGGCCACGTCTTCAGGCAGTCCCAGGCGGGCGAGAGGAACGTTGGCCAACAAGCGCTCGCGGATTTCCTCCGAGAGATTATCGGTCATTGGAGACTCGATAAAACCCGGCGCCACGGCATTCACCGTAATCCCGCGGGAACCGAGCTCGCGCGCGGCGCTCTTGGTGAAGCCGATCACGCCGGCCTTGGTTGCCCCATAATTTGTCTGTCCGGGATTGCCCATCTGGCCGATGACGCTGGTTATATTCACAATCCTGCCGTAGCGTCGCTTCATCATATAGCGCACCACGGAACGAGTGCAATTGTAAACGCCCGAGAGGTTGACGGCTAAGACGGAGGACCACTCCTCGGGCTTCATTCGAATTAACAGATTATCGCGTGTGATGCCGGCGTTGTTTACCAGGTGGTCGACCTGGCCGAATTCCGACATTGCCGCCTCGACCGCGGCATGGGCGCTCTCCTCATCGGAGACGTCAAGTCGCACAGCCAGCGCGCGCTTTCCCAATTTTCCGATTTCCTCAGCAACCGTCTCAATGCCTTCTTCCATTATATCGGCTACAACCACGTCCGCCCCTGCCGCGGCCAGCTCGAGCGCTATGATGCGGCCGATTCCCTGCGCCGCTCCGGTTACCAACGAAACACGTCCATCCAGTTCAGGCATTTCTATTCCCCGTCCCCCCTCATCCCTTCAACTCCGCGAGGTTGCTCTGCAGCGATTCGGCGTCCTCGACATTGAGGCACCTGGCTTTCCTGTCAACCCTCTTCACCAGCCCGCTGAGAACCTTCCCCGGGCCGAGCTCCACGAAGGTGTCGACGCCCATCCCGATCATCTTGAGGACGGTCTCCTCCCAGCGGACGGGCGAGACGATTTGTTTGATCAGGCCTGCCTTCGCCATCTCGCCGGTCGTGATCAGTTCCACATCGGCGTTGTTGATCAACGGGAAGATGAGGTCGCTGAATTCGATTTTCTCCAGGACACCGATCATGCCGTCCTGTGCGGGCTTCATCAGGCTCGAATGGAAAGGTGCGCTGACCTGAAGTTGGATGGCCCGCCTGGCGCCCTTTTCCCGCGCAAGCCCGAGAGCCCGCCCCACGGCGCCGACATGACCCGCTATCACGATCTGGCCCGGGCAGTTTAGATTCGCCGGTTCTACAACTTCTCCTTCGGCGGCCAGCTGGCATATCCCGGACATCGTCTCCGCATCCAGCCCGAGAATCGCGGCCATCGTGCCCTCGCCAACCGGCACTGCCTCCTGCATCATCTCTCCCCTGCGCCTGACGGCAAATGCTGCGTCGGAGAGAGATATGCAGCCTGCAGCCACGAGGGCTGAATATTCGCCCAGGCTGTGCCCGGCGACGACATCCGGTGTAAGGCCCTCGGATTCGATCAGTCGCCACACGCCCACGCTGTGGGCGAGGATTGCCGGCTGCGTATTCGCGGTGAGTGTAAGTTTCTCCTCGGGTCCGTCGAAACAGATCCTGCTGAGCGGAAAACCGAGGCGCGCGTCGGCTTCCCTCATGGCCTTGCTGAAGACAGGGAAGCTTTGGAACAGGTCGCTGCCCATGCCCACGTACTGCGAGCCCTGACCGGGAAAAAGGAAAGCGAGTTTACCCATCGGCTACTCCTCGCGCTTGGCGGCCTCTTTGATCAACGCGAGCGCCACGGTGTTGCGCTGTATCTGGTTTGTGCCCTCGTAGATCTGCAGGATTTTGGCGTCACGCATCATTTTTTCGACGGGGTATTCGCGCATGTAGCCGTATCCGCCGAAGATCTGTACGGCATCAATGGTCGCCTGCATCGCCACGTCGGAGGCGAAGTATTTTGCCATCGCCGCCTCCTTGGCGAAGGAGCGGACTCCCCGGTCGATGTTGAGGGTCGTTATATAGACGAGCGAGCGCGCTGCTTCGATCTGGGTCGCCATGTCGGCAAGCATGTGCTGGACAGACTGGAAAGAAGCAATGGGCTGGCCGAACTGGCGGCGTTGCCGCGCGTAATGAACCGCGTAATCCAGCGCGCCGGCAGCGAGGCCCACCGCCTGGGCTCCGACACCCACGCGCGCTCTGTCAAGCGTCCTGACGGTCGTCATCAGGCCTGTGCCTTCCCGCCCGAGGAGGTTCCCGACAGGGATGCGGCAATCCTCGAAAATTACTTCCCTGGTTGCCGAGCAGCGGATGCCGAGTTTCTTCTCCTTGGCGCCGAAGCTCAGGCCGGGCGTGCCGTTCTCGACCACGAAAGCGCTGATCCCGCGGGCGCCCCTGGTCTTGTCGGTCACTGCGATCACAGTGTAGATGTCGGCCTCTCCGCCGTTGGTGATCCACTGCTTGGTGCCGTTGAGCACCCACTCATCGCCGTCCCTGACGGCGGTGGTCTTGACCGCGGTGGCGTCGCTGCCGGCGTCGGATTCAGTGAGGCAGAACGCCAGGAGTGCCTCGCCGACGGCGGTCGGCGGGAGATACTTCTTTTTATGTTCCTCGCTGCCGCTGATGATTAACGGGAAGGCACCAAGGGCGTTTGCGGCGTAGGAAGTTGATACGCCGACGCATGCCCTGCTAAGTTCTTCAGTCACGATACACAGCTCGGTAATGCCACCCCCGAATCCACCGTACTCCTCCGGCAGATAGACGCCGAGCAAACCGGACTTGGCGAGATGATCGATAATCTTGCGAGGGAATTCCTCTTTCTCGTCCAGCTCTGCAGCAACTGGCCTGACCTCTCCATCGGCAATCGCTTTGGCAAGCTGCTGAATCTCTTTTTGTTCTTCCGTGAAGAAATACTCCATGTCCCTTCCCCTCTTACACGCTCACCAACGCATCAAAAGCGAGCCCCAGGTCACTCCTCCGCCGAACGCCGTAAGCAGCACCAAGTCGCCTTTTTTCAGCCTGCCCGAAGCAACATTCTCGTGCAAGCCGATTGGGATGGTGGCCGACGAGCTATTACCTATCCTGTCGATGTTCTCATACATCCTGTCGTCAGTGATATTAATCCGCTCGGCCACCGCGTCGGTGATCCTCTTATTGGCCTGATGGGGGATGACAAGATCAACATCGTCGGGACTATAGCCCGCCTCCTTGAGGACCTGTTTGCTGGTATAGGCCATGGCTCGGACGGCAACCTTGAAGAGTTCGTTACCCCTCATCTTGATGTAGTGGCGCTTGTTGTCAAGGACCTCCTGGCTGAAGGGCTCTTTCGTCCCGCCGGCGGGGATATTGAGAACGTTTGCGAAGTTTCCGTCGCTGCGGATCATGCTGGACAGAATCCCACTCCCCTCGGGTACTCTGCTGACGACCGCTGCGCCGGCGCCGTCGGCGAAGATGACGCAGGTGGCGCGATCGGTCCAGTCGACCCACTTGCTCAAGACCTCCGCTCCGATAACGAGAACATTCTCAGCGGCTCCGTTTTTGATGAAATTATCGGCGATGGTGAGCGCATAGATGAAGCCTGTGCAGGCCGCGGAAATGTCAAAAGCGGCCGCATTGGCGGCTCCCAGCTCCGCCTGGATGGTACAAGAGACGGCGGGCAGCGGAGAGTCGGGGGTGACCGTCGCACAAATCAGCAGATCGATTTCTCCCGGTGCGACTCCCGCCGCTTCCAGCGCATCCCGCCCCGCCTGCACTGCAAATGTGGAGGTGCTCTCATGCTCTTGTGCAATGGTGCGCTGACGGATGCCGGTGCGGCTGACTATCCACTTGTCGGTGGTGTCCACTATTTTTTCAAGATCGGCGTTGGTTACAATCTTCTCTGGAAGCGCCATGCCGGTCCCGATGATTCCCGCGCTGAAGGACACTTCATCTCTCCCTTCCATTAAATTATGTTTTGTTGGTAGAGTTCCTGAATCCCCTTCTGAATTTCTTTATTTATATTCAAATCGAAGAATTCGGAGGCGGTCCTGATGGCGTTCTGAATCGCCTTGGGATTCGAGCGCCCGTGGCAGATAACGCAAATATCCTTGAGTCCGAACAGCAACGCTCCGCCGTATTCCGCGTAGTCTAATTTGTCCCTCAAACGCTTGAATGATCTACGCATCATCAGCGCCGCGAGCTTTGTCACCCAATTGCTGAGCACCTCTTCCTTGAGGATGGAGAAGGCCAGCTCGGCGATACCTTCGGCGGCTTTGAGGACCGCGTTGCCGGTAAAGCCGTCGGTGACGATGACATCGCAGTTTCCATTGAAGAGATCGCGGCCTTCGACGTGGCCGATGAAATTCAGGTTGCTGCGCGAGAGCCGATCCACGGTTTTACGAACCAGTTCGTTGCCCTTGGTTGCTTCCTCGCCGTTGCTGAGGACTCCGATTCTTGGTTCGGCTACCCTTAAAATATCCCTGGCGAAAACGTTGCCCATGATGGCGAACTGAACTAGGTGGACGCTGCGGCAGGTGACGTTTGCTCCGATGTCGAGAAAAACCGCGGGGTGAGTGCTCCTGGGCGTGGGCACCGGTATTGCCAAGGCCGGACGCTTGATGCCCTCGATGTTTCCCACCACCGTCTTCGAGATCACCATAGCCGCGCCGGTATGGCCGGCAGTCACGATGCCGTGAGCCCTGCCGTCCTTGACCAGGCGCGCACAAACGCGAATGGACGAATCACGTTTTGAGCGCAGCGCTGTCAGCGTCGGCTCCCTCATCTCAATAACTTCCGAAGCATGCACTATCTGAATCGGAAGTCCGTCGGCCTCGTGCTTCTCGAGCTCGGCGCTGATGGCATTTTTATCGCCAACGAGGATAATCTCGATTCCTTCCTCGCGGGCGGCCTTTACGGCTCCGGCCACAGGATTAGCAGGCGCGTAGTCACCACCCATGGCGTCGACAGCAACTATCATCGTCTATCGACCCTTACGTCGCGATCCGTTCTCAATTGCTTTGCACCCGGTAATTACTCTTCTTCGATCTTGATAACTTCGCGGCCTTTGTAGTAACCGCACGCTGCACAAGCGCGATGCGGCATTTTCATCTCATAGCAATTGGGACAAATCGACACGCCGGGAGTCCCGAGGCTGTCGTGGCTGCGCCTACGATCCCGGCGGCCTTTTGATATTTTTCTTTTTGGATTGGCCATTTTCGGTCTCTCTCACTTTAAAAAGGAATTTCCGAGGCAGGAAAACTCAGCCCTTTCCGCCTCCGAACATCTTTTCCTTAATATCCTTGAGCACCAGGAGGCGGTCGTCGACGACCTCTTTGGTGCAGTTACAAGCGCTTTTGTTCAGATCTGTTCCGCACTGCGGGCAGAGGCCCTTGCAGTCTTCGTCGCAAAGGATTTTCATCGGTAGAGCCAATGCCACCTGCTCGTCGATCACCTGTGCCAGGTCGATCACATCGAGATAGGAGGCGATTTTCATATCTTTGTCCGCCAGCTCCACATCGATTTCATCAGGCATGCTGTCGCGCGGTATGAAGAGCAGGTCCAACTCCCGTTCAAGCTGATGCTCGAATCTGGCCACGCACCTGTGACACGTAAGCATCAGCCGGGTTGAGAAGGTGCCGGTGAGCTTCACATCGCGTTTTTTGCCCACCAAGGTAAAGTCGATGTCGACGGGCCCGGCATAGCTCACGCCCTCCAGAGGGCGCCTGTCGCCACCCATCCGGACGGGTTTCGCGATGCGTAGGGTTTGATTAAGTAACTTGTTGACTTCAATAATCATTTCAATCCTGCTCAAAAGTGGCGACACACTAGCATGCGCGCAAAAATATTGTCAAGCATCCGGGGGCAATCCGACAGGAGCCCAAAGGTTAACGATTATATCCTTCAATGACCGCTCTACAAGCTTTAAATTATAGCATTTTCATCGACTAAGCGCGAGCCGGCCAGAGCCACGATCAACTCCGGATTAAAGGGACCGTCCTGTTGGATGAGGCTCATCCAGAGGCATCTTTCGCGATAGTGAATTTTTTGGGGACCTGAGGCAGACTCCAGGATAAATCGACGTTCAATTCACTGACCACAGTTATGGAATACGGGGCTGTCAAACTCATCAGCGCTATTCCAACGCGCAAGCCGATAGGCTAAGATTACGGCATGAGCGGAAGGATAAAATCGGAAATCGAGGCGTTGCGCAGGGAGGTCGAGGAGCATAATTACCGCTACCACGTTCTCGACGAGCCTTCGATAACCGACGCTGAGTACGACATCCTCTTCCGCCGGCTCCAGGAACTCGAAGCTCTTCATCCCGAGTTCGCCGGCCCCGATTCTCCCACGGGGCGAGTGGGCGCTCCTCCGCTCGACAAGTTCGAACCTTATACGCACTCGGTGCCGATGCTCTCGCTTTCAAACGCGATGGACGAGGAGGAGTTCCTGGCATTCGACGGGCGGGTGCGTAAAAACCTCGAAACCGAGGAGGCAGTCGAATACTTCGCCGAGCTAAAGTTCGACGGCCTGGCGGTTGAGCTGGTCTACCGCGACGGAATCCTCGACGTGGGCTCCACGCGCGGCGACGGAGTGACCGGAGAGAACGTCACAACCAATCTGAAAACCGTCAAAACGGTTCGATTACGGCTGCGGGAAAACGACAGGTTCCCGCTGCCGCCCCTGCTGGAGGTCCGCGGCGAGGCGATAATGTTGAGCAGCGCCTTCCGCCGCCTGAACGCCCGCAGGGAGAAGGAAGGCCAGCCTTTGTTCGCGAATCCGCGTAATGCTGCAGCAGGATCGATCCGCCAGCTCGACAGCAGCATTACCGCCAGCCGCGAACTCGCCCTGTTCTGCTACGGGGTTGGTGCTTGCGAGGGAATCGAATTCGAGCATCACGGCGACACGCTTTCGGCGTTGCGCGAATGGGGTTTCAAGGTAAATGAACTCGGCCGGCCCTGCCGCGGCGCGGAGGAAGTAATCAGGTTCTACCGTGAAATCGAGGCCATGAGAGAGGACCTCGATTACGAAATCGACGGCATCGTGGTCAAGGTCGATCGCTTCGACCAGCGCGATATCCTCGGCGAAGTCAGCCGCTCGCCGCGTTGGGCGATAGCATTCAAATTCAAGCCGATGCAGGCTGAAACGAAGATCAATGACATCACGATTCAGGTCGGGCGGACGGGCGCGCTGACTCCCGTCGCCGAGCTTGAGCCTGTCAGGGTGGCCGGCGTGACGGTCAGCCGTGCCACGCTGCACAACGAGGACGAGATCCGGCGCAAGGACATCCATATCGGCGACCGTGCGATCATCCAGCGCGCGGGCGATGTCATTCCCGAGGTTGTGCGTGTTCTCGGCGAGCGGCGCGACGGCAGCGAGCGAGAGTTCGCGTTCCCCACACACTGTCCCGCCTGCGGGTCAGATGTTTTCAAGCCCGAGGGCGAGGTGGTGGCGCGCTGCCCCAATAGCTCCTGCCCGGCGCAGGTGCGTGAATCGATCCGCCATTTCGCCTCTCGGGGCGCGATGGACATCGAGGGCCTGGGTGCAAAGATAGTCAACCAGCTGGTTGACGAGGGTTTGGTCAAGGATGTCGCCGACATCTACGATCTGACAACCGAACGGCTTGTCGGGCTCGAGCGATTCGCCGAGACCAGCGCCGCCAACCTGGTAGAGGCCATCGAGGAGAGCCGCAAGCAAGTCTACTCTCGCCTGCTGTTCGCGCTTGGGATCCGGCATGTGGGAGAGCACCTGGCGAGAGTGCTTGCCCGCGAGTTCCCATCGATCGACCATCTGGAGGCCGCCACACGCGAAGAGTTGGAATCCACGCACGAAATCGGACCGCAGGTCGCCGAGAGCGTCGTGCGCTACTTCACGGATGAAAAAAACCGCGCTCTGTTAGATCGTCTCAGGAAAGCTGGTCTTCAGATGGCGGTGGAGAGGGCCGAAGGGCCGGAAGAAGCCGTCTTTGCCGGTAAAAACGTCGTGTTCACCGGCGGCTTGGAAAAGCTCACCAGGAGCGAAGCGAGAGAGCTGGTGGAACGGCTGGGTGGAAGGGCGGCAACCTCGATTTCGGCAAAAACCGACCTGGTTGTCGCCGGCCCCGGAGCGGGCAGCAAGCTCAGCAAAGCCCAGGAACTGGGAATAATGGTTGTCGACGAGGAGGAATTTCTGGAAATGCTGCCTCCGGGCAAGATCAATTAGGCTGCAGTTCAGCTTCTTTCTTTTGTGGAATCCGTTTCAGCAACCTGACCTCATTGCCGATATCGTTGTATTTGATTTCGTCGACGAAATAAGAGGTCAGGATGATCCCCCGGCCGGAGTGCCTCACAATGCCATCCGCGTATATTGCGTCCATCGCGCCGCGCCAGTCGAATCCGTGTCCCTGGTCGCGGATGGTGAATTCCACGCCTTCGGGCCAGAGCCGGTAGAAGACTTCGATTCTTCGCGATCCCAATTTTTCATCCTGGAGACGGGCGTCGAGCAGATCGGAGTAATTTCCGCTTTCATGCGCTTTTGCCTTCTCTTCATAGGAGATCTCAAGGTTGCCGTGCTCCAGCGCATTCATCAGCATCTCTCCGACTGCGATCTCGATCCTTTCGATTGTCGTGAGGTCGAACACCAGCGAGAGGGAACGGCAGAGGTTGTTGACAACCGCGGGAACCATTTCCAACTTGCTCGGTATTACCAGCCTGCGCGTCTCTTCCCTGAGGATCCGATTCGCGACAAGATCGATTTCTCGCGCCTCCGCCAGAGATATCAACGAATACGTAACCCGCTCCAGTTCCCTAAGATCAATCGGCTTTTTGAGGTAATTGCTGGCTCCGGCGCGCAACGCGGAGACGGCGACCTCTTCGGTGCCGTGTCCCGTGACAATGACAACGCTGGTCCTCTGATTCAGTTTCTTGATCCTGCGCAGGAGTTCGATGCCGTTCATTTTCGGCATCTTGACATCGGTTATGACAATGTCGAAATGCCGCTTTTCAAACTTCTCGAGCGCTTTTTTGCCGTCGGAGGCTCCGACAACGTCATGCCCTTCCTCAATCAGGAATTCACACAATTCGTCTAACGTATTGCGTTCGTCCTCGACGACCAAGATTGCTGTGGAGTTCATTCCGCGTCCCCTTTCGTCGATGTCGTTTCATCCGCGCGCCTGAGGGTGATCCTGAAGACTGTTCCTTCATCCTCTTTGCTTGTGCACTCAATTTTACCTTTAAAATCCCTGATTATGCTGTAGCTAAGCGACAATCCCAGCCCAGTGCCCTGGCCCACTTCCTTGGTTGTGAAGAACGGCTCGAAGACCCGCTCGGAGACCTCGGCGGGCATACCGCGGCCGTTGTCTTTAAAATCAATCGTCACTTCGTCATCGCTTTTCGAATAGGCTTTGATTTCGAGCCGTTTGTGTGAGCTCTCACCCGCGGACAGATCCTTCTCCGCGGCTTCCATCGCCTCGCGCGCATTACCTATTATGTTCAGAAAAACCTGTTCCAGTCTCGGCTGCTCGGCATGCACCAGGGGCAGATTTTCCTCGGCTTCGTAATAGACTTCGATTCCCTGAGATCGCAACTGCTCGCCAAGAATGGTGAAGACACCATCGATCGCCGTTGTTATGCTTACCGCTTCCATTTTCTGGCGTGATTTGCGCCCGAAGAGCCTCATGTGCTCAATGATGCCGGCCGCCCTGTCCACCTGGTTTTCGATCAGCTTCAATTTTTCCTCGAAGAATTCAGCTCCCTTGTGTTCAGCTCCGAGCTTTCTGCGCAAACGGCTGGATGCGATCCTGATAGTATTGAGCGGCTGGTTCAGCTCATGGGCCACGCCGGCCGCCATCTCTTCAAGTGTGGCCATCTTGCCGGCCTGGATCAGCTCCATTTGTTTCTGATAGAGCTCCATTTCCATCTTCTTGCGAGCTGTAATATCTCTGACGACAAGGACGTAATCGAAACCGGATGCGCTGTCAGCCGGCGACAAGGTGAACTCTATAGGTATCGACCTGCCGTCGGGATGAAGCCATTCGCCCTGGATTTCCCGCCCCGAGAGTCTGTTAAACGACGGCTGGTCGCCTTCGAGCTCCGCTCCGTTTTCATCCAGAATCCTTAGGAAGGAGCGGATACCCTAACCTTTTGCTTCGCCGGGTTCGAGGCCGAGTTGTCGTTTCAAGGCGGAATTCCCGAAGGTAATCGATCCATCCTCGTGAAACCCGATGATTGCTTCGAAGGTGCTCTCAGCCAGCGCGCGGTAACGCTGCTCGCTCTCCTCGAGTCGCCTGCTCAGCAATTCCTTCTCAGCCTCGGCTCGCGACTGGGCAACCGCATTCCGAATAGCATTGGCCAGACGAGTGACGTGGCTGTAATCGACTTCCTTGACGAAGTAGTCGACAACCCCCTGCCTGAAAGCCTCCGCCGCGACCTCCTCGCTACCCCACCCCGTCATAAAAATTACCGGCAAGGCCCAGCCCTTGTCTTTAACCTTGCTGATCAGCTCAAGGCCGTCCTCACCGGCCTCGAGATCGTAATCGACGACCAGCAAATCGAACTGATCACGTTCCAGCTCCTTGAGGCACTCATCTGAATTGCTGACTCCCTCGATCTCTAAGTTGGGATCGTATCTGGTGAGCGTCGCTGAAATGAGAGTTATATCCTCAGGAGAATCGTCAACCATCAGAACGCGTATTCCGGTCATCTTCATTCCATTCTGTTTCCTTTATCTCGTTTAATTCAAAGATGATACAAGGATTATCACATCTTGTCGACCCTCAAAACTCCAAGTGAATCGAGGTTAAGTTCATAGCTTTTTTTCCTGCCGGATACGGGTAAGTAAGGGGTGGGGGCAATTCATTGACACGGCTGGAATTAAAGTGCTATAAGCAAGGACTATTCCGGGTGGGAGTTCCCAAGACTCTAATAGGATAGAGTGTGCTGCGAAATACCCGCCGGCAGCAAACAGGAGCCCATGGAGATGAGTAAGCATTTCTACGTCACGACCGCCATCGATTATGTCAACTCCAAGCCGCACGTCGGCCACGCGTACGAGAAGATCGGCGCGGACATCATCGCCCGGGTGATGCGGATGCGCGGCCTCGACGTCATCTTTCAGATGGGCACCGACGAGCACAGCACCAATGTCGCCCGCAAGGCGGAAGAGCTGGGCATGGAACCGCTGCAGTTTTGCGATGAGATGGTGGACAAATTCATCGCAGTGTGGGAGAGCCTCGAGCTCAGCTACGATGTTTTCATCCGCACGACGAGCCAGCGCCACGAGGCCACCGTCCGCGATCTGCTCAGGCGGATCTATGAAAAGGATGACATTTTCACCGGCAAGTACGAAGGCTTCTACTGCGCGAGCTGCGAGCGCTTCTACCAAAAGAAGGATCTCGCCGAGTCCTCGGGGGAGAACCACTGCCCGGTTCACGACATCGCCTGCGAATGGCTCGAGGAAGAGAATTATTTTTTCCGCCTGAGCCGCTACCGCGACCCTCTACTCGAGCACATAGAGAAAAATCCCCAGTTTATCCAGCCCGAGATTCGCAGGAACGAGATTTTAAATGTTCTTAAGGATGGACTGGAGGATATCTCCATTTCCCGTTCCGGTTCGCAGTGGGGCGTGCCCCTGCCGTGGGATGAAAGTGCGGTAACCTACGTTTGGTTCGACGCGCTGATCAACTACGTGAGCGCTGTCGGATACTCCGACGACGAAAAAGCGTTCGCTAAGTTCTGGCCGGCAAAACTTCAGATCATCGGCAAGGATATAACCCGCTTCCACTGCATCTACTGGCCGGCGATGCTGCTCAGTGCCGGCTTGCCGTTGCCGGAGACGATCTTCGGCCACGGCTTCGTACACTTCCGCGGCGAGAAGATGAGCAAGACGCGCGGAACGGTGATCGACCCGATGGAAATCGTCAACCAGCACGGGGCCGACGCGCTACGCTATTTCCTCGCCAAGGAGATCCATTGGGGCCAGGACGGCGATTTCACGCTCGAGCGCTTCGTCGACATCTACAACGCCGACCTGGCCAACAACCTCGGCAACCTCATCAACCGCAGCCTGACGATGATCCGCAAGTACTGCGACGGCAAGGTTGAGATCCCGGAGAATCCTAGTGCGGGGGAAAACGCGGTGTTTGACGTATCGCTGCCGGAGAAATATCTCGACAGCCTGATCGGCTGGCGGCTGCACGAGATGCCCGACAGATTGATTGAGATGGTCGACGGCGTAAATCTCTACATCGATAAGCAGCAACCGTGGGCGCTCAACAGGGATCCAGACAAGCGCGAAACCTTGCTGGAAGTGATGTTCAACATCGCCGAAGCGCTTCGCTGGATCGCCGTCTGCGCCTACCCGATCGTCCCCGGTGCCGCGGCTAAGATCTGGGCTCAGATGAATCTGCCCGGTTCCATCGACGCGGCGCGCTTCGACGATCTCGTCTGGGGCAACTTCCCGCAGGGAGTGGTGGTCGGCAAACCCGAACCGATCTTCCCAAGAATCGAGACAGCCAAGGAAAACTAGGCGTACCAAGCCAAGCCGCAGGCGCCCGGGTGCCTTGTAGCAAAATCTGAAGACTTGTATATTGTTGGGGGAGGGTGCGACGTGGATACAATCAGACTTCAACGCAAGGTTCTCAACGAAAATGATGTCCTCGCAGCCGAGCTGCGCAAGCGCTTCACCGAGGCGGGGATCCTCTGCCTGAATCTGGTCAGCTCACCGGGCAGCGGCAAGACGACCCTGCTGGAGCGGACGCTCGAGATACTGCGCGAAAAGATAGCTATCGGCGTAATCGAGGGTGACGTTCACACGGACAACGATGCGCGAAGGCTGGCCGGATACGGCGTTCCGGTACAACAGATCGAGACCGGCGGAGCCTGCCATCTCGATGCCAAGATGATCAACCGCGCGCTGAAGAACCTGCCGCTCGACGGCCTCAAGCTGCTGTTCATCGAGAATATCGGCAACCTCGTCTGCCCCTCGAGCTATGACCTCGGCGAAGATATGAAGGTGGCAATCGTCTCCACCGCCGAGGGCGACGACAAGCCGCAGAAGTACCCTGCGATGTTCGCCCGCTCCGGCGTGCTGGTGATCAACAAAACCGACCTGCTGCCCCACGTCGATTTCGATCCGCAGGCAGCGATCGGCTACGCCCGCGCGCTCAGCCCGGACATTCTGATTTTCAAGCTTTCCTGCAAGACGGGCGAGGGGCTTGAAAAGTGGTGCGAGTGGCTGCTGGGCGAGGCGGAAGGCAAAGGTGCCTGAGGCCCGCCTGATACGAGTACGCGGCATCGTCCAGGGAGTGGGATTCCGTCCTTTTGTTTATCGCCTTGCGCGGGAGTTTAGAATCGCGGGCCGCGTCAGCAACACCTCTTCCGGTGTGATCATCGAAGCGGAAGGCCGGCACGCGGACCTTGACGCTTTCCAGTCGGCGATCGCCGCCCAGGCTCCCCCCCTGGCGGTAATCACGGAGATTACAGTCGAGCCGGCGCAGCAAAACCGTTACAGCAGCTTTCAGATCGAGAAAAGCGAAGCGGAAGAGTCGGTCGATACCCTCATCAGCCCCGACATCGGCATCTGCGAAGATTGCCTTAGAGAACTGTTCGATCCAAGCGACCGCCGCTTCGGGTATCCCTTCATCAACTGTACGAACTGCGGACCGCGTTACAGCATCATCAGGGAGCTGCCATACGACAGGCCAAAAACTTCGATGGCTGACTTCAAGATGTGCGCGGATTGCCAGAGGGAATACGACGAGCCCGCCGACCGCCGCTTCCACGCGCAACCCAACGCCTGTCCGGTGTGCGGACCTCAACTGCAATTCACCGACAACGAAGGGGAAGTGCAGCCGGGCAAGCCACTGCAGTCGGCTGTGGGGGCATTGATGGAAGGCCGGATAGTGGCGGTCAAGGGGCTGGGCGGATTTCATCTCGCCT
>CBFCZO010000074.1:0-16161 GCA_965602675.1 uncultured bacterium | reverse complement strand
GTCTCGGTGTTCTCCACCACGGCCTCACCCTCGGTCATGTTGCCCAGGCAGTTGTAATGGAACACCCGCTTGTCCAGCTTCTTCGCGACGGTCTCGATAGCCGCGCTCGCCCGCTCCTCCTCCCACGTCTCGACCCAGATGATCGGGTAGCGTGAGCGGATCAGCAGTTCCAGCTCCCCTACAAAGGCCTTCTCCGACATCTCTTCCCCCTCTCGCCTGTCGTTCAGATCTCGATAAACCTCACGGCGTCGTCCTCTTCCGTCGGCTTCATTTTGCCGCGCTTCTCGGCCACTTCGACGAAATCATCCCGCGCCACCGCCCCGTCAGCGCGCCGGTAGATTTTGATCTCGCCCGCATTCGAGGCCGTTGCGATAAACGCCCCGCCGCTGTCCACAGCCAGCTTGCCGGCCCTCATCCCGAGCTCCTGCCGGCAGAGCAGCCGCGCCTCGCGGTCCAGCACTATCAGCCTGCCGTCGGCGTCGAGCGCGGCGATTATCCCTCCGTCATCGTCTATCTCGGCGCATACTATCGGATCGGCCAGCTCATATACCCCCACCCCGTTTCCCTCGCCATCCATCGCCACAATACCGTCGACACGCGAGGGAGCGATGATGAAATTTGCGCGCCGGGCCACGTCGAGACCCAGAATCATTCTGTGAACCAGCGCTGTCCAGATCCTCTCCGCGTCGTAGCCCAGCAGCGTCACCCGCCCGTCCTCGCACGCCAGGGCGCAGATGTTCCCCGACGGCGAATAGCGGATGAAATCGATCGGGTGCGGAGCCTCCGCGCTCTGCATTCGCTTGCCGTGGATCGACCAGTGCCGCATGTAGCCGAAGCGGTTGCCGATTGCGATCAGGTTGCTGCCGTGGCGAAGATCGATGCAGGCGGCCTCATGCTGAAGCTCTTTCTGCCAGGCGATGCCGCCCTCGCGATCGACCACTGTGAGCAGCCGGTCTTCGGTGAGCGCGACGCTGAAAGTCCCGTCTTCAGAACAGCGCACCTCGACAACACGCGCATCGAGCTTCCGGCGCCAGTGTTCCGTTCCATCAGGGTTGAGAAGTGCGAGCTCCCCCGCCGTCCCACCGGCCAGGCACAATTCCCCTCGCGGCGATACATCCAGCGCAGAGACCCCGCCCTCGAGCCGGAACCCGCCGCTGCACTGGAATTGCGCGCCGGCCATCAGCGCTCAACTCCAGTCTACGTCGTTCGCCCTGATCACCCGCAGGAAGTTCTCACCGAGAATCTTGCGGATGTCCTCCTCGCTGTAGCCGCGCCGCAAAAGCTCCACGACGATGTTCACCATCCCGGTGACGTCCTCCAACCCGACCGGAGCGTCGGAGATGCCGTCGAAGTCGCTGCCCAGGCCCACATGGTCGATCCCCGCAACCTTCACCACGTGATCGATGTGGTCCACCAGCACCGACATCGGCACCTTGGGCCAGCCGGCGCGGACCTCCGTCACGTACTTGCGCCACTCGCGGTGGATAGCTTCCTCGTCGTCCTTGTACTGCTCCATGATCTCCTGGCGCTTGACGCGCGCAGTGGGCCAGAAGCCCTCGGTCGCATCTGCATACTCCTTGCTGAGAAAGCCGTTGTAGTAGTTGATCCCGACCACGCCGCCGTTGCGAACCAGCGCTTTCAGCATGTCGTCCTTCAGGTTGCGATTGACCGGATTGATCGCCCAGCAGCAGGAGTGCGACGCGATGATCGGCTTGCTGCTGACCTCGATCACATCCCAGAAGGTATCGTCGTGCACATGGCTGACGTCTATGATCACTCCGATGCGGTTCATCTCCTTCACCAGCTCGCGCCCGAGGTCGGTAAGCCCCCCGCGGTTCGGCAGGTCGCCGTAATTGCTTTGGTCGGGAGTCGAGGAGTCGGCAAACTCGTTGCTGTTGTTCCAGGTCAGTGTCAGGTAGCGGACGCCCAGCCGCCGGTAGTCGCGCATCAGGCGGATGTCGCCGGCAAGAGAGTGGCCCCCCTCTATCGCCGGGATGCAGGCGATCTTGCCCGCCTTCTTCGCCTTCAGGATGTCGTCGGCGGTGTTGACGATCACGAAGCGGTCGTCCTTTTCGGCCGTCTGGTGCAACACGTCGAGCATCGCAAGCGTGGTCTCCGGCGAAGCCTCGAGATCGCGCGGCGATGTGAAGCAGGCGAAGAACTGAGTGTCCAGCCCGGCTTCCAGCATCCGCGGGATATCCATGTGCCCTTCCTCGTTGCGCGCGCTCAGGTCGATCTGCCCACGCAACGCGCCCATCACCGTGTCGCAGTGGCCGTCGATCACCAGCGCGTCATGGATCAGCTTGTTCGCCTTCTGCAACAACTCCTCATCGCTTTTAGCCTGCTCTTCCTGTGCAATAGCGGGCAGCGCGACAAGCGCCAGGATCAGAATCACCGTCGTCAGTCTTTCTTTCATCACTCGCCTCCTCGTTCTTTCGACCCTTTCCTCTGATCTTCTCCGTCCGGCTTCCTCTTCTCTTTATTCTTCTTCTGGAATTCCTCACGCATCCTGGCCAGGAACTCCATCCGCTCCCTAACCGTCTTCTCGAATCCGCGGCTCGTGGGATTGTAATATTGACGCCCCGCCAGCGAATCCGGCAGGCACTGCAGGTCGGTCGCCGCTTCGGGATACTCATGCGCGTACTTGTAGCCCGCCCCGTAACCAACCTCCTTCATCAGCCGTGTCGGCGCGTTGCGAATCGACAACGGCACCCCCTCGTCGCGCGTCTCCATCACGTCTTTCTGAACCTTCTTGTAGCCCACGTAGAGCGCGTTGCTCTTCGGCGCGGTCGCCATGTAAACGACAGCCTCGGCCAAGGCCAGGTTGCCCTCCGGCATGCCGATGAAATGCACCGCCTGCTGCGCGGCCACCGCGACCTGCAACGCGCGCGGGTCGGCCATGCCGACGTCCTCGCTCGCGAAGCGCACCACCCGCCGCGCGATGTAGAGCGGTTCCTCGCCCGACTCCACCATCCTCCCCAGCCAGTAGAGCGAGGCATCGGGATCGGAGTTGCGCATGCTCTTGTGCAGCGCGCTGATCAGGTTGAAGTGCTCCTCGCCCTGCTTGTCGTAGGCGGGAGTCCTCCGCCCCAGCGCTCCCCCGACCAGCTCCTCCGTCAGCCGCCGTTCGCCCTTCTTATCCGGCTTGCACGACAGCGTTGCCAGCTCGAGCGTCGTCAACGCCACCCGCGCGTCGCCGTCGCACCACACCGCAATCTTCTCCACCAGCTTGTCGGTAATCAGCGGCTTCCAACCCGCCAGGCCGCGCTCCTCGTCCTCCAACGCCTTCCGCAGGATCGTAACGATGTCCTCCACCGAGAGCGGCTCGAAGATGAACACCCGGCTGCGGCTGAGCAGTGGAGTGTTGACCTCGAAGCTGGGATTCTCGGTGGTCGCCCCGATCAGCACGATCGTCCCGTCCTCGACCGCGGGCAAAAACGCGTCCTGCTGAGCCTTGTTGAAGCGGTGCAGCTCGTCGATGAAAAGGATCGACCGCCTGCCTTCGCTGCGGCGCAGCAATCCCGCTGCGTTGATTATCTGCCTGACCTCCTTCACCCCCGATGTGACGGCGCTAAAGGCGATGAAATCGGCGGCAGTGTGTTCCGCGATTATGCCGGCGAGAGTTGTCTTACCAGAGCCCGGCGGTCCCCAGAGAATCACGGATGTGAGCCGGTCTTCCTCGATAAGGCGCCGCAGAACGCTGCCTTCACCCAGGATCTTCTCTTGCCCCACTAACTCCTCGAGAGTCCGAGGGCGTAAACGGTCGGCAAGAGGGGATTCGGGTGCTGCCTGGGTATGCAGATCTCCGTCGTCAAAGAGTTCCTTGGTCACTTGCGGGCCCGTTGAATGGATGCCGTATAAAGGGCGATTGCCGCTGCAACCGCGGCGTTCAGACTCTCCAACGATTCCTTCATGGGAATCCTGACCGTCCGCTCGACGGCCGTCCTCATACCCTCGGAGAGCCCCCCACCTTCGCTCCCGACGATGATAGCACACGCACCGCTGAGGTCGCAGTCGCCCAGCTCTACACTCCCCGATGCGTCCAAAGCATATGTCGCAACCCTTCTTCCCTGCAGAAACTCGAAGACCTCACACGCCTCGGCCCGGGCCGACTGCACGCGAAAACAGGCGCCCGCCGAGCCGCGGATCGTCTTGGCGCTCCAGATATCGGCGCAACCCGGCAGCGCTATCAGCGCGTCCGCACCGAAGGCCGCCGCGCTACGCACCATCGCGCCCATGTTACCCGGATCCTGAATCCCGTCAGCAACCAACACCAGCGGATTTCCACCCAATTTTATCGTTTCAAGAGGAGTGTGCTGCGGCCTGAAAAGCGCGCAGATGCCCTGGCCCGTCACGACATCGCTGATTCCCGAGAGCAGGCTTGAAGGCAGTGAAATCAGTTCCGCACCCGACCGCTCGCATCGCTCGAGAAGCTCGCCAAAACGATCCGCGCTTTTTTCCCCTACAGCGACGCGCTCGAACCTGACCCCCGCATCCAACGCGTCCGACAACAGCTTGGCACCCTCGACCAGCGCAAACTCGCCCACCGGCGCCGGGCGGCGGAACTCCTTCAATAGCCGGTTGTATTTACTTGTTATCTGCCGAATTTGCACTTGCTTCCCTCGAATCAGCTATTAACATAATATGCTGAGACATCGTCCAGTGACAGTCGTATGTTGAGGATAGCCGTCAACTCGCCCAAAGACGAAGAAGCTCTGCGCCGCATTACCGCTCTATTCGCCGCCGACGGCGTGATCGCTTATCCCACCGACACACTCTACGGCCTCGGCTGCGCCCCGGGCAGCACCAAAGCGCTCAACCGCATCTATCGCATCAAGGGGCGCGAGCACACGAAGCCGCTCCCTCTGCTGCTCGACGAACCGTGGCGCCTCAACTCCTGGTGCGAGGATATCCCGCCCTCAGCCCGCCGGCTGATGAAATACTGGCCGGCCCCACTGACCCTTGTGATGAAAGTCCGCTCCGGCCTGCCGCCCGACCTGCTGCGCGGCGGCACTGAGCTGGGCTTCCGCGTGCCTGCCCATACGCTCTGCCGCGCGATCTGCGCTGCGGCGGGAGGAACCCTCACCTCCACAAGCGCCAATCGCAGCGGTGAACAGGCGCTGGCGCTGCCGGAGGAAATCACGCGGGAATTCGACGCCGAGATAGATGCTTTCGTTGATATCGGCCCGCTGCCGCCGTCGCTTCCTTCCACAGTCGTTCTTTGCGTAGGAGAACAGTTTAAAGTCATTAGACACGGAGCATTCGCTGTTCCGGTATCGCAGGATTGGAAAACCGAGGACTGACATTTGAAGCTGGCAAATATTGACACACGCGTGTTGGTCGCCGTGCTGGCCGTGCTGGCTACCATCGGATGTCTTGTTTTTGTCTTTTTAGTCTTCCCGGCGGTCCAGGAAATATTCGACATCAACATCAGCCCCGACGAATACGATGTGCTCGCCTGGAATATGGCTCAGGGCAAAGGATTCCGCGCCGCCCACGGAGAGGAAAGCGTCATCCGCGGACCCGGCTACCCCGCCTTCCTCGCTCTGATCTACATCCTGACCGGGGGACATAACATCGCCGCGGTTCAAGTGGCCCAGTGCTTCCTCTTCGGCTTGATCGTCGTCCTCACCTTTATTCTCGCGCGCAGACTCGCCGGAGAAAAAACTGCGCTGCTCGCTTCAGCGTTTATCGCCGTTCACCCGCTGCTGATCTGGTACACACCGCGCATACTGATTGAAATCCCCTTCACAATCCTCTTGCTGCTCATCTTCATCTTAGCTGACATGCTCATCGAAAAACCGGGCTTGATAAAGGCTCTGCTGCTGGGAATCACCATTGCTCTTGCGGCTCTGTTCAAATTATCGGTGCTGATCTTCCCCGCTGTCGTTTTCCTCCTACTGCTGATTAGAAAGGCCGGATTTAAAAAAGCAGTCGGCTGGACCGTAGTCGTCGGCCTTGTTGCCGTGCTGCTGATCTCGCCTTGGACTCTCCGTAATGCCGTTGTCACCGGGGAATTCATCCCGGTTCACGCCTCGCTGGCCCTGTCTCTGATGTGCGGCGAACGCTATGCGGCCAACGCTTTCGTTAGCCCGTTGTCGACCACGAAATCGCTCGGTGAAGCTTATGACGCGATGACAGAGGTCGCCGAGCAGAGCGGATACGGCAGGATCGTGCACCCAACCCGTTCGCTCCAGCAAGAGATCGATCTCGATCGAGCCGTCTCGCAGCATTTCACTCAACGGCACCTTGCCGATCCACTGCGATTCATCGGCATGAGCGCCATCCGGCTTCTTCAATTCTGGTTCCTCTCCACAAACCCGCTTTTCAGCCTGCTGATGCTGGCGGTCAACGGAATTGCCATTGTTCTGGCGCTCGTCGGCTGGGCGAAGCTCAAAGCGCTGGCAGAGCCCCGAAGATGGCTGCCGGGGATTTTTATTCTCTCTTACGCCCTCTTCCATGCCGCAATCATCGGCCAGGTGCGCTACACCGCCCCCATCCTACCACTGCTGCTGACTCTTGCCTCGACCGGATTCCTCGCTATAATCGCAGCTTTACGGAACAGAGCAGCAAATACCGACAAACCTCTCGGCAAGAATCAATTACAGGCCGACAAGCTTTTTTCTGGCTAAAGAACCGGCTAGAATCGAGAATAACCAAAACAAAGGCTGAGTACTTATGAATATCAAGAAATACATCGCAATCGCCCGCCCCGAGCACTGGATAAAGAACGCCTTCGTGCTTCCAGGTATCGTGCTCGCCCTGCTTTTTTTCCCCACACCGGCCGGGCAGATAATCCTGCCGATTATCCTCACACTCGTCTCAGCCTGCCTCGTCTCCTCAGCCAATTACACAATCAACGAGTGGCTCGACGCCGAGTTCGACAAATTTCACCCGGTCAAGAAAAACCGCCCTTCGGTCGTCGGAAACATGAATGCACGGCTTGTTTATCTGGAATACGTGGTTTTGGGAATCGCCGGACTGGCCGTCGCCTGGCTCATCAATCCTTGGGTCTTCGGCGCCGCCCTCGCTCTACTCATCCAGGGTTTCCTCTATAACGTCCGACCCTTCAGGACAAAGGACAGGATTTATCTCGACGTCATCTCCGAATCGATCAACAATCCCATTCGCCTCTTTCTCGGCTGGTTCGCCGTCACCACCGCCCACCTGCCCCCATCCAGTGTGATCATCGGCTACTGGATGTTCGGCGCCTTCCTGATGGATATCAAACGCTACGCCGAGTTGCGTTTCATCGGAGACCGCGAAAGCGCGGCGCTCTACCGTGTTTCATTCAAAAGCTATTCCGAACGGCGTCTGCTCGAGATGGCAATATTCTACGCGCTGTGCTCCGGATTCTTTTTCGCCGTTTTTATGATCAAACACCGCATCGAGCTGATGTTCAGCCTGCCGTTCGTCGCCGCGCTCTACACCTGGTACCTGGCCATCGGAATGAAGGACAAATCGCCCGCGCGAAACCCCGAGAGGATTCCCAGAACCGAGATCGGATTCACCGCGTACCTGCTTTTCTTCGTAGCCCTCACACTCGTGCTGCTATACGTCGACATCCCGGCACTCGAGTGGTTCCTCGGCCCGGCGGCCCAGTTCGACCTCAAGACTCTCCTGAATTAGTACGGCGGAAGGGTTTATTTCTCTTCGCCCGGCAACAGCCCCAAAGCCCTGAGTATGACTATCGCCTTGTCCTTGGCGAGGAAACCGTGAGTACCTCTGCCCCCTTTTAAACCCAGGGCGAAAACCTTGAAATTGCCTTCCAGCTCAACGAAACCGACAAACCAGCCGATGCGCGTCTCCCCCTCCAGCCTGCCGGAACCAGTCTTGCCGTATAATTTTCCCGCGACGTCATCTTGCCGTAATATCTTTACTACGATCTCGACGTTCTTCTCCGAAAACGGCAACTCCTTCCTCACCATCTTGGCCAGGAACTCCACCTGCTCGTCAGCGGAAATTTTAAGCGAGTCCCCCAGCCAGAATCGCTTCAGGCCGCCCGATATGTCCTCGTTGCCGTAGCCGATCTTTTCCAGGTATCCCGCCATCCGCTCCGCGCCGATACGGCCCGCGACCTCCTGGAAATACCAGACCGCAGAGTATTTGACCGCGCTCGCCAGTGTCTGGTCGCGGTTCCATGTCTCGCGCGCACGCTTCCTGCCGTCCCACTTGATCTCCGAGTTCTCGTCCTCGAGCACGCCCGTCTCCAGCGCAATCAGCGAATTCGCTATCTTGAAGGTCGAGCAGGGGCTGAGGCGCTCGGCGCAGCGCTCCGGATTCACGCGTAAATACTCGCCCGACTCCAGGTCCAGCATCACGAAACACGCATCGAAACCCTCGAGCTCGGCGGCGGCTATTTTTTGCGCTGTATTTTCGGCTGCCTGCGCGCCGAAACCGCATAAGACTAATGACATCAGGAAATAAATCATCTCAGCTTGCCTCCGTCCGCCCTCTATGTACCTCCGTTGGTGGTGTAATCATCACGTTGTGCGCGATGAGTCAGGCTAAGGCCATTCGCACATAAGCGGAATATTCACCGTGCCCGATCGCTCCCGTGTCTTTCCATACTCCAATTGTAATAAATACCCGCCTGTTGTCTCGCACTCCGGAGCCTTAGCCTTTCTTGGCAAAATATCTGTCGAAATGACAGTCGAAAAAGATCGCTACGAATCCGTCGGTCGTGCAGTTAACCGCCGTTATCAACATGTCTGTGATGCCTCCGCAGAGCGCGATATAGGTGGCGACAAATGTCGCTTTTGTCGGATCCTCCACTCCTGCGAGTGAGGCGAAGAGTGTGGCCGCCCACAGGGGAGTCCCCATCCCCGCCGGCAGCCCCGGAGCTGCGATTGTAAAAAGAACCAAAATCGGCCAAGCAATCAATAAAAGCGTCCAACTGACGTCAAAGTCGAAAACATGGGACATCACGAAGGGGCCTAATGCGAGGTAAACCAGTGCACTCGCGTTCAGGTTGATCACCGCGCCGAAGGGGATCACAAAATCGGCCACCTCATTCCGGACGCCGTATGCTTTGGCTCTGCTTAGATTGACCGGCAGGGTTACAAGGGAGGAGCACGTTCCCGCAGCAAACATAGCTGTTGGAATGAAGTACTCCTTGAGCGCCTTGCCAACGGATTGCCTGGCCAGGAGCTTGACAAGAATGAAAACGGCGAGCAAGAACCACATCAGGCACAAAACGAACGTATAGACCACCGTGTTGAAATAATGGCTTATCCCCAACTGTGCCCCGAAGCGCACGCCGATAGTAACTCCAAAGCAGAATATCAATGGAGCCATCACGTAACCGATTCCTCGCCCCATATTGGAAATGGCTTTGGAGACATGGCCCAGCAATTTCAGGAGCGGCGGGATGAACACGGATACGGCACCCAGCGCAATTGCCAGAAGTATTGATATCAATGGCAAAGAAGCGCCATGCTCCCCGATGCCGCACAAAGTACTGACGAGGTCCAAAGCCTTGCCGTGAGATTCTGAGACCAGCGGGATATTGAATAAGAGCGAAGAAAGCACTACCCCCACCAGGCCGGCAACCGTTGAGCTGAGAACAAATAAAAGGATCACCGACCCGCCGAATTTCCCGGCCGAACCGCGCTGAACGAGCGTGGCAATGGGCGGGCTCAACGCCAGGAAAATGAAAATCGGCACAATCTGGATAATGAGCTTGATAAACCATTGAGTGCCGATCGAAATGAATTCAAGAGCGGCGGGGAAAAATCCTCCAAGCAAAATACCCGTGATTAGCGCCGTGATAGTCCAGGCATATCCGGGAACTTGCTTAAGAGGTCCGAATACGGACAAAACCATCTTGTATAACCACTTAACCTCTGGGACACAAATATCCCTGCCCCAATTTTTTTATATTCTGATTCTCTTCGCTCCCGGTGCTCTCTGCAGTGGAACTATCTTATGTTCTGCCTCATGCGCCGAACTTCAGCAGCTTGCCTGCGTTGGCCAGGGCAAGCGGCATCAGGTCCACAGCCTTGAAACGCCCCATCCCCCCCCGCACGCAGGCGCTCTCGCCGAATGTCTTCTGGCTGTCCCGGCGGCAAAGTCCGCTCCACAATATCGTCGGCAGCGGGTGCCACGAGTGGCTCTTCATCAGCGACGGCGTGCTGTGGTCGCCTGTCACCACGATCACCTTCGGGGCCAGCGCGAACAGGCGCGGCACCTCAAGGTCGAGCTCCTCGATGACGTGCACCTTCTTGTCGAAATCGCCGTCCTCGCCCGCGCTGTCGGTCTTCTTGATGTGAAGGAAAATAAAATCGTGATGCTCCCAGATATCTTCTAGAGCGTCGAATTCATCCTTGATCGAGGCGGTCGAAGGAATGTCGACCAACTTCATTCCGACCAGCTTCGCCAGGCCGCGGTACATCGGGTAGGCGGCGACACAGACGGGATTTAGCTTGTAGATATCCTGCATCTGCGGCAGCGGGTGGTAGGTATCGATGCCCCGCACCAGGATCATGTTCGCCTTCTCCTCACCGGCCAGGAGTTTCTTCGCTTGCCCTATCAGGTTGTTGAACAGCTCTGCCGTTTTCTCCGCCTCAGACGAGCGCCCTTTCGCCGGCAGCGGCTTCTTGCCTACTGACTGCGGATCGGTGTCCGGAATGTCGCCGTTTAGCCCCTCCCCGCGCAGGATGATCCCGCCGCGGTACTCCTTCGTATGAATGATGAACGTCTCGACACCCGCTAACGAGATCTTCTCATTCAGTTGCTTGCACAGCCGCAGCCCTTCCTCGTCGGGGATGCGGCCGGCGCGGCGGTCGGTGATCACGCCGTCTTTGTCTATGGTGCAGAAATTGATCCGCGCTGCTACGTCGCCCTCCTGCAGCTCGAACCCGACGCCTAGGATATCGAGTATGCCCCTGCCGACCTCGACCTCTATCGGGTCGTACCCGAATAACGATAGGTGGGCCGGGCCGCTGCCCGGCGTGATACCCGGCGCGATCGGCGTGCTCAGGCCCAGGACACCCTCTTCGGCAAGGCGGTCGAGATTCGGAGTGTTCGCCGTCTCCAATTCCGTCAGCCCAGTCGTCGGATCGGGCAGCCCTCCCAGGCCGTCAATTATCAGAAACACAATTTTGCTTTCGTTGCTTACAGCAAGCTTGCGGATGAGATCCTGATTCATGGCTTCCCCGTTTCAGTCTTTATCGCGGCTTCAGATTCTAAACGCCGTCGAAACAAAGGGCAACGGCGGCTTCAGGCGGGAATCACCATCTTGGGGGGAGCGTAGATTTACAAGAGTGCTATTATATTATTGAACCTAAACTACAGTTAACGACAGGACTGGCTCATGAAAGGAACCGTCACCGGTAAACTGATCGCCGCTCATATGCCCCCGGGTAGCGATCCGAAGCCGGGCGACCTGATCACCATCGACATCGATCAGACGCTTTGCCAGGACGCCACTGGCACCACCGTCGCCAACTACCTCACCGGCATCCCCGATCTCAAACAGATCAAGCCCAAACTCGCGGTCTTCTACCACGATCACAACATTGTCGGCTTCGGCGACCCGCGCAACGCCAACGACGGCCTCTACCTGCAGACCGTCGCCGCTCACTACGGAGCCTGGTTCTCCAAGGCCGGCGGCGGCATCTGCCACGATGTCCACATCGCCCACTTCGCCCACACCGGTCAAACGATGATCGGCAGCGACAGCCATACACCCACCATGGGCGCCGTCGGTATGCTGGCCATCGGCACTGGAGGCATGAACGTCGTCGTCGCCATGGTCACCGGCAAGTTCCAGTTCATCGCACCCAGAGTCGTCGGCATTCGCCTCACCGGCTTTTTCAAGCCCTTCGTCGAGGCGAAAGACCTGATCCTCGAGATTCTCCGCCGCCGCAGCACCGACACCTCAGTCAACGCCGTGATCGAGTACTTCGGCCCCGGCGCACAAAACTTGACGATCGAACAACGCGCTACAGTCGTCAACATGGGCGCCGAACTCGGCGCCACAACTTCGGTCTTCGGTTCCGACGATAACACTCGCCGCTACTTCGAAGCACAGGGCCGCCCCGAGGCATGGAGCGAGTTGTTTCCCGAGCCTGACGCGGAATACGACGAAATCATGGAAATCGATCTCGACGCGCTCGAGCCGCTCGTCGCCGTCCCGCACAATCCCGGCAACATCAAGAAGATCAGCGAAGTCGAGGGCACGCCGATTCACCAGGTGGTGGTCGGCTCATGCACCAACGCCCGCATCAGCGACCTCGTAGCCTTCGCACGCTTCCTCGAGAAACGCCCCGTCAAGCCCGGCGTCCACGTCGTCGTCACCCCCGCCAGCCAGCAGGTGATGCGCATGGCCACCCACATGGGGCTCATCTCCACCATCTACACCGCTGGCGCTCAGGTCACCCAACCCGGCTGCGGCGCCTGCATCGGCCAGCACAGCGCTCCCGCCGACAACACCAACTCATTCCGCACGATCAACCGAAACTTCATCGGCCGCAGCGGCACCCGCTCAGCCGGCGTCTATCTCGGCAGCCCGTCGGCAGCGGCGGCCGCCGCCGTGTCCGGCCACATAATCGATCCGCGCAAACTCGCCGCCGAGCTCGGCATCGAAGACCCCGGTATCTTCACGCCCGATTCCTACATCACCGATAACAACTTCCTCGTGCCGCCGCCCGAACGCCCGCTGGAAGTCGAGATCGTGCGCCCGCCCACGATCGGCCCCGCGATCGGCAACACAGCCTACCCTGCCAGGCTCCAGGGCGTCGTCGCCATCAAGGCCGGCGACAAGATCAGCACCGACACCATCACTCCCGCGGGCCGCTTCCTCGCCGACCGCTCCAACATCGAGCGCTACAGCCAGGGCACCTTCCACGACCTCGATCCCGAGTTCGCAGCCAGAGCCATGGAGATCAAGAACAGCGGACGTCACGGTGTCATCGTCGCGGGCGACAGCTACGGCGAGGGCTCCAGCCGCGAGCACGCCGCCCTCTGCCCCATGTACCTCGGCATCAAGATGGTCATCGCCAAAGGCTTCCAGCGTATCCACCGCGAAAACCTGATCAATTACGGCATCATCCCGGCCGTCTTCACTGATCCGGTCGACTACGACAAGCTCGATCAGGACGCGGAAATCACTTCCGACGACATCCTCACACAGCTCGACAACGGCACCGGAGTGCTCAAGCTGAAAACCGCCGCGGGCGAGATTACCGTCAGGCATGACCTGTACCCCGACCAGATCGCCGTCATCAAGGCCGGCACCAGGCTCAACTTCCTCGCTCAGCAACACACCTGATTCTTGCACCACCTGTTGCCGAAAGATTCAGTTAGCTACCCGCCGCAGCGGGGATCCCGCCATGGATGGGACTTTCCCCAGCATCTCCACCCCCTCCTCCGCCCCCAATTTGTGTGCTTCCTTTTACTCTCTCTCGTGATCGAATTTTGTTGCACTTTGCTGCCCCGATTGCTACATTATTGATACAAAATATCTGCTTTCATGGGGGTGACTTAATGCGCCGAAAATGCCTGACAACTGCATTCGTTATTCTGTTCGCGGCAATGACCGCCTACGCTCAAGCCGAGAACGTCATCGAAGGCCTCTGGATCTGCGACTACAGCACCCAAGGCGGTCCGCTGGTTGAGTTAACACTGATAGGTGGCGAATACACCGCCGACATCACCACTCCGGACCAGACAATGACCTGGACTGGCACATACGAATTCGCTGAAAACGTAATCACGTTCTCCTCGGAGACCGACACAATCGAGGGCACTTACGATCCTGAAAACGACACCCTCTCGGTCACCTATGAAGGAGTCCTCTACGTCTTCCAGCGCACTGTCGAGGGAGAACCCGAAGAGAAGTAGGAACCGGATTGCCAGCACCGGTGCCCGGGATTTAACCGATCAACGCCGGTTCTTATCTACTCCCAGCCACTTCTCCCTGCATTTCAGGTGAATGTCTCGGGGCTCCCTCACGCCGTCGATTGTGTAGATCGGCTGAGGAAACTCCTCCATCGTCACCACAAGAACCTCGACAAGTCCGTCTCTGCCGACTACCACCTTCACCTCCTCCCCGGGCTCGCTCAGCCTCAGCTGCAAATCCAGGTCGGCCGAGCTCTCGATTCTCACCCCGCCGAAGGAGATCATCTCGTCGCCGTAATTCAAGCCGTCCAGCCAGGCTTCACTGTCGCGCAACACCGCCGTAACTTCGACCTTTCCGCCCGCCTCCCGATACCGCGCGCCCAGCCACGCTCCGACCTGCTCCTCGGCCGTCCTCTCCGCATCCGGGATCACCCGGTAGCCGCAGATCGGGAAGTACTCCTCGAACGGCACGTCATTCACGCCGTAGACGTAATCGGCGAAGACCTGCTCGAACGAGCCGCCCGCTATCTCCTCGCACAACGCCCTCACATCCTCTGTCGTGAATCCGGCGTCCTCAGCCAGGTACTTGCGCCACATCGCCATCAACACATCGTCGAAGCACTTCTCTCCGCCAGTCCGCTGCATCATCTCAAAGTTGATTATCAACCCCGCGATTTCGCCCTTCGGATAGTAACTGTAGCTCGCGTTGACCGAATTCTCCCCTCTCCTGCGTCCCAGCCAGGTGTCGAACGAGCCCTCGTAGGCGCTCTCGTAGAGCCGTCCCGGCCGCCCCCTGTACTCGTTGATCAGCTCGGCGTAACCATCCAGAACCATCTCGCGCGTCCACAGCCCGGCGCGCAGCAGCAACTGCGCGGTGAAATATTCGGTGCAGCCCTCGCTGAACCACAGGAAACCGGTGAAGATCTCGCGGTCGTAGTCGTAGGGCTTGAAGCAGGGCGGCTGGATGCGCTTGACGTTCCAGGTGTGGAAGTACTCGTGCGCGGTCAGCCAGCGCAGGCGCTTGTGCGGGTAGCGCCAGTCGGGCACGATCATCGTCGTGCCGTTGGCGTGCTCCAGCCCGCCGCCCGCATTCGGCGAGCAGACCAGAATGAAGCAATATTTATCGTATGGCAGGCCGCCGAACCACTCAGCCGAGGCCTCGACGATCTTCTTTGTATCCTCGACGAACAGGTCGATGTCGATATCGGTCCTGCCCGCCACCGCCACCAGGTGTGGTTTTCCCTCAACCTCGTAGCCGAACTCCTTGTGAATGCCGATCAGCATCGGCGTGTCGATCATCTCGTGGTAGCTCGGGAAACGGAACAACGTCTGATCGCCCGGCTCGGAAACAGCCCCCGCGCTCGCTTTCCAGCCTTCCGGAAGTTCCAGCTTTAGTGTCGAGGCACGGCCCGTCTCGTCGTCCACCCAGAAGAACAGATTCCCGCCGAGGATATGGCCCAGCTCTGAGTTCACCCACGAGGTCGTCGTCCTCATCTCGCGCGAATAGACGGCATATCTCGCAGTGACTGCCCCCGAGCCGCCCGTCTCGATCCGCCAGGTGTTCTTGTCGATCTTGCGCCAGTCCAGGTTGTTGCCTTCCGCATCGAACGCTGCGAACTCGACCACGTTAGCCGAGAAATCCTGCACGCGGTAAGCGCCCCACCACACCGGCATCGACAAGTCGACGTGCGGCCCCTCGATGCCCGTGATGCCCATCTCGACATGGAACAGATGCGTCTGCGGCCTCGGAATCGACACCGTGTAAACAACCGGATCGTCCGCCGCATTCGCCGCAGTCATACAACCAGCCACTATTAGAAAAACAAGAAAAATCCTGAAATGTGCTTCGCGCATAGTCCTCCTCCCAGATCGATGATGCATGGAAAGGGGTCCCTACACCCCGGCGATATTATTTATCATCCTTCAGTTTATTGCCACCAACCTTCGGAATGGCTTGCGTCTTTGCGCTCATAGCTCTGCGCCTTTTTGCAGCAATCTCTGCGATAAAGAGTATATTCTCCTCGCTGCTCAGTACCCCTCCGCTTTGCCGCTTCCCCGCGGATCGGCGGCGCCGTTGAAACGCACCGGCCTGCCACTCGCATCGTATTCAATTGTCAGGCCGTGGGCTTTGCCCAAACCGCGCGGCCTCCGCATAACATTTATCTTGTGCCCCAACGCCGCCAAGGCATCTCTGACGCTCGGCGCTATCCCCTCCTCTATCGCGATCAAGTCAGGCTCGATGAAGCTGACCCGCGGCGCAGCGATCGCCGCTGCAATGTCCATGCGGAAGTCGATCAGGTTCATCACCATCTGCGGCAC
>CBFCZO010000073.1:0-16269 GCA_965602675.1 uncultured bacterium | reverse complement strand
CCTGCAGTATAGCCGAGCACTCTTCGGCTAGGACGCCGCGGACGATTTCGATCCGGTGGTTGAAATGAGCTTCCTGCAGGCGGCTCTCCAAAATCAGGCTCAGGCCCACCTTCGGGTCGTCCGCGCCGTACACCAGCCTGGCCACTCTCGCGTGCAGCATTGCGCCGAAGCACATCAAACACGGTTCGAGCGTTACGTATATCTCCAAACCTTCTAGACGATAGACGCCAAGCTTCTCAGCAGCAGAGCGCAGCACAAGGATTTCTGCGTGGGCCGTCGGATCGGTCTCGCTTATCGGTGAGTTATGCGCACCGGCGATAACCTTGCCGTTCATCAAAGCTACGGCTCCTATCGGAACCTCGCCTTTCCGGCGTGCCAGATCGGCTTGCTCGAGGGCAAGCCTCATGTAGTGCTCGTGTCGCATGCTGATCCCAAGTCGTGATCTGCCGCTGACCGCATGCTCAATATAACATGAATGTGTATGTATATCTTCAGCTGATCGGATAGCCGTCAAGGGAGAAAAATGTTATTGGATTATTGCCCATCCACTTGTTTCATGCCCTTTTTTCGGAGTATAATCCTCTTGCATTTAACGGGTTACATCCATCCCGCAGCTTAAGAAATGGGATGAACAAATTGATAAATTAGTAGGAATAACTTGGAAAAAGGTTGGATGTTTCAGCGTGGTTTGGAACGGGTAGGAGGGCAGGTGGCAGCCTAACTTCGCATACCTGCAGCCGGTAGTGGCGGGATAATCCTTGTCAGAAACGAGCCGCATGTTTCAAGCGGTTTGATGGAAGCCCTATTCATTGCGGATAGGGCATATCGACTGGAGTAGGCTTTTGCGGTTTATAAACTTTGCAAAGATTCGAAAATTGTCGGTTCGTTATACGTATTTGATGCA
Source organism: uncultured bacterium (assembly GCA_965602675.1). Lineage (GTDB taxonomy): Bacteria > Acidobacteriota > DATKUA01 > DATKUA01 > DATKUA01 > DATKUA01. The sequence goes on along the minus strand of CBFCZO010000073.1, from coordinate 15,365 downwards.
GAACACTGACTCCTATGTTTCTTTGGAGTTGTCAAATCGGGCACTGCGCGCGTGAACGTTTGGGTGATGCACATACCAGGAGCGAGTTAATGGCAGCCAAGGATAAAGAGAATAAATCTAAGAAAAGCAAGATCGCCTCAAAGAAAGGCGTTGAGAAGAAGCCTTCCGTTAAGAAGCAGGCGGTGAAATCCAAAACCGCCGTAAAGAAAAAAGCCGCGGCTGCTTCCCCAAACGAAAATGCGATCCTTGTCGAGAAACTGGACAATATTTGCGAAGCCCTGGTTTTCGCCGAGCCTTCGGATTTACCGGCGCTGACAGATATCCTCGTGAAGCTCGAGGAGATCTCGAAGCTGGCTGAGGAGACAAAGAAGGAGAGGGAGTCGGAGGCCGCCGAGTCGGCGATCAAGCTGATTGAGTCGCTGATTCTCAACGAGGTGGGTAATCCTGCAGCCGCTTTGGAAGCCGTGGGAGGTACGGTCTCAGCGTTGCTGGAAATCGTCAGAGACGGCCGCAATCCGGACGAGGTTGTTTTCCCGAGTGAATCGCAGGCGGCTGTTGACGCAGAAAAGGAAAAGGCGTCGGATCTTTCGGATTACAAGCTACCCTCGCATATAGATGAAGCGATTTTTACGGAGTTCCTCGAGCGGCAATCAGGCAACCTTGACGATCTCGAGGAATTGATACTGCACCTTGAGCAGGCAGAGGATGAAGGCAAACTGGGCGAGCTCAGGCGAATGCTTCACACCCTGAAGGGCGAATCGGCACTGCTCGGCATTTCCGAAATGGAGAAGCTGTGCCACTCGACCGAGGATATGCTGAATTCGGTGCGTCCCCAGCAGGCGATCGATGCCCTCCTCGCCGTCAAGGACTGGCTCGGCAAAGCCTTTGCCTACCTCTCGGGTGGCGAAAATCCCCCCGTGGATATTGATGAGATCCTGAGTTTGATGGGCATGGGAGGAGTGGAGGCCGCAGAGGCGATCCCGGAACCCGAAGAGGAGGCGCCGGTCAGCCGTGAGCCCCGATATCTCGATGGCGATCTGGATCTAATCGGCGACTTCATCACCGAAGCCAGGGATCATCTGGACGCCGCGGACATTCACATCCTTACTCTTGAGACCGAGTCTGAGGATGTTGAGGCGTTGAACGCTGTTTTCCGGGCCTTCCACACAATTAAAGGAGTGGCGGGTTTCATGGCACTCGACGAGATAGGTTCGCTTGCGCATGAAGCCGAAAACCTCCTCGACAAGGCCCGCAGAGGTGATTTGAAGCTGGTAAGCGATGCGATCGACGTGACTTTCGACGCCGTGGATATGCTTAAGAAACTGGTCGGATTTGTCAGCCATTCTCTATCTACTGGAGAACTGCTGGAGGGCGATCCCGCACTCCCGTTCCTGCTCAAGCGCATCCGCGAGGTGGCTGCGGGCAGGATACCGAGTGTTGCGGCGCCTGCAACTGCTGCGGGGGATAAGCACCAGCCAAAACTCGGTCATATTCTGGTTGAGACCGGAACCGCCACGATGGAAAGCGTAGAGGAGGCTCTCGAGCGTCAAGACCAAGAGCCTAAAAAGAAGAAGCTCGGCGAAATACTTGTCGATTCTGCGGTTGCTTCAAAGCGCAAGATAGAGAGCGCGCTCGAGCAGCAGAAGGGTGGCCCCTCCGAGCGCAAGATCGGCGATATCCTGGTGGAGAGCGGGATAGTCAGCCAGGAAGATGTCGAAGCTGCTTTGGAGAAACAAAAGAATCTACCCGAGCGCGAAAGGCTCGGGGAGATTCTGGTTCGCGATGGCGATGCCTCAGCCAAGGATGTCGCCCAGGCCTTGCGCGCCCAGCGGAGCGGCGGGGTCGCGGCGATACATGTGAAAGACACCTTAAAGGTCGATGCCGACCGCTTGGACCGTCTCGTGGAAATGATAGGGGAGCTTGTAATCGCCGAGTCGATGGTCAGCCAGTCGGAGGAAGTTGGCATGATTGCCTCGACGGAGTTCTCCCGCCATTTGCGACAGCTCGATAAGATCACGCGGGAGCTACAGGAAATGGGCACGTCGCTGAGGATGGTCCCGGTGCGGGCTACATTCCAGAAAATGGCGCGCCTGGTTCGCGACCTCTCAAAGAAATCGAATAAGCAGATCGAATTCCGCATGACCGGTGAGGACACCGAGCTTGATAAGACTGTGGTCGACCGGATCGGCGATCCGCTGGTTCACATGGTTCGCAATGCCGTCGACCATGGTGTTGAAAGCGATCCCGAGCAGAGGACGAGTGCCGGCAAGACGCGATTCGGGACAGTCGAGCTGCGCGCCTTCCACAAGGGCGGCAGTATATTCATAGAAATAGAAGACGACGGCCGGGGACTCGACCGCGAGGCAATCACCCGCAAATCGATTGAGCGCGGGTTGATCAAGAGCAGCGAGGGAATGTCCGATAAAGATGTATTCAACCTGATATTCGAGCCCGGATTCTCCACGGCAAAAGAAGTGACCGACGTCTCGGGCAGAGGCGTGGGGATGGATGTCGTCAAACGCAACATCGAGTCACTTCGCGGGCAGGTAGAGATACGCTCCGAGCTGGGCAAAGGCAGCGTTTTCACGTTGCGGTTACCTCTGACGCTCGCGATAATCGACGGAATGGTCATCAGAGTCGGTGGCGAACGCTATATCCTCCCGACTCTCTCGGTGGTAAGGTCTATCCAACCCAAAGAGGGTGATATTTCGACGGTCTTTGGACGCGGCGAGATGCTCAGCGTTCAGGGTGAGTTGATTCCTCTGTTCAGGCTGAGTGCCCTGTTTCGTGTTGAAGGCGCTGAAGACGATCCTACCAAGGCGCTTGTGGTAGTTGTTGAGGATGATGGTAAACACGCAGGCTTGGTGACGGATGAGCTGCTGGGGCAACAGCAGATCGTGATCAAGTCCTTGGGAGAATCAATGCGCAACACTCCCGGTCTTGCCGGGGGCGCTATCATGCCCGATGGCAAAGTAGGGCTGATTCTCGATGTCGGCGGCCTGGTCAAGCTTGCTCACAATAAAAAGACGGATGCAGGTCCGACTGGTGAGAGCAACGGCGCAGAAGAAGAGCCCGGAGTAGAGGGCTTTGATATCGAGAGAGATGAAGGGATCAGCGAAGAGGGCGGAGTGTCAAGAAGCGAACGAGATGACGGCGAAAGCTAACGGCGTCAAACGATACGCACAAGCCGCTCTTTGAGCGCTGCAATTGGAGTCATAGATTTTTGTGAGGAGTTTGTAAAGGAGGCCAATAAATGGCGGAGCAAAATAACATATCGCTTGCTGAAAAGGCGGGCAAGTATCTTACCTTCGCCTTGGGTGGCGAAATCTATGGTCTTGAGATTCTCAAGGTCCAGGAAATCATCGGGATGATGAGCGTAACCCGTGTTCCACGAACCCCCGAATTTATCCGCGGGGTGATTAACTTGCGTGGCAAGGTCATCCCGGTCGTCGACTTGAGGATTAAGTTCGGTTTGGAATCGAAAGACGACACGGAGAAAACCGTCATTATCGTTGTCCAGGTGATTCGCGAGTCACAGAAGGTGACGATGGGAACTATCGTGGACGAAGTGTCTGAAGTGATGGACATTGAAGCGGGACAGATAGAGCCTCCGCCCGAGCTGGGAGCTGAAGTCGACACTGATTTCATCCTTGGCATGGGCAAGATCGCCGACAAAGTGGTCATGTTACTTGACGTCGACAAGGTTCTGACGGGAGGCGAGATGGAGTTGATAGACAAGGTGACTCAGGCGTAAGTCATCGATCCCAGCTCTTTTCAGGCATCAGCGTGCTTTGAGCCCCCCGGCTGGGAATGCGAAGGATTTTGCAGAAAAGGCGAAATGCCGCGTCATGATGCGTTGGATCTAGCTTAGAGAGTGCAACGGAGGATTCTTGGATGAAGATAGAGTACATAAACCCATTTATTGACAGCGTTCACAAGCTGTTTTCAGCGATGTTGGGCAGCAAAGTCGAGCAGGGCCAGATCGGTGTAGCCAAAGGCAAATCAGTTCCTTTCGAATTGACGGCTCTCATAGGATTGAGCGGTATGGCGCGTGGCACGGTGGCCCTTTCGTTTCCCGGCGAGACAGCCGTAGCGATGGTTGGCAAGATGCTTGGAATCGAGGTGAGCACGCTTGACGAGACCATTACCGATGGGGTGGGTGAGATCGTCAATATCGTTGCCGGAAGCGCCAAGTCGAAGTTCACCGGTGACGGTTCCCCCATCGATCTCAGCCTTCCAAACGTCATCCGTGGTGATAACTACACCATTGAATATCCATCGCAGGCGGTATGGTTGGAGGTTCCGTTTGAGAGCGAGCTCGGCCCCTTCAACCTGAGAGTCACGTTTGAGTTGGATAACTAGGGAGGTAAGTAAATAATGAAGGCACTTGTTGTGGACGATTCGGAGGTCATGCGGAAGGTCCTCATGGGTGCGCTTTCCAGGGCGGGGATAACCGATGTTGATCAAGCCGGCGACGGTAATGAAGCAGTGGAGAAGGTCAATAGCGGCGCGGAGTATGACTTGATCCTGATGGACTGGTACATGCCCAATATGCTCGGAATAGAAGCTGTGCGGGCGATTCGCGCTTCCGGAAACACCATCCCTATTATCATGGTTACCACTGAAGCCGAGAAAAGCCGTGTAATCGAGGCACTGAAGGCCGGGGCGAACAACTACATTATCAAGCCGTTCGAACCCGCTGCCATCGTCCAGAAAATCAAGGACACGATCGGAGGTTGATCGGCGCCTACATATAAAATGTAACGGATTCTGATGGCTGCGACAGACGGAAATTCCTGCGGTCATTAGATAGTTTGCAATTGTGGCGCATCTAATGCTGATCAAGTGAGAGATCGGGTGTTTTCAACTGGCAGGCTACTTAAAAAATGGACAAAGGAACCTTTAATAAAATCAGAGAGATAGTGTACGAGAAGAGCGGTATCGCACTGTCTCAGGGCAAGGAAGCCCTCGTGCGGGCGCGGATCGGGAAGCGCATGCGTGCCCTGAATATACAGGAGCATCGCACCTATCTCGAGCGGGTGCTCGGCGACGAAAGCGGTGAGGAGGTTGTCCACCTGCTTGATGCAATTTCCACCAATGTCACGAGTTTTTTCCGCGAGGCGAATCATTTTGATTTCCTTCAGGATGTCTTCCGGACATGGATGGATAAAGGATACAAGCGTTTTCGTTTCTGGTCGGCGGCTTGCTCCACCGGCGAAGAGCCCTACACATTGGCTATGGTTCTTCGCGAGGCCGCGTCGAATTACAAAAATATTGATGCCAAGATTCTGGCGACCGATATTTCCACAAGAGCTCTTTCCGTTTGCTTGAATGGCAGTTACGAGGAGCAGAAACTAAAGACAGTGCCGAAACAGCTTCTGAACCGCTATTTCGAGCGCTCGAAAAATGGTGACAAGGTCTTTTACACGGTCAACAGCACCCTGAAGAGTATGATCGTCTTCAGGCGACTAAACTTATCGCAGCCGCCGTTCCCCATGCGCGGGCCACTTGATGCGGTTTTCTGCCGCAACGTAATGATTTACTTCGATAATGTAGTCAGGAAGAAGCTTCTTGACAGTATTTACAGTTTGCTTAAACCAAGTGGATATTTAATGGTAGGCCACGCTGAGAGCCTGACGGGCATGGTCAGCGATTTCAAGTCTGTTAAGCCGGCGATATACATCAAGTGACACGCATGAGAAGGATTTTCGCTCGAAGGAATAGCGCATGAATCACGTTGTCGGCATCTCGGAAATGAAAATCAGCAACAAACCGGGAGATGTGCTCGTGACATATTCTCTCGGCTCGTGTGTAGGTTTGTCGCTGTACGATCCGGTTGCCGGTGTCGGTGCCCTGCTGCACAGTATGCTTCCTCTCTCGAAGATCGACCGGGCAAAGGCCGAGGCCCGGCCGTTTATGTTCGTCGACACGGGAGTTCCGCAGATGCTGCAGACGGTCTTCGACCTCGGTGCTCAGCGTTCCAGGTTGATTGCGAATGTGGCAGGCTGCGCCTCGCTGCTGGACGATAAAAAACTGTTCAAGATCGGCGAGCGCAATTACACGGTTCTCCGAAAGATACTCTGGAAGAATAACATTCTTATAGCGGCGGAAGACGTGGGTGGCACGATTTCCCGGACGATGCATGTCTACATGGCGGATGGCCGTACTACGATAAAGTCGGGCGGTAAGGAAAGGGAGTTGGTATGAGTCTCAGGGAAGTGATTATTTCCGCAACGAGAAAAGTGCCGGCAATCCCGACCGCTGCGGCCAGAGTCTCGACCGTATTGCAGGATCCCGATGTAAATATATCCGCACTGTCGCGGGCCATCGAACACGATCCCGCCCTGGCAGCAAACGTCTTGCGCATTGCCAACTCCATCTATTTTTCAGGGCCGAGGACAGTGGGTACGATCAAGGAAGCGATCATGCGTCTGGGTACGAGCCGCGTTTTCGGCTTGACCTTGGCCTCCGCTATCGCGCCCGTGGCGGGCGTGGCGATTAAGGGCTACGACCTGAAGCCCGGCGAACTGTGGCAGCATTCTGTTTCCTCGGCTGTATGTGTTGATCAGCTTATCGAGACTCTGGCTCTGGAAGCACCCAAGTACACTTTCACAGCCGCGCTCCTGCACGACATTGGCAAAATCGTACTGGGGACTTTTGTGGAGGTGGATGCAGCGCCAATCATGGATCTCGCTTTTAAGGAGGGCATGCCCTTTGAGGAGGCTGAGATGAGGGTGCTCGGAATAAGCCATCCGGAAGTGGGAGCAATCCTGCTGGAGAACTGGAATCTGCCAAAAATCGTTGTTGATGCAGTCAGATGGCATCAACAACCTGATGAGTACGAAGGTGATACCGATCAGATGATAATCGACCTGGTGCACGCCGCCGATGCCCTGAGCTTGATCGGGGGCATCGGCACGGGAAGTGACGGTCTGAACTACAGGGTCAGCAAAGTGGTGGCCGACCGGCTTGGCCTGAACAACGCTATCGCTGAGACCGTAGTAATGAAGATGCTTGACGGCCTCGAGGAAGTCAAAGAGTTGTTCGGCGAAGACTGGGGGAGGTAACAAAGTGGCCTATAACATACTTGTTGTTGACGACTCGGTGACCGTTCGCGCTGTTATCGCCAAAACACTGGATATTGCGGGAGTGCCGGTTAACGAGCTCTATCAGGCATCTAACGGGCAGGAGGCGCTGGATCTGCTGGCGGAGCACTGGGTGGATCTGGTTTTTGCCGACATCAACATGCCTGTGATGAACGGGATTGAACTGGTAGAGAGAATGAGTAGTGAGGGGCTATTGGATACCATTCCGGTCGTGATTGTCTCGACCGAGGGAAGCGCGACCAGGATAGAACAGCTACTTAACAAAGGTGTCAGCGCCTACATCCGCAAGCCGTTCGCTCCCGAGATGCTGCGAGAGGTTGTCGACCAGGTTATGGAGTCCAAGAATGATGGATGAAGAGACAAGGGAGAAGATCGACGAGATCTTCTGCGACGTAATCGAGAAGATGGCTTTCATGTTCGGAGAGTCTGTTCCCGAGGATGAACTGCCTCCCGCGGGCTCTGAGTTCGTTCGTACCGAGATGACATTTTCCGGCGCGACGGAAGGCTCTATAGTAATGGCCGTGCCAGCCCAAATGTGTGCCGAAGTGGCCGCCAACGTGCTCGGGGTCGACATCGACTCTGATCTTGCAGAATCCCGCAGTTGCGACGCGCTCAAAGAATTGCTGAATGTCACCTGCGGTAACATCCTCACTGCGTTGGCAGGTGAGGAGCCGGTTTTCGATCTCCACCCCCCGACGCTCTCGGAAATAAATGAGGAAGACTGGAATAATTTTCTCAGCGACGAAAACACACACGCATACAACGTTGACGAGAATCCAGTATTACTAAAGATCACAATGAAGTCTTGATCAGATGGCTATCAAAGTCCTGATTGTCGATGATTCCGCTGTTGTTCGCAGCACTTTCGTGAAAGAGCTGTCTCGTGACCCGGAGATCGAGGTGGTCGGCACGGCTCCGGATCCGTATGTCGCGCGGGACAAAATCGTCACTCTCCAGCCAGATGTGATCACCCTGGACATCGAGATGCCGCGGATGGACGGGATCACCTTTTTGAAGAAACTAATGCGCTTCTTCCCGTTGCCGGTGATCATCGTCTCCTCACTTACACCCAAAGGCAGCGAGCTTGCACTGGAAGCAATGTCGGCCGGGGCGGTGGACGTGATGAACAAGTCGGGCGAAGCTTACTCGGCCGGCGACATGTCAGTCCAGCTGATCGACAAGATCAAGGCAGCCTCACGAGTCGATGTCAAGCGCCATCAAGAATTGGCCACTTTGCGTCCGCCCAGGCAAACGGTGGAACGCCTGTCGATGACCAAGACCACCAACAAGGTGGTTGCCATCGGCGCTTCCACCGGCGGGACACAGGCATTGCAGCAGGTTCTGATGGCGATGCCGCACTCAGCGCCGGGCACGTTAATCGTCCAGCACATGCCCGAGAACTTCACGACAGCCTTCGCCGGACGGCTGAACGATCTTTGCGCAATTGAGGTCAAGGAGGCACAGGACGGTGATTCGGTGACCCCGGGTGTGGCTCTCATCGCCCCCGGTAATTACCACATGCTGCTGAGACGGTCGGGCGCCCGCTACTACGTTCAGGTCAAAAGCGGACCGCTCATCAGCCGCCACCGCCCGTCTGTCGATGTTCTCTTCAAGTCGGTTGCCCGCTACGCCGGCGGCAACGCCGTGGGCGTAATCATGACGGGCATGGGGCGCGACGGCGCCGAGGGTATTCTCGAGATGAAGAATGCAGGCGCCGAGAACATCGCGCAGGATGAGAAGAGCTGCGTCGTCTACGGCATGCCCAAAGAGGCCGTCGCCCTCGGAGGCGTAGACCATATTGTCTCTCTCGACATGATTCCCAGGAAGATACTCGATCTGGTCTAGAAGTAGCCCAGCTATCCTCAACAAACCGATCCATCGAGCTTTCCTTGTTTGGAAAATAAGGGAGGGGTATACTTTGCCAATTTCCCAGAGAGAATGAGGGATTTCGATGCCTATAGATTATCGCTACTTCAAATTCAGGGAACATGCTCTCGGTAAGCAGCCGGCTGATCTGCTACTGACCGGCTGCAAGCTGGTCAACGTATTGTCGGGGCGGATCGAGGAAGGAGTATCGATCGCTATCGCCGGCAGCCGCGTTGTGGGCATCGGGGAATACCCGAGCAACGATGTGATCGACGTGGACGGGCAATACGTTTATCCGGGGCTAATGGACGCCCACATGCATATCGAATCGTCGAAGTTGACGATTCCGCAGCTTGCCAGGTTGTTCAGCAGGCATGGCACCACCTCCATTTTCGCCGATCCCCACGAGATCGCCAATGTTGCCTCGATCGAGGGCGTGAGCTACCTGCTCGACACAGCCGCCTACAACGACCGCGTCAGCGTTTATTTCACCATCCCCTCCTGCGTCCCCGCGATTCCTGATCCTGAGATCGAAACCTTCGCGGCTTACCTCGGCCCGACCAAGCTGAGAACGTTCTTCAATAACCCCTGGTTCGTGGTACTCGGCGAAATGATGAATATGCCCGGCGCGATTTACGGCGACGAGAAAGTGCTGCGCAAGCTGAGCGACTTCCGCGCGCTGGGTGTGCCCATCGACGGCCATGCGCCCCTGTTAGGCGGCAAGGAGCTTAACGCCTACATCTACCTCGGGATCCGCAGCGATCACGAAAGCACCAGTGCCGCCGAGGCCCTGGAGAAGCTCGACCGCGGCATGCACATCATGATCCGCGAGGGGAGCAGCGAATCGAACCTCCGCGATCTCCTGCCAATTGTCAATGATCTGAATTCGAACCGCGTAATGTTCGCCACCGACGACGTCGACCCAATCGACCTGATGGAGCGCGGCCACATCAATTACAGCCTGCGCGTGGCGGTGGAGGCAGGGCTCGATCCCGTGCGCGCCATCCAAATGGCGACGATCAATACGGCTACCTATTTCCGGCAGCGCGAGATCGGAGCGATCTTTCCCGGAGCGCGGGCGGACATCGTGATTTCACCCGATCTGAGGCAATTCCTGCCGTCGTCGGTGATGCGCGGTGGCAGGTTCGTCCTCCGCGACGGGGAGGAAGTGCCTGTGGGACGTGACGTCGATCGTTTCCTGCGATCGATGATGAACGTCTCCCTGCCAGAAGCGAACGCGCTCAGAGTCAAAGCACGGGGCGGGAGAATCAGGGTCATCAAGATCATCGAAAATCAGATTGTCACCGAAGAAGCAATCATCGAGCCAAAAGTCGAAAAGGGATCCCTGGTACCCGACTCCAAGCGCGACATCGCCAAGATCTGCGTCTTCGAGCGCCACCGCAACAGCGGCAGCTTCGCGGTCGGATTCATCCAGGGGCTGGGCTTGAAGCGCGGAGCGATCGGCTCGTCCGTCTCACACGACGCCCATAACATCATCGTCGCAGGCATGGACGACCGCTCGATCCTCACGGTGGCGCGGATGATCGAGGAGATGCAGGGCGGGCAGGTGGCGTTGGCAGGCAGGCGAGTAGCCCGGATGCCGCTGCCGGTCGCCGGCCTGATGAGCGAATTGCCGTTCGAGGAAGTGGTTGCACAGGAGAGACAGATAGCCCGGTTCTGCCGGGAAGATCTCGGAAGCACGCTGCACAGCCCCATCACCACGCTCTCGTTCATGGCTTTGCCGGTAATCCCACTGCTGCGCATCACCGACAAAGGCCTGATACGCATCGAACCAGGGCAGTACCCAATGCACGTGCCCCTGTTTGCTGGATAGAGTCCCGTGGAACATTTCCTGATAAATAAGGCAGAATAATCCGCCGCGTCTGACCGCTCCTATTCTACAAAGCAGCAACCGTGAAGATTGATGAAGCTGTATAACGAAGCCGAAATCACGCGCAGAACGATTCGATCCGTTCCATCTCGCGTCCTGCCCGCATCAGTGCCGCGGTACTGATTTCCGGCAGGCCCTTGGTGGCGATCTCGTTGATCGCCTCGAGCATCATGTCGATTTCCTTGACGGAGTTTATGATGTGAGTCGAGACGCGGACGGCGTTGAGATCGTGGCCGATGGTGCGCGGGTAGAGATCGTAGTGCTCGTTGAGCGCGGCCAGTACTTTCTTGTTTTCGTAATCCGGCATGCTGAACGTCGTCAAACCGCAAGACAGCCCCGGATCATTCGAGGTTATCAGCCTGACGGTAGTGATTTTGGCCAAGCCTTCACGCAGGCGGGTGGCAAGGAAGCGCACGCGGCGCTCGACCTTCTCCCGACCGATGGCGTTCTGGAACTCCATCGCCGCGATCAGGGATGCCCAGCTCGGTGTGTTGACGCTGCTGCGCGACATGAACTTGCCGGCGTCATGGGCGACGTCCCACCCTCCGCTGACAATCAGCGGATCGAGCCATTCGAGATGCTCTTTCTTGATGTAAAGAAGACCCGTGCCGAGTGGTCCGCAGATCCACTTCTGGCCGCTGGCGGCGTAAAAATCGCAGCCGAGGCCATGCATCTCGAGCTTCATCATCCCCAGCGGGTGTGCGCCGTCGACGAGCACCAGAAGGTTCCGGCTGTGCGCCATCTCGGATAATTCCTTCACCGGCATCACCAGAGAGGTCGTGTAGCAGAGATGGCTGATGCTGAGGACCTTGGTCTTCGGGGTGATTGCCGCCGCCGCGGCATTAACCAGTTCTTCCTTGCTCTTCGGCGGCGTGCCGGTGGGGAAGTGATTGATGACAATGCCGTCGCGCTTGCGGCGCAGGTTCCAGGGCTCGTTGCCGCTGGGGTGTTCCTGGTCACTCAGCAGCACCTCGTCGCCCGCCTCAAGTTTCAGGCCGTGCACAATCGCGTTCATGCCGTCGGTCGTGTTGTACATCAGCGCGATCTCATCCTTGTCAGCGCCGACGAATTCGGCTACTAACGGCAGCTTGGCTGTCACGTATTTTTCGTAGACGTCCCACTCCTGCCACGGGTCTTCGGCGATTATGCGGGTGCAGTTATGCTGGCAGTCGATGGCGTTGAAGGGCGAGGTGCCCTTCGTGCCGGTGTTGAGGAAGTGGTAACCGGGCCGGAGCGCGAAGCAGGAGCGGACCATGCTCCAGTAGGCTTCGTCGTCGTCGTGCGAGGCCAGGGCTGAGAGCGGCGGAGCGGCTGACGGCCGCGGCGCAGCTGCCGCGAAAGCGGGAATGGCAGCAGCGGCTGCCAAACCTTTGAGGAATGACCGGCGTTTCATTATCGGGCCATTTGAGTCGACACCATTGACGGACTTCGGGATTGACGGCATGACGTTTCCCCCCCCATTCTGGAAAAGTTTTCCCCTACAAATGAAAAGACTGTAAAAAATGATACCACATGTTGCATGACAGGTCAGTTGTGATTTGAGACGGAATGGATAGGGGCGGCCAGGGAACCGCCCCTATTATAAAATGCAGGATTTTCTCACTTGGACGGGCTGTGGCCTATCCAACGCTCGAACCAGGTGTGGACCTCGTTGTACCACAGGCGCGAGTTCTGCGGTTTCTGGATCCAGTGGCCCTCGTCGGGGTAGTGCAGAAGCCTTGCCGGAACTCCGCGGATCTTGAGTGTGTTGTAGCACTCGAGCCCCTGGGTGACGACAACGCGGTAATCGAGGTCGCCGTGGATGATCAGCATCGGTGTTTCGATGTTTGCAGCGAAGCGGTTAGGGCTCCAGCGGTCGGTGCTCTCCTGGTTGTCCCACGGGAAGCCGCCCCAGCGGCGCTCGCGGTAGCGCGGTGTGTCGGAGGCGAACATGCCGTGATGGTTGAAGTTGCCGGCGTGGCTGACCAGGCAGGCGAACCTGTCGTTCTGCGTGGCGATCCAGTTGACTAGGTAACCGCCGTAGCTGCCGCCGGTAGCCGCCATGCGCTTCTCGTCGATGTAGCCGAGACCCAGAAGATAATCAGTCCCCTTCATTACGTCTTCGTAGGGCTTGCCGCCTTCGGCGCCGGCGATCGAGTCGAAGAAGTTCTGCCTGAAGCCGCTGCTACCGTGGAAATTGACGCAGGCCACCACGTATCCCGGCGCGCCGAATAGCTGGGCGTTCCAGCGGAAATGGAAGGAGTCGCCGAATGCGCCGTGCGGGCCGCCGTGGATCATGTGTACCAGCGGCCATTTTGCGGCGGGATCGAAGCCGGCCGGTTTGAGCAGCAGAATCTGGACGTCGTCACCGTCGGCGCCCTCGAAGTAATGCTCCTCGACACTGTGCCAGGCGATATCAGCCAGGAGTTCATCATTGAAATGGCTGAGCTGTACTTCGCCGGTGCCGTCGGTGTTCGCGCCGAAAATCGTCGGCGGCATCGAGAACGACTGGCGCGAGAAGTAAACCTTCTGTCCGTCGGGAGATAGCTGCACCGAACTGTTAGAGTGCCCCTCCAGAATCGTTTTGACCTCGCCGCCGCCGGTCGCTATCGAGAAGATCGGCGAGCGGGCTTTCACACCGGCTGTGAAGAACAGCGTATCTGAAGTGGCGTTCCAGGTGACTCCGCCGCAGGAAAACTCGAAAGAGTCGGTCAGGACGCGAGTCTCGGCGCTGCCGCGGTCGTAGAGAGCGATACGGCGATAGTCTGGAGCAAACTTTTCGCGGCTCATACCGTAGGCGATGTATTTCCCGTCGGGCGAGTAGAGCGGACCGCCGTCGGAAGCGGGATTATCTGTGACTTTGCGGACCTCGCCGCCCTCGAGAGACAGCAGATAGAGATCGTCGTTGCTGTCTAGGCCGGGATTGTCGGCGGAGTCGAAAGTAAAGCATATCTCGGTGCCGTCCGGCGAAACGTCGTAGTCGCCGGAACCGGCGCCGAGAACATCCAGGAACCAGTCAGTTCCTGCAAACAAGTCTTTGTGCTCGCCTGTTTCGGCGTCGGCGACGAAGAGATGCGGTACGCGGCCTTCGGTCAGCCAGTGATTCCAGAAGCGGTAGAGTGGTGACTCAGTCGCGTGGGCTTTTACCTTGCTCTCTTTCTCCTCTTCCAACCGCTGCTTGTTGCACTCGTCGTCCTCGCAGTCCTGCCAGACATTGGAGACGAAGTAGATCTTTTTCCCGTCAGCGCTCCATTTGTGGCCGCTCGCTCCGGTGGGGATATCGGTCAGCTTCCATGCCTCGCCGCCATCGACGCGGATCAGGTAGATCTGCGAGGGACCGTCGTCGCGGCCTGAAATGAAGGCAATCGTTTTCCCGTCGGGACTCCAGGCCGGCGATGAATCGCTCGCGGGATCGGCTGTGAGCCGGCGCGTTTCGCTACCGTCGGCGGCGACGAGCCAGATATCGCTGCTTCCCTCGTTTGTTTCCACGTCGAAAGTGGAAACGGTGACCGCCAGCCACTTCCCATCGGGGGAGAGTGCAGGGCCGCTCACGCGCTTGACCTTCCAGAGATCTTCGACGGTGAATTGGCGGCGCTGGTCCTGCGCCGCCGCGATTGTGGCCAGCAGCAGAACAAGGATAGTTGCGGTAAGGTGTCTGAAACGCATTCTTTCCCACCTCCCGTGGATTTCCCCCTCCTGCGGAGCGGCGTGTGGATCCCCGCCGCCTTGCCGGGGAGAAAGTAGAATTAACTTTAACATTCAATGCTGCAGGGGCTGACATTATAACCCGGCTACTAAGCGGCGTCACTGGCAGTAGGTCTTATCTTCAGTTGAGTTGAGAGTTGCTGAAACTCAGGCGGCTGTGATTTCCTAAAAACCAACACAACCGGATTTCCCTGCCTTTGCCGGAATAAGGCTGCGCAAGGTGTGTGACATTCAGGGCGCAGCGGAGGTGAGAAAAGTGCGCCCGGTGTTTATCTGTCGTTTTGGACGTTGTTATTTCGGACCTGCGCCAACGTACTTGTTGATCCAATCGATGAACTCGCGGTACCAGAGCATCTTGTTGCCGATGCGCAGGATCCAGTGGTTCTCGTCCGGGAAGTAGACGAAGCGGGCCGGCACTCCCTGGCGGCGCAGTGCGGTGAAGAATTCCATGCTTTGGGTCACCGGAACGCGGTAGTCCCGCTGGCCGTGGAGGATGAGCGTTGGTGTCTTGAAGTTGGCGATGTAATTGTGCGGGCTCCACTTCTCATATAGCTCAGGATTTTCCCAGAAAAGGCCGTTGAGCTCCCACTCGGGGAACCAGAGTTCTTCGGTGGCGCCGTACATCGACTCGAGGTTGTAGACGCCTGAGTGGCTGACCAGCGCCTTGAAGCGGTCGGTGTGGCCGCAGATCCAGTCGACCATGTAGCCGCCGTAGGAGCCGCCGCCGGCGGCCATGCGCTCCTCGTCGATGTAGCCGAGGCCAATCAGGTGATCGGTGGCCTTCATGATGTCGATGAACGGGCTGCCGCCCCAGTTCT
>CBFCZO010000072.1:0-16572 GCA_965602675.1 uncultured bacterium | reverse complement strand
CATGTTGAGACGCGCGAAGGAAAAAAGGATGGATATAAACATAAATTTGCGCAGCGGAACACCCCCTGTTGCGGGGATGATACACCAGGTGGGGGGAGGAGGCAGCAAGGGGGGGGGATTTATGAGAATTATACGCAGGGGAATCGGTAGGAGCTGGGTGCCTTTTATGAGGGGTACAGACGGGGATTCAGGTCACTTTTTCTTGTGGATGGGAAGTTGGCAGTTAAAAAGTTTCCTGAAGAATTCTTGTGCGCATAAATTATATCCTGCCTTTGCTCTTCTGCGACGGATTGGGAATAAATATGATCTCTCAAAGTCTTCTTGTGGGAGAGCATCGTATCTTTGTGTGGCATTATTCAAATCACGACGGAAGTTAGATGCTGGTACGATTTCTAGTCTATAGGGATCTTTGAAGGTAGATTGTGAATGGCATAAAAACTGGTGAGTTTCGATGTTATAGATAGTAGTCAGATCGCCAGGAGTTACAAAAGTCTTGTCGGTTTTTGGATCGTCGGCTTTTTGTAAGCTATGAAGTGCATCGGCTAAACGGCACACAAGTTCGATGCGGATGTGTTTCAGTTCAGAACCGAATTCGCTGATTACAACGGCCCTGGGTAAAAGCTTATACGTTAGCAAAAGAGTTCCCAGCAAACCTAAATGGTTGACGTAAAATCGACGGCTAGGCTTGAAATGACGCTCCAACTCTTCGTATGTTAAGTCTTCACTAGCGAATTCCTGTTTTTTAATTGAGCCAATATGGGCTACCAAAAGATCAGGCTTAAGCCCGTCCAAGATTGCTTCATAGCGTTCGAAAAGTGCCTTGCCTGCACTGTCATCCAATGCCGGTTCCTTGCGTGTTTTATTATTTGAATCCTTATATGTATGATAAACAGGTGTTCCCTGTTCATCCAGAAGCCTTGGATACAAGCCCGTATCGCCTGTAAATACGATACGGCGGATCGAACCATCATTAAGACGGCAATCCAGGATAAAACCCACAGCATGCTCCATACTGATTACATCATCATGATAGGCTGGCAACGCAGTGAGGGTTGTTTTCTCATTAAGATGTAAAAGCTGAATATCATTCAGTTTGGGATTGGTAAGTGTTACGTTCCTTCGGAACATGGGATCATTCAATTCCAACAGGCCTGAGAATTTCCTTTGAACACTCTCACTTAAATACAGGCTCACCCGAGTGTTTCTACAAATTTCCTCGTCTTCTTCTCCAGTATCGGCTGTTATTTCTGATGATTCGAGATTTCTGAGTCTGTGGAATAGCATGAGTAGTGGTTCGAGGTTGGCTGTATGGTCGTCATGGGCGTGTGTCACAATAATGTGCTGAATATCCCTCAGGCGTCCCCCTGCACGGGCAAAGTTGTCAATGAAGTCATATCCGGGGTCAATCACGATTCCTTCTCCGCCATGCCTTAAAAAATAGCCGCCACCGCGATCCGCTTCCTCCTGCGCCGGGAGCGCCGGTGTGTATGAGTTCCATTCGCGGAGTACCAAGAAAAAAGACATGTCAGGATTAAATCGACCCCTACCTTTAATAAAACTGTCAATACTACGTTTTACGATATCTATCGCTTTAAAAAATTCATTTTGTTTTTCTTCGTCTATATATTTCAAACCTTCGGCCAAGTGCACAGATAAATTGGCTTGATCATCACTTTTTATCTTTTCTAGGCACCATTCAACAACTTCCCGGACATCTTTTTCTAGATTGCTGTCGGAGATATCTACAATTCGGCGAGGAACTCGAGTAAAGAAATCCAGCCAGAAACCGCTAGTTTCCGGTTCAATCTTTGAGAACTTTTCTTTTATACCACGGAGTAATTGAAGGACGCCTTTAAGATCGCCCATATCCCTCAGGACAGCCACCTTGTTGAATAATGCCATAGCGACATTTTCTATAAGCACTGGCTTATGTTTCTCAGCCCTTTCCACCACGTCGTCATATACAGAGATCGCTTCCTCATATTTTTTCTGTTGGCCGAGTGTAACACCCTTGTTGATCAGAGCCCTGGCGATTGGTTCCGTAAAAGTCAATTCCTTACGCTCACCGAAGCGATTCTCTACTTCCTCATATGCAGAAATCGCCTCCTTGTGATTGTCCAGAATTCCATAAGCTATTCCCTTGTTGACCATTGCCTCAGCGACTGGTCTTAGAAGTTCTAATTCTGCCCTTTCCCCGAACTTCTTTACAACTTCGTCATATACAGAGATCGCTTCCTTGTGATTGTTCAATCGGCTGAGGGCCACACCCTTGTTGACCATCGCCCTGACGACCGGTTCCGCAAGAGTTAATTCCTTACGTTCACCGAAACGAATAATCAACTCATCATATGTTTCGATCTCCTCTTTATAGCAGTTCAATTGGCCGAGAGTTGCGCCCCTATATATTAATGCCTTGGCGACCAATCCTTCCGTCTTGATTTCTTGACTACCACCGAATTTCTTGACAATATCGCTGTATATCTCGAGTGCTTCCTTTTGCTTACCTGATATCGCGGTAGTAAATCCTCTTCCAATAAGAGCTAAAGCAAACATCCAGTCACGCAATTCACCGGCGACTGGATATTCATTAATAAATCTGTTGAAATCCTGCAGGGATTTTGGGTAATCCTCAACATCATTGCAGAGGATCCGGGCGCGCATGAGCAAGGCAAATGGGTTTGGAGAATCGCCGGTGAGTAGCGGTTCCAGCAGATTCAGTGCTTCTTCGTGATTGCCATTCCAAGAGGCGAGGCGAGCCTCGGCGATGCTTGCCAGCCAGGACTCACCGGTTTCCCGAGCTGTATTCGACAGCTTTTTGAAACCATCGATACCTTCTGTGTTTTCCCAATCCGTTAAGAATAATTCAATGAAGTACCTAACCAGATCGTCAGACATTTTGCACGACTCCTTGTTGAAAAGATGTCCAGCCGGCTAATCGCTCAAAGGATTAATATAGATTATATTACATACATGTAATGTCAAAGTAAAGCATACATAAGACAATTTGAGGTGAACTAATTTGTGATTATTGCGTAGGGATAGTGACTTACATTCTTTGGATGTTCGGTGAGGGCGATGGGTACCCAGGGTGGCCCCGCCGCCGGCGGAAAAGCTTACCTCCGGTGTGGCAAGCCCGCCTGTGGCGGAGCAGTTACTCCATCTTCGGCAGACAGGAATGTCTGCCCCACCGTGGTCCTACACGGGGCTCTTCATGGGGCTGTGGCACTCCGCCACAGGCGGACAAGTTCAGGCCGCCCCTACTGTAAACAGTTAGGACTGATTTCTTATACAAGCATTTCCCGCCTGTGGCGGGAAGCGGTGGCCCTAAAGGACCACCCTACATGAACTTGCGGGGATCTGCTAATTGCGTCAGTGGTGCGGGGACAGGGCAGTACAGATTCCGCCGGTGGCGGAACAGGGGTGCATAATCCGCCCCGGCGGACACCCCCTACATAAAAGGCTCTTCGGGGGGGGGGCCTTACTTATCAGCCACCAGCAGTCGCATGAGGGGGGCGAGGTCGGGGGCGGTGTCGAGGGCGAAGACGGCGTGTTTGAGTTGGTCCATGCGGGCGTCGGAGAGGCAGGAGGAGGCGAGGGAGCGGAATTTGGTGTCGAGGTCCCGCTCGGTCATGGGCTCGCGGGCGTCGCCCTTGGGGTAGTCCATCTGCTTCTCGAATTTGTCTCCAGAGGTTGTGGTGATTTCGACGCGGGTGCACTGTTTGGCAGGGAAGGCTTTTTCGAACTCGTCGTCAGGGTAGACTTTGATTTTGTCGATGACGGAGAAGATGCGCTGGTTGTGGAGGCGCTCCTGCTTGAAGCAGGCGGGTGTGACGGCGCCGTCGACGGCTGCGGCTGCGATGCAGTAGGGGAGGCTGTGGTCGGCGGTCTCCTTGCTGTCGGGGCGGTATTTTGAGGGGTCGCTGAGGATGTCGGCGGCGCGGGCGATGGTGCCGATGCGGACTTCGGCGATCTGCTGGTAGTCGATGCCGTGCTGGCGGGTGAGGGTGAGGAATGCGCTGATGGGGGTGTGGGTGAGGGCTTCGGTGGGGAAGGCTTTCATGCCGCACTGGGAGATGCGGAAGGAGTCGCCAAGGCCGTCGGTGAGGATTTCGGGGAGCCAGTCGGGTCCGAGGACGTGGAAGAGGCCTTCCTTGCCTTCGAGGACGGGCTCGGGTCCGGAGTAGCCACCCTGGGCGAGGAGTGCGGCGAAGACTCCGTCGGCGACGGCGAAGGGCTCGACGGTGTTTTTCATCATGGTGAGCTTGCCGGCGGTGACGGAGCCGAGCGTGCAGCCGTGGCTGCCGCTGATGCCGACTGCGTTGACGAGCTGGTCCTCGGTGAGGCCTAAAAGCATGCCGGCGGCGATGGGGCTGACGTATTGGGTGAGTGTGGCGTGGTGCCAGCCGCGCTCGCGGATGCCTGGGACGCTGAATTCGGCCATACGCATTTCGAGTTCGTAGGCCAGGACGATGGCGGTGATGAGCTCGGCCCCGCTGCGGCCCTGCCATTCGGCAACGGCGAGGGGCCCGGAGATGAGGTCGGAGGGGTGGATGGGGTCGGCTTTCCAGTAGATGTCGTTGTAGTCCATGGCGCGGACCATGAGGCCGTTGAGGAATGCGGCGGATGTGACGGGGACGCGTTGGCCGCCGCCGATGAGTGTGGCGTGGGCGTTGCCGCCGAGGGTGAGGATGACGTCGCGGGCGATGTCGACTTCTTCGTGGCTGTGGGCGCCGAGTGCGCAGCCGAGTGAGTCGTAGAGGAAGCGCTTTGCGGCGTCGACGGCGTCGGGGGTGAGTTTATCGAAAGTGAGGCCGAGTGCGAATCCGGCCCAGGTTCGGGATATCGAGGTCATTTTAGGGTCTCCGTAAGACATCTCTTTTCAAGGGAGAGTAATTGTAGCGCAGGAGCGGGGCGGCCGAAAGGCTGTTGGAATCGAAGGTTTAAAGGAAGCATGGGTGAGTACAGGGAAGAATCGCTGATAGGCGCAAATGCTCTAAGTAATTGAAAAATATTCGGTTTATTGTTACAATGTTGCGAGAAACACCCCGGTTCGTTACAAGAAAATGCGATTCGATAAAGAGGCATCCGGCCATCTCTTCAGGAGGAGCCGGTCCAACCAAGTTTACCAGGGGGACACGGATGATCAGGGTTCTCCACGTCGACGATGATAAGAACGACCTGGAACTGGCGAAGTACAACCTCGGCAAACTCACGAAGAATCTGGAGATCGAGTGGTCCGTCTCGGCGAAGGAAGCGCTGGAGAAGCTGGAGGGCGAGACGTATCACTGCATCGTGAGCGACTACCGCATGCCCGACATGGACGGCATCGATTTGCTCAAGAAGCTTCGCGAGGGTGGCAGCGAGACGCCGTTCATTTTTTTCACCGGCCAGGGGACGGAGGAGATAGCCGCAGAGGCTCTGCGCTCGGGCGCGAACGACTATTTTGTGCGGGAAGTCGGCTTTGCGTCTTACGAGCGTCTTGCGTTCGGCATCCAGCGTGCGGTGGAGGAGTTGGAGCGCGAGCGGCGTCACCAGGAGGCTGAGGCGGCGCTTCGTGAGAGCGAGGAGCGCTACCGGATGCTGTTCGAGAGCTCGAAGGACACGGTCTACACGACAACCTCCGAGGGGCTGTTGATAGACATGAATCAGAGCGGCGCGGAGCTTTTCGGTCACCCAATCGAAGAGTTGGTGCAGATGAATGTGGGCGAGCTGTACGCCGACCTCGAGGATCGCTTGGAGTTCAAGGAGCGGATCGAGAAAGACGGTTTCGTGAAGGATTACCCGGTGAACCTGTTGCGTAGCGACGGATCGATGATTCACTGCCTGATCACGGCGACGATGCAGCACAAGGCGGTCAATGGTGGGAACCTCTACCAGGGTATAATCCGCGACATAACTGAGCAGCGCTGGATGGAGGACGCGCTGCGCAAGCTGTCGAGCGCGGTTGAGCAGAGTCCCAGCTGCGTGCTGATCACCAACACCGAGGGGATAGTGGAGTATGTGAACCCCAAGTTCACACAGATCACGGGTTTCGAAGGCGCAGAGCTGCTTGGCCACAAGCCGCGAATCATCAGACCCGGCGAGCTTGCTGATGAGGAGCGTGAGGCGCTGTGCGAGACGATAAAGCGGGGCGAGGAGTGGCGGGGGGAGTTCGGCAACGAGCGTAAGAACGGCGAGCGGTTCTGGGAGTTCGTATCGATCTCCTCGATCCGCGACCGTGACGGCAACATCAGCCACTTCCTTTTCGTGAGCGAGGATATCACCGAGCTTGTGCAGGCGCGCAAGAAGGTGGAGGAGGCCAACACCGAGCTGGCGGAGATCAACGAGCAGCTCGAGTATGCTATCGAGCGCGCCAACAAGCTTGCGATCGAGAGCCAGGCTGCGAGTGTGGCGAAGGGTCAGTTCCTTGCGAACATGAGCCACGAGATCCGCACTCCTCTCAACGGAATCATCGGGATGACGGAGCTAGCACTCGAAACGGATCTGGACAAGGAGCAGCATGAGTATCTGGAGATGGTGATGGAGTCGGCGACGTCGCTTCTGTCGCTGATCAACGACATTCTGGATTTTTCGAAGATCGAGGCTGGCAAGCTAGAGCTGGATCCAATTGGCTTCCGCCTGCGCGACAGCCTGGGCGACACGGTGAAGGGTTTGGCAGTCAGGTGCCACTCGAAGGGCCTGGAGCTGGTGGTGCGAGTGCTGCCCGATGTGCCCGACGAGATCATCGGCGATCCGGGGCGATTGCGTCAGATCCTGGTGAACCTGATCGGCAACGCTGTGAAGTTCACCGACGATGGCGAGATAGTGGTCTCGGTGGAGGTGGAGCAGCAGAATGCCAAGGTTGCGATCCTGCACTTCGCGGTGAGCGACACCGGGATCGGCATTGATCAGGAAAAGGTTGAAACGATATTCGAGGCGTTCTCCCAGGCCGACAGCTCGACGACGCGGGAGCACGGCGGGACGGGGCTCGGCCTATCGATCAGCGCGCAGTTGGTGGACCTGATGGGCGGCCGGATCTGGGCGGAGAGCGAGTTGGGCAAGGGCAGCACCTTCCACTTCACGGCGCACTTTTACATAGACGAGGACCCTGAGACCAAGCCGGTGGTGATGGAGGCCGAGGCTCTGATCGGCCTGCGCGTGCTCGTGGTCGAGGACAACGCGACCAACCGCCAGATATTCTGCGAGCAGCTGAAAGCGTGGGGCGCGGAGCCATGCGAGGCCTCGGACAGCGAGGTCGCGCTGAAGATGATCCGTGGTGCCGCAGCCATCGGTGAGCCTTTCGAGTTGATCCTGATCGATGCACTTCTGCCGAAGATGGACGGTTTTTCGTTGGCGGCGGAGATCTCTCTCGATCCGCGCTACGGCGAGCCTGAGATGATGATGCTGACCTCGGCGGGCAACCGGGGCGACGCATCGCGTTGCCGCGAGCTGGGAATCTCGGCGTATTTGAACAAGCCCGTGAAGGAATCGGATCTTCTCGAGGCGATCATGGCGGTGATCAGCGAGAACGTGAAGAACAAGGATGAGCGCCGGCTGGTGACGCGGCACATGCTCCGTGAGCGGCGTCGTGAGCTGAGGATACTGCTCGCCGAGGATAATCCGGTCAACCAGAAGCTTGCGCGGCGGATGCTTGAGAAGCGGGGCTACCAGGTGAGGGTAGTGGGCGACGGTAACGAGGCAGTCGCCGCTCTGGAGGAGGAGCGGTTCGACCTGGTGCTGATGGATTTGCAGATGCCTGATTTGGACGGTATCGGGACGACGATCGCGATCCGCAGCCGCGAGAACCGCAGCGGCGAGCACATCCCGATCATAGCGATGACGGCGCATGCGATGGAGGGGGACCGTGAGAAGTGCCTGAGCGCGGGTATGGACAGCTACCTTGCCAAGCCGATGAAAGCGAGCGAGCTCTACAGCGTGATAGACAAGGTGATAGGGATCGGCGATGAGATTAAGCGTCAGGACGAAGAGGCCAGTGAAGACGAATCGGAGAGGATCGACTTCGCGGCAGCCTTGGAGGCTGTGGGTGGCGACAAGGATCTTCTTGTGGAGCTGATCGATCTATTCCTGGAGGACTTTCCCGGCCAGCTTGAGGAGATGAAGAAGGCGACGGAGGGGGGAGATTCCGAGAATACCGCCGCGAGGGCTCATTCGATCAAGGGCGCGGCGGGCAATCTCGCCTTGAAGAGGGTGCAGGAGTTGGCGATCGAAGTCGAGAAGATGAGCACCGCGGGCAATCTCAAGGGCGTGGCCCGTTTGATAGAGGACCTGGAGGCGGAGTTGCAGAATCTGAAGTTTTATTTCTCGCGGCCGGGCTGGATAGACGAGCTCGATCAGTGATACGGCTTGGCAGAGAGGTGTTATGGGGCGTAAAGCTGTATGAGGACAGCCCGTTCTAGGGGGAAGGGTAAGCGAAAGACGAAAGCGGACCTAATGGATGAGAATACTGATCGCTGAGGACGATGTTACATCACGCCGCTTGCTGGAAGCGACGCTGACCAACTGGGGCTACGACGTGGTGGTTTGCCAGAACGGTCAGCAGGCCTGGGAAAATCTCGATGGAAAGGACGCGCCCCGATTCGCGATTCTCGACTGGATGATGCCGCAGCTGGACGGTTTGGAGGTTTGCCGTCGTGTCCGCCAGAAGGGCGACGAGGAGTATACGTATATCGTTCTGCTGACGGCAAAGGCCCAGAAGGAGGATTTGATAGAGGGGATGGACGCCGGGGCTGACGATTACGTGACAAAGCCGTTCAACCGCCAGGAATTGAAGGTGAGGCTGCGAGCGGGCAGGCGAATACTGGAGTTACAGGAGGATCTGATAGCCGCTCGCGATCAGATGAAGGACCTTGCGAGCCGCGATCCGCTGACGGGGCTGTGGAACCGCAATGAGATATTCCGAATCCTCGAGAGCGAGCTTTCGCGCTCGCAACGTGAGAGCACCGTGCTTGCTGTGATCATGGCGGATCTCGACCACTTCAAGAGGATAAACGACACCTACGGCCACCTTGCGGGCGATTCGGTGCTTCGGGCCACGGCCACCCGCCTGAGAGAGTCGACGCGGCCCTACGATGCGGTGTCGCGCTACGGCGGCGAGGAATTCATGATAGTTATCGGCGATTGCGATAACGAGAAGGCCGCCTTGATCGGTGAGCGGGTGCGGCATTGCATCGGATCGTCGCCGATGGACACATCCGAGGGCCTGCTGGGGGTAACGATAAGTATTGGCGTGGCGACAACCACCGATTTTCCCGAGGCGGATCCCCACCGTCTGTTGCACGCGGCCGACGCCGCGCTCTACATCGCCAAGGATGCGGGGCGCAACCGGGTGGAGATAGCAAAACCCTCCGACCTGACGCCCCAACCGAGGGGGGATTAAGCCGGAGGGTGGTGGCAGCCGACGCAGTAGTGTCGATGCTTCCTATTCCGTCTTGACCGATCCCGCCACGGGTGCGTGCGAGTTGAGCTTATCTATCTTTGCGCAAGCCTTGTTCAGAATTGCGGCGGCGTTATCGATATCTTCCCTGCCGAATGTGAGCGCGGGGCGCAGGCGGAGCGTATTCGAGCCGCATGGCAGCATGATGGCGCCCTCCTGGAGTAAAGCAACGCGGAGTTTGTCGCGCAGGTCTGGTGTTGCGACATCGAAGGCCGCGAAGTAGCCGCGTCCGCGTGCGTTGGAGATGAGGTTGGGGAATTGCTGCTGCAGAGCGTTGAGCATGTCCATAACGGCGGCCTGGTTGCGGCTGACGTTTGCGACGAGGTCGTCCTGCTCGATGATTTCGAGTATGCGCTGGAAGCGTACCATGTCGACGATGTTGCCGCCCCAAGTGGAGTTGATGCGGCTGGAGCGGTGGAAGACGTTTTCGGGCACGTTGTCGACGCGGTCGGAGGCCATGATGCCGCAGACCTGTGATTTCTTTCCGAAGGCGACGACGTCGGGGACGATCGAGAAGTTCTGGTAGCACCACATCTTGCCGGTGAGGCCGACGCCGGTTTGAACCTCGTCGAAGATGAGGAGGACTTCGAACTCGTCTGCAAGTCGTCGCAGCTCGATGAAGAACTCGTCTCGGAAGTGGTTGTCGCCTCCCTCGCCCTGGATGGGCTCGATGATTATGGCGCAGATTTCATCGCCCTCGCGCACGAGCACCTGCTCGAGTTTCTTCAGCGCGCTTTTCTCGCGAGCGACGACCTCGTCGAGGTGGTCGGCGAGGGGGAAGCTGATCTTGGGGTTGGGTATGCGCGGCCACCGGAACTTGGGGAAGAAGTTGGTTTTTGTGGGGTCGGTGTTGGTGAGGCTCATGGTGTAGCCGGTGCGTCCGTGGAAGCACTCGGCAAAGTGGGCGACTTTCATTGGCAGGTAGCGGGTGTCGCCTCGGGCGAGGTTGAGCCTCGACTTCCAATCCATTGCGACCTTGAGGGCGTTCTCGACGGCGAGCCCGCCGCCCTCGATGAAGAAGGTGTATTTGAAATCGTCGGGCATTGCGACGCGGTAGAAGGTGTCGAGGAAATCGGCGAATTCCCTGGAGTAGATGTCGCTGAGGGTGATTTTGTTGAGAGCCGCTCGTCCGATTTTCTCGACGAACTGCGGGTCGGTCATTTTGGGGTGGTTGTAGCCGACGGGGATGGAGGCGAAGCATGTGAACAGGTCGAGATATTCCCTGCCCGTGACTGCGTCGTGGACGTAGACGCCGCTGCTTTTATCGCTGTCGAAAACAATCTCGAATCCGTCGGCCAGCATGTGCCTGGCGACAGTTTCTCTGACTTTTTTGGCTTCGATAGACATGGTTAGCTCCTGGATTATCAATAACGGGAATTCTCAGCTTCAGCCGGATTGGCAAGCGGTTATATCGCGGAGTTGAAGAGGATGATCATCATGATAGTTGCCAAACAATCCGGCATGATAAAACCTTTCGGCGTTGCCGTAAAAATCGATTCATGGGGAGGCCGCGGCGCAAATTGCGGCCTTCGGCCTACGGGAACAACTGTAGCCATACCTCAATCGGGAGTCAAGTAATGATCAGGGGGTCATGCGGGTTTGCCGAAGCCTCCCCCGCCGGGTGTGCGGATGACGAGGACATCTCCCTTTTCGAGTGAGCAGGAACCCTTGGATGCGAGTTTGAGTGTGGAGCCGTCTTTCTTTTCGATGACCGCTTCGCCGGGTGTTCCCTGCTTTCCGCCCTGGAGGCCGTAGGGTCCCTTCTTGTGCCTGTCGGCGAGGAGGGTCACCGAGGCGGGCGTGAGGAACCTGAAGGCTCTTTCGATGCCGTCGCCGCCGCTGTGCAGTCCTCCGCCTCCGGAGAGCCTGCGGAGGCGGTATCTCTCGAGGCGTACCGGCAGGGCGTGCTCGAGGGCTTCGATGGGCGTGTTGAGGCTGTTGGTCATGTGGCTGTGGCGTCCGCTGAGCCCGGGGCCCCGCGCTCCTGCTCCCCCTCCGCCGGCGATAGTTTCGTAATAGGCGAACGGTTTTCCGCTGCGCGGATCGATTCCGCCGAAGGCGACGTTGTTCATCGTGCCCGCGCTGGCTGCGGGTATTTTGTCGGGCGCGGCATTGTAGAGCGCTCCGAGGAGGACATCGACGATGCGCTGTGAGGTTTCGACGTTTCCTCCGGCGACGGCCCGGGGGTGGCGCGCATTGACGACGGAGCCTTCGGGCGCTGAGAGGCTGATGGGGCGGAGGATGCCGCTGTTGACGGGGACTTCGGCGCCGATGATGGCCTTGAAGACGTAGAGCACGGCGGAGAGCGAGACTGCGAGATTGGCGTTGACGCCTCCGGCCGTTTCGTGAGCGGAGCCGGAAAAGTCGACGAGTGCCTCGTCGCCGCGTATGGAGATTTTCACTTCAATGGGGACTGGGAGGTCGGTGAAGCCGTCATCGTCGAGGGCGTCGGAGAAGGAGAAATCTCCGTCGGCGAGGCCGGCGATGAAATTGCGTGTGATGCGCTCGGCGTAGTCCTGTACCTCTTTCATCATGGCCAACAATTCGTCAGTGCCGTAGCGATCGGCGATCTCGCGCAGGCGGTTGGCGCCGAGAGCGTTTGCGGCGATCTGTGCGTTGAGGTCGCCGCGTCGCTCGTCGGGTGTGCGTACGTTGGCGAGGATGAGGGTGAGGAGTTGGCTGTCGATCTGTCCGGCGCGCATGATTTTCAGCGGTGGGATGATGAGGCCTTCCTGGAAGATTTCGGTGGCCAGGGGCATCGAGCCTGGTGCCATGCCTCCGACGTCGGAGTGGTGTGCGCGGTTGGCGACGAAGAGGTTGGGCGCGCCGTCTCCGCTGAGGAAGAGGGGTGTGACTAGGGTGATGTCGGGCAGGTGGGTTCCTCCGCGGAAGGGATCGTTGAGGATGGCGATATCGCCGGGTTCGAGGTCGAGTTCGCTGAGTGCGGCCTTGACTGACATGGGCATTGAGCCGAGGTGGACGGGCATGTGGTCGGCCATGACGGCGACGTCGCCGGCGGCATCGAAGATGGCGCAAGAGTAGTCGCGGCGCTCCTTGATGTTGGGCGAGAAGGCGGTGCGCTGCAGCACTCCGCCCATTTCTTCGGCAACTGCTGAGAGGATGTTTCTAACAATTTCGAGTTCGACGGGATCGAACATATCAGACCTCGCGCTTGATGATGAGGTTGCGCCAGCGATCCATGCGCGCGCGCCAGCGTGGTGGCACGAGCGCGGTGGAATCGATGTCGAAGACGACGGCCGGGCCGTCGAAGCCTGCGCCCGACTCCAGCTCGCTGCGCCTCAGGAGCGGGGCGCGGAGCTCTTCGCCGCCGATGATGACGGAGGCGGCGGGGCCGGAGGCTTTGTAATCGCGCTCGGGAGTCTCGGGGATCTGCGGTTTTGAGGTGGTGCCGACGGCGCGCAGAATGATGTTGACTGCCTCGACGCTGCGGTCGGGGTCGGCGTAGCTGTAGCGCTTGCCGTGGGCTGCGTGGAATGCCTGGACCAGTTCCGGTTCGAGGGGAATTTCGAGCTCGTAGGACTGGCCCTCGTAGCGCATGGCGACGCTGCGTTGGAGAAGGATGTCGCGGGCGTTGAAGCCTTCGGCCAAGAGGTCTTTGCGGGCGGCTCGCTCGAGTGGTTCGAAGTTTTTTTCGAGCCGCGAGTAGGTCATTTCGTCGCCGCGGAGGAAGACGGTGCGCGAGTAGTCCTTGACGGAGTCGGCGAGGAGCATTCCGAACGCGGACATGATGCCGGCGCGGTCGGGGATGATGACTGTGCCGATGCGCAGAGTGGCGGCGAGGCGGCAGGCGTGGAGACCACCGGCGCCTCCGAAGGCGAAGAGGGCGAAGTCGCGTGGATCGTGGCCGCGCTGGACGGAGACGACGCGCAGTGCGCGCTCCATTGTTGCGGCGGCGACGGTGACGATGCCTTCGGCGAGTTGGGCGGAGGTCATTGCGGCGGCGGCGGATTTTTGAGCGAAGAGGGCGTCGGTGCGCCCGGCGTCGAGCTTAAGCACGCCTCCGAGTGGCTCGTCGGCCGGGATGTGGCCGAGTTGGAGGTGGGCGTCGGTGACGGTGAGCTCTTCTCCTCTGCCGTAGCAGGCGGGCCCAGGGTTGGCTCCGGCGCTTCGTGGTCCGACCCTGAGGGCGCCGCCGGCGTCGAACCAGGCGATGGAGCCTCCGCCGGAGCCGACGGTGACGATGTCGACCATGGGCAGGCGTATAGGCAGGCCCTCGATGCCGCCCTCGGTGGTGAGCGGGATGCGTCCGCTGATGATGCTGACGTCGGCGGATGTGCCGCCCATGTCGAGGGTGATGATCTTGTCGTAGCCGGCCATGCTGGTGAGTGTATGAGCTCCGACCACCCCGCCGGCTGGGCCGGAGAGGACGGTCTGGCCCGGGCGCAGGCGCGCGGCTTCGGAAGAGATGCAACCCCCTGAGGACTGCATGATGCGCAGTCCGCGGCGAGGCAACTCGCTTTCGAGGCGCTCGTAGTAGCGGCTGAGGACTGGGCGGAGGAAGGCGTTGATGGCTGTGGTGCTGCAGCGCTCGTATTCGCGGTATTCGGGCAGGATGTCGCTGGAGCAGGAGACGTCGAAGCCGGCCGCCTGCATTGCGGCGGCGATGGCTTTTTCGTTGGCGGGGTTGGCGTAGCTGTGCAGGAAGCAGACGGCGACTGCGTCGACGTTAAGCTTGCGCAGGCGGGGGATGATGTCCTTGAGTTGGTTCGGATCGGGTCGCTCGAGCACGGTGCCGTCGGCAGCGGTGCGCTCTCGGATTCCGAAGCAGCGTTCGGCGGGTATGATCGGCTCGATGGGGGTGTTGACGAGCTCGTAGAGCTGGGGCCTTGTCTGGCGGCCGATGAGCAGGAGGTCCTCGAAGCCTTCGGTGGTGAGCAGCGCGGCTGCGGCTCCCTTTCGCTCGAGGACGGCGTTGGTGCCGACTGTGGTTCCGTGGACTACCGTTCCCTCTCCGAACTCGGCGACGACGCGGCGGACGCCCTCGAGGACGGGGCCGGCCGGGTCGGCGGGATCGGAGGGTATTTTGAAGTGTTTGAGTTTGTTTCCCGCGGCTGCCACGACGTCGGTGAAGGTGCCCCCGCTGTCGATTCCGATGAGCACTTTCTTTTTTTCTTTTGGCATCGATTATTCCTCGCAGGAAGGGGAGTATACCACGGCGCGCGGATCTGCCAAGGAGGAAAGCGGAGGAGCCGGCGCGGTTCTTCGGCAGCGATTTTTCGAGTGTTGACAAGGGGAATCGGGAAGACGCGAGGGTGAGGAGTCGGACTCAGCGTGCGCTTGACAGACGGGCGGTGAATGGCTAGATTGCTTATTGCCCGGAGCGGGAATAACTCAGTGGTAGAGTGCAACCTTGCCAAGGTTGATGTCGCGGGTTCGAATCCCGTTTCCCGCTCCATTCTTTTGCATTTTTTGATATTATTTCAGCGTCGCCAGGCGGCGTAGCCAAGTGGTAAGGCAGAGGTCTGCAAAACCTTTATTCGTCGGTTCGACTCCGACCGCCGCCTCCAGCCGATTTTCCCCTTCAGATTATCCTATGTTTTAACGGTGGTCCGAATCATCCGCCGCTCTTACTCGTCTGGAAAATGGTTTTGAGCGCCAAGCCAGTTTAGTACTGTTTGCTTGAGATTCTCCGCGCAGGTTACGGCTTCGTCCGCGTCGTGTCTCGTTGTGGCGCCGGCGGCGTCGTAGATATTTCGGTGGCGCTTGTTTCTGAGAGTGTGTAATTGAGCAATGAAGTTTCTTTCAACGCCGACAGAGTGTAACAAGCTATCGATAGTGACAACGTGTGCAGCAGAGCCTGATCTTGGCCGGTAGCCGCAGGACCTCAGCGCGACGAGCGCGAGGGTTCTTGCCGCCTCATATGCGTGAATCAGGACAGAATCGCTTCTGAGTCCTTCCACATGGGTGTCGGCAAGATGGCCTTCGGCAAGGCTGATAAGGTTTTCTATCTCCTTGCGATCCGCAGGGATTTTTTCAAGAAATCCCTTCTCTTCCAAGTCTTGCAAGCTCATCTGCATTTCCAATTAAGAAGATTTTCGGATTCTCCAGGACATGCATCAGGAAATGATTTTTTTCGCTCAGCCGTTCCCTGAATTCCGAGACCGGATAGACGATCGGAGTGATGTCTCGATTCAGGTACTCGCGCACATCCATCGTAGCCGTAACGACATCCTGTAGCGATACATCGCCAATGATAATGATATCGATGTCGCTGTCTGCATGTTCATCGCCAGTGGCGAAGGAGCCGAAGATAAACGCTACCTCAATCTTGCGCTCGAGGATTTGGAGGGCTTCGGCGAGCAGGGCGGCATAGCCGTATGTCTTGACGATGAACCCCTTGAGTTCGCGGAAAACGGGATTTTTTTCATTTGCCTTGAAATAGACTTGCTTACCTTTTTTCTCTCTTTCCAGGTAGCCGAGGCTTGTCAACAACTTTAGTTCGTGCTGAACAGCCCCCAGCCCGCACGAGGTGTGCCTGGCGATTTCCCTTAGATAGTAGCTGCGGTCGGCATTGCTGAAGAGCAGCGAGAGAATCTTTTGCCTGGTCTTTCCGAATAGAGAGGGTTTTTGTTGTGCAGCCATGCAATTTTTCCTGTTGTAGCTCGTTTGTAGTTCCGGAGTCAGGTACAATTGTAACATAATTTGTTACGTCAGTGAAGGTGGCCGGCGGCCCTCCACCGGGGGAGGATAAGGCCGCACGATAAAAGATAATCGCCCAAACAATCATAGATCGACATAATCGCGACACATGATGTTATAAGTTCACACCGTTTAAGCACCATTGACCCCCGTTTTCCCCCCGATTCCACTACCACTTATGACAAAATCCCCTTATTCTTATGACACACCGCCGCAAGATAACGGTGGCCCTAAAGGACCACCCTACATTGCGACGCTACATTGTTGCCATAGCATGTCGCATGGCGGCAGTTCGACAAAAGTGGATTGTCGCGCCCGCGTAAAGCGGGAGCAGTAACCCCCCCTTCCCTTCATAAGGAGAGGCAAGAATTTGCCGATAGTGTCGCGCGGGGCACTATCGGGAGCCTCAGGTGATGCACGGTCCGGCGGCGTAGCCAAGTGGTAAGGCAGAGGTCTGCAAAACCTTTATTCGTCGGTTC
>CBFCZO010000071.1:0-16648 GCA_965602675.1 uncultured bacterium | reverse complement strand
GAGTCGCCCGAGCAGGCTCTCGCCATCGCAGAAGCAGTGGCCAAGGGCGGCGCCAAGATCTTCCGCGCCGGCGCCTACAAACCCCGCACATCCCCTTACAGCTTCCAGGGCCTCGGCGAAAAGGGCCTGAAGATACTCGCCGACGTCCGCTCCGTGACCGGCCTTAAAATCGTCACCGAGGCAATGGACGAAGCCAGCCTCGATCTCGTAGCCCACTACGCCGACATCATCCAGATCGGCTCGCGTAACATGCAGAACTACCCGCTGC
The DNA here is from genome assembly GCA_965602675.1 of uncultured bacterium. Classification (GTDB taxonomy): domain Bacteria; phylum Acidobacteriota; class DATKUA01; order DATKUA01; family DATKUA01; genus DATKUA01. The sequence continues at coordinate 16,380 of CBFCZO010000071.1, read as the reverse complement.
TGCAGCGGGCCGGACGCCTCGGCAAACCGATCCTGCTAAAGCGCGGCATGGCGGCCACCATCGAGGAGTGGCTGATGGCCGCCGAATATATCCTCAACGAGGGGCAGGACCGGGTGATTCTCTGCGAGCGCGGCGTGCGCACCTTCAGCGACCATTCGCGCTTCACCCTCGATCTGGGAGTTGTGCCGGCCGTCAAGGAGCTCAGCCACTTGCCGGTGATCGTCGATCCCAGCCACGGCACCGGCTATCGCGGCCGCGTCCCGGCGATGGCCCGCGCGGCTCTCGCAGCCGGAGCCGACGGCGTGATGATCGAGGTGCACGACCAACCCGACGACGCCCTCTCCGACGGCGCCCAGTCGCTCGATCCCTCGGGTTTCGTCAACCTCATGCGCGAACTCTACCGCCTCGCCGAAGCGCTCGAAATCAGGATCTGAATACACCTCTGCTGAAATTCTAAGAAACGGGATGGACTTCTGCCGGCTCAGATCTTGTGCGCCAAGACTATCAGCCTCGAACTGTCCGCCGCGTAAGGCGAGGAGTCGCAGTCGCCGAAGGCCTTAACGTATTCCAGGCCCGCCTGGCGCAGCAGCCAGCGCAGCTCGACAAGCGAGTAGAGGCGTACCTTGAAGCGCATCTCCTCCGGCCCCTCGGGACCGCCGTAGAGCCTCAACTCGGCATTTGCCGTGCCGGTCTCGAAGTCGAAAGTGCTGATGTTGACGACCGCCATCTTGCCGCCGCCCTCCTCGAACTCGATGAACTCTCTATACGGATTTTCCGAGCCCATCAACATCTCCCGGTTTGCCGTATCGAGCAGGAAGCGGCCTCCGGGGCGCAGCGACCGCGCCACCCTGCGGAGGATGTCGAAATTGGTCTCGTCGTCGAAGAAGCCGAACGAGGTAAAGTAGCTGTAGGCGGCGTCGAAACTCTCCTCGTAGTCGAGCTCGCGGAGGTCGCCGACCACGAACTCCACCGGCAGCTCACCCGCGCGCCCGCGTGCCATCTCGATGTAGCGCGGGGTCACGTCGACGCCGGTGACTTTCATACCGCGCCGGGCGATGGGGATCGCATGGCGGCCGAAGCCACAGGCCAGATCCAACACCTCCTCGCCGGGGCGCAACTGCAGGACGGTGCGGATGAACTCCGCCTCCTTGTGGTTCATCTCCGGCGTGAAGCGGTGAAAGGTAAAGCGGTCGTATTGACCTTCGAATACTTCATCGAACCAGGCCATCGCTCGGCTCCTCCCGGGAGCGGACGAATCCCCCCCTTCAAAACCATCTGCTATTAGGATAGTGCAACCGGCCCCGGGCCGCGAGGGGGCTACAGCGATTGCTTGCGCTGGCGGTAGAGCGAAGGATCGACCACCTCGCGCATCTTCTCCACGTCCAACTTGCCGCCGAAGAATTCGTAAACCTGCTCCACAACCGGTTTCGCGTTGGCAAGTATGTCGTTGTAGCGCACGTAGAGCAGGTCGATGTTATCGGACTTCTCGAGGAAACTGTGGACCTTGACCAGGTGCTTCCTGAACTGCGCGGCCATCAGCCTGTCCTCTGCTTCCGCTTCGGCGCCCTTCTTGACCTCCATCCCCTTGCGCTCCTCCATCTTGCGCTGGGAGGCAAGGATCTCCTTCATCTCGCGGCGCATGAAGACGATGCGGTAGCGCCTGTCGCGTGGCAGATCGAGCAGCAGCATCGACACCATCTTGACCACCTTGCCGGCCGCCTCATCCAGCCAGGAGGTGTCGTCCTTGATTTCCTTGACCTTCTCGAACTCGTAGTAGCCCTTCGGGTTGTCCTCATCGGCTTTGCGTATATGGTCGATCAGCGGCTCGATGCCACCCGCCTCAAGCATCTTCATCATCATCGAGGTGCCCGAGCGGGGCAGGCCGCTGACGATGTTTATTATCTCTCGTTCGTCTGAGTTGCCCATATCCGTTCCCTTGTTATTTTTTCGCCTCAATTCGGGGAAAAGAGACTTTACTGCAAAGCGCGCCGGACGACAAGCCATTTCCCGGGCCGCCGGGCTTTCTCGCTCAGCGATAATAATAACTGTGGCCCAGGCTACTTCGGAGCGGTATTTTAGTGTATTAAAAAGGCGCCGGCCTGCATGAATGGAGAGAAAACCATGAGAATGAGAAACACCTGCTTGTTAGCGTTTGTTCTGATCTCGTTGACGCTTTACCCCGCTTGCGCTCAGACTCAGGAATCCGCGCTATACCCCGAGATTCAACCGCTGCGCAGCGGCCACCTGAAGGTTTCCGACCTGCATTCGATCTATTGGGAGGAATGCGGTAATCCCGATGGCATCCCTGTGCTCGTGCTCCACGGCGGACCGGGCGGCTCGGCGGGCCCCAACATGAGGCGCTTCTTCGACCCCGGGCGCTTCCGCATCATCCTTCACGACCAGCGGGGCGCCGGCCGCAGCACACCGACAGGCGAGTGGCGCGAGAACAACACGCAGTTGCTGGTCTCCGACATCAACCGCCTGCGCGAGCACCTCGGCGTCGAGGGCAAGGCGATCCTCTTCGGCGGCTCCTGGGGCAGCACCCTGGCCGTCGCCTACGCCGAGGCTTACCCCGAGTTGGTTAGCGGCCTCGTCATGCGCGGAATCTTCCTCGCCTCCAAAGCCGAGATCAATTACTTCTACCACGGCGGCGCGACCCTCTTCTTCCCCGACAATTGGGAACGCCTGCGCGGCATCCTCCCCGAGCCCGATAAGCTCGACTACCCCCGCCAGCTCTTCGATATGACGCAGAGCGACGATCCAGCCACCCGCAAGAAAGCGATAGAGGGCTGGGCCTACTACGAGATCCGCATGTGCGCCGTGGGGCTGACCGACGAGGCCACCGAGAATATCGTCAGGCAGTACAGCGACGAGATGATGCCCTTTTCTGTGCTTGAGAATTACTACATGATGCATGGCTGCTTCATCGACGACGACCAGCTGCTGCGCGAGGCCGACAAGATCGCCCACATACCGGCGTTCATCGTCAACGGCCGCTTCGACGCCGTCTGCCCGCCGCGCACGGCCTTCGCTCTGGCGAAAAAATTGAAGACCGTCAAGCTGGAATTCCCGCCCGCCACCGGTCACGTCGACAGCGAGAGCGCCAATCAGGAAGCGCTGTTGCGCGGAGTCAAATGGGTGGCCGACATCATCGACAAGCAGTAACATCAAATTCCCACACCTTCAGAAGACATGGAAAAATCCCGGCGGGGTGTCTACCGCCGGGATTTTGTTGTCAGCTGCTAATCAGAGGTCGATCAGCGACCGCTCATTAGAGGTGTGGCGCCCGCGCCGTGCCTGGCGTTCAGCAGCCTCGTGTTGAGCAGGTTGTCCACCGCGACGCCGCTGACGCTGGCGATCAGCGCCTCTCCTTCTCCCGAAGCCAGCGGAAACTCCACGTCGACGAACGGCTTGCCCGATTCGAGCGTCCGCTCCATCAGCGCGGCATACTTCTCGCGTTTCGGTCCGGGGAAGAATCTGATGATGGATTGCCCCGTGAGTGCCTCGGGGGATTTCTCGAGCAGGGCTTCGGCGGCGGCGTGATTGGCGAACAGGATGCGGCCCCCCGAGTCGTGCATCACGATCGCGTCGGTCGAGCGCTCCACGATCCGGCGGAAGACCGGATCCTTCAGGACCGCTGACTTGCCCCATCTCTTCACCCGACTCCTCTTTGCGAACATGATCTTGAGTTTTTAGCTGGCGCCTCTATTCCGGGCCAATCCCAATCCGCCATAACGTCCTTTATAAACTCTTCATCCGCCGTTTTTGCGGTCTTTTCTCAAAAAGAGTTTTATCTCAATTGCTACGCCTCAACGGGCGAAGATATTCCATTTACACTGCCGCATTTGGGTTAGAACGGCCAACGCGGGGGTATAATCGCCGGCTCTCTCGTCGTCGCAGTCAACCCTTGCTACTCTTGCAGCGTCTTAATAATAGCTCCCGAGAAAGACTGCCGGGACAGCGATTGCAGTAGCTATTGCGTCGCGCTTCATATCTTCGGTCGCGAGAAGGAGGACAAACAGGAAGGAATCGCGGCATTCGAACCTCCTTATTAGAAGAGGGCCGGCTGCCCCTCCTGTCGCCGGCCCCGATACATTTTATCCCCTGCAACAGACCATATAATTCCTGCTTACCAAGCTGATCGTCTCAAACTCGAACTTCTCGCCAGCCGTGAACCTTTTTCCCCGGCGACATGTATATATAACTAGCTGCAAACGCGTGGTTCCTAATCGAATACCCGGCGTTACCTTATGCCGGAGGAGGATAGCCCATGTGTTTCGAACTCTCGGACCAGAATCAGGCAATCATGAACAGTGTCAGAAGCTTCACTGAGAGAGAGGTGGCGCCCTGCGATGCCCGGATGGACGAGGACAACGAGATCAATCCCCTCATTCTGCGGAAAATGAAGGAAATCGGCCTCTGGGGACTCATCGGACCGCCCGAGTTCGGAGGCGCGGGAGCAGACGGCTTCGGAGTGATTATCGCCATGGAAGAGCTGGCCAAAGGCAGCGCGAGCATTGCCATCACCATCGATGCCCACTGGCTCTGCCTGCAGGGGATTGACTCTTTCGGCAACCAGGAACAGAAAAAGAGATACCTCCCGGCACTGTGCTCCGGCTCCACCATCGGCGCCTTCTCATGGACTGAACCCGGGGCAGGATCTGACGCAGCTAATATCCAAAGCAAAGCCGGCAGGGGCGGAAACGGCTATCTATTGAACGGAGAGAAGTGTTTCTGCACAAACGGAGATCTGGCCGGAGCATTTCTTATCGGGGCGGTGACCGGACACAGCTCGGCGCATGAGGGCCTGTCCATTTTTATCGTCGAGAAGGGGGCGCCCGGCCTCACCGTCGGGCCAAAAGAGAACAAGATGGGGCTGAGGGGATCTCACACCACGACGCTGTTTCTCGAGGATGTCGCGGTATCCGAACAGAACATCCTTGGTGAGGAGGGCGACGGATTTCGAATCTTCGCGAACGTGCTGAATACAGGCCGCCTGGCCGTGGCGGGTATCAGCATCGGCCTGGCAGATGCGGCTATGAATGCTTCCATCGATTACGCGGTAAAAAGACAGGCCTTCGGTAAGCCTCTGGCGCAGCAACAGGCGGTCCAATTCATGATCGCCGACATGGACACTCGCATCAACGCCGCGCGCGGCCTCGCTTATCACGCAGCGCACCGGGCCTCGCAGGGCCTGCCGTGCTTCAAGGAGGCGGCCCAGGCGAAGTACTTCGCCTCAGAGGTGGCCCTGGACGTGTGCAGGCATGCCGTTCAGATTCACGGCGGACACGGATACCTCAAAGACTACCCGGTCGAGCGCTACTTTCGTGACGCAAAATTCGCTGAAATCGGCGAGGGCGCCTCAGAAGTCCTCAGAACGCTGGTGGCAAAGGCTATCCTGAAAACAAAATAAGTCCCGTTCGACCCAGGGACCAGTGAATCCTGGGCGAGACCGCGCCGGACGATCGTTGACGCTCTTCCCTGCGCTGTTTATATTGAGCGCAGGAAATCTGTCACTATAATCGGCGACTTTTTTACTCGGGAATTCTAATGTTTCACATCTTTCTCTCACTGCTCGTTTTATTGCTTCCGCCTAACCCGCAGGATGCCTCGGCCGCTCCCGGGGAGAGCGAGCTCGTCCTGGTGAAGTATGTCGAGGTGGAGCAGCTCCGGCCCGCTTCGGCCCTGCTCGACATCAAGCTGCACGGCGACGAGCTCTACGTCCTCCCTGAGCAGGGCGGCCGTTTCAGCGTCTACGACCTCGAGCTCAACCACAAGCGCTCCTTCATCCCCTGGGAGGGCGTGCGCATCGGCTACATCAGCTTCGATTTCGATGATGACGTATTAGTCGCCGCCGGGCCCGACTCCTTCTACCTGCGCCACGGCGAGACCGAAATCAAGTGGAACTCGAATCGCAAGGCAATGCAGATGCCGCAGCCGGGCGTTGTTGTTCTCGCCGGCGACAAGGTCGTGATCACCAACTGGCCGGAGCCCCGCGAGCGGCACTTCCTCCGCGTCTGCGACAGGGACTTCAACCCGATCAAGAGATTCGGCTCCTGGCCGCTGGCTATCGACACGCGCACTCTTTGGGACTCCGACGTCTACCTCGCCTCACTCGGCGGGTATATAGTCGCCGCCCCCGCCTTCAGGCCGGTCCTTGTCCTCTACGACCTCGAGACGGAAGAGGAATCGGTAATCGACATCGAAATCGAGAACGGCGACGACTACTGGAAATACAACCTCGATCAGATGTTTGCCGACGGAGTCGTCGGCCAGCCCAAGATGTTACCCGTGATTAACGGCCTCGCCGTCGACGGCGGCAGGATCTTCGTCCTCTGTGACCAAGGCGAAACCGGCTTCCTCATCCTTGAATTCACCCCCGACGGCACACTCCGCCACAAATATACCTTCGCCAAACACCTCGACACTACAACCGGCCCCAAACTCTACTCCACCCTCTGCCTCGCAACAGCCGAGACCAGTGCCGGAAGGCGGTTCATTATCGGAGGAAATGATCTGAGCAGTGAATACATTGTCATTTTAAGGGCAAGACAAATCGCGACCAAACATTAAGTAATATCCACCCAGAACTCGTCAATAACGCTTGGAGAATTCAGCAGCCCTTGCGCACAAAGAAGAAAAAAAGTTTGCGATGCCAAGTTCTTGAGACGGCTGCTTGAATATGCCTTGTTTCCCCGTTTTACTGTCAGACATTAGGAAACAAGCCGCGTCGTAGAGCCTTTCCCTGACCAGCTTCCTGCAAAGAAGTTCGTATCTCTTTGCATATGATGATTCGACATACTCCGGGAGGACCTTGAAATGCGGTTCGCCTACGCTCACTGGTGACACGGATTTCTCGGTTTCCTCCAACAACATGAAATATCCCAGCCAAGGGCGTGCAGATGGGCTGAAAACCCCTTCTCTATAGGCGGCCCAAAGATCAGTGGCGCTACCTATCGCCTCTTCGGCGCGGTTGTTGAAGTTATTTCCGAAAGAGGGACCGACCTGTGATTTGAATTCAATAGAGGCGATTAGGATGCCCTCGACAACCACTAGCAAATCCCATTCTTTCGCCGGCCTAAAATACCCTGGAAGAGTGATTAGACGTTTCTGATATATCGTGGAATTGCGCAAGCCGCTTTCCTTTAATAGCTCCGCCGTCAGCTGGACAAAGCCATCAAGTTGAGCTCCGCCGGTAACTGCGCCCCTTGTCCCTTTATCCTGCTTCCCATCACTTCTCTGCCTTTTTAGTTGGCGCTCCCTCGTCATCCAGAAGTGCTTAACTGCTTTACCTACACGAACGGAAAAATCATCTGACATATGTAAACCTAAACAGCATCAATGGTTACGTTCGAAAACAGTTCGGATTTGTATGAAACTAACCTGTTGTTTGCCATTTCGAAAAATTCCCGGTTGATTTCGACACCGATACTATGCCTACCCCATCTTGCCGCGGCCAGATTTGTAGTACCCATTCCAGCGAATGGATCAAAAACCGTATCTCCCACAAAGCTGAACATCCTGATCAGGCGCTCCGCAAGCTCCAGAGGATATGGCGCTGGATGCTCTCTGGTCGATGCTCCGGTTAGGCCGGACCAAATTTGTTGAAACCACTTCTTATGATTCTGATCTGAGATTAGGCTGAGTATCCTTTGCTCCATAGTCGGCTTTCTGTAACCTCCCGGCTTTCTTTCCATCAAGATGAATTCGATGTCATTCTTGATGATCGCGTTTGGCTCATACGGCTTGCCGAGGAATCCCCCGCCGTTGTCGACTTCATAGGAGGCGTTCGCGATCTTATGCCATATGATCGGAGCCAGATTGTCAAAGCCGATTTCTCTGCAGTGTTCCTGAATCGAGGCGTGCAACGGCACTACTTTATGCCTGCCCGAATTCTTCTTTCTGGACAGACACACATCGCCCACCACACATATTAGTCTTCCACCTGAAATCAATGCCTCATAGCAAAGCTCCCAAATGATGTCGAGTTTCTTTAAAAAAAGTTCGTAGTCTCTTATCTCCCCAAGTTGCCCTTCATCTTCAGGATATTGCTTGAGCGTCCAGTAAGGCGGAGAGGTCAAGACTAAATGAATACTGTTCGGCTTAAGGAAACCAACATTACAGGAATCACTACAGCGCAATGTGTGTAGAGTAGGAATGTTCTTAATCGCGGCTTCAATGGCGGCCATCGTCCGCTCATCTTTGGCTATTCTTGGCAAATCCGTTTGAGGATCTTCGAGGTTTCCTACTTCAATTGGAATTAGCCCTGATAGATCCAGTGTTTCTTCCCAGAGCTTCACAGCTAGCCAATAACTCCTTTGGTTTGAAACTATGATTATAACCCACGAGATGAGGAACCGCTTGCTGAAATCAGACCCAACCCATAATATCGAAAAACAATTCCTTGCTGTCCTCAGGTAATACTCTCCGATCCAGCGGTTATCATGGACAACTGAGCAAAGTAACATATCTTCGAAACGCCCTCCCGCTCTCACACCTTCTGGTACTTCCACTTCCCCCGCAGGAAGAGCAGCATGCTGACCACGCCTGCCAGCGATTCGGCCAGCGTGATCGAGAGGAACACGCCCGTCGCCCCCATGCCCGTATGCATGGCCAGCACCCAGGCCAGCGGTATCTCGAATAGCCAGAAGCAGAAGAGGTTGATCACGGTCGGCGTGCGCGTGTCCCCCGCGCCGTTGAAGGCCTGCACCATCACCATACCCATCGCGTAGAACAGGTAGCCGAAACTGATGTAGCGCAGGGTATCGACCCCCGCGTGGACCACTGCCGCCTCGCCGCTGAAGATCCCGATGATTGGCTCCGGCGAGAATATGAAGACCAGCGCGATCAGGCCGAGAAATACCGTGTTGATGTAGCCCGCGATCCACACCGAGCGCCCCGCGCGCTCAGGCTTCTCCGCGCCTAGATTCTGGCCCACGAGCGTGGCGGCGGCGTTGCTCATGCCCCACGACGGCAACAGCGAGAAGACTATCACGCGGATGGCGATCGTGTAGCCCGCCAGCACGTCGCTGCCGAAGACGGCCAGGATGCGCGTCAGGCCGATCCAGCTCGAGGTGGCGATGAGGTACTGGCCGACGCCGCCGAGGGAAACCGAGATCAGGCGGCCGATGATTCCGAAATCGATTCTCAGATGCGAGCGGTTCAGCTTGATCCGCCCCGTCTTCCTCGCCAGCAATACCAATTGATAGACGACGCCCGCCCCCCTGCCGATCGTCGTGGCGATCGCCGCGCCCGTGACTCCCAGCTCAGGGAACGGCCCCAGCCCGAATATCAGGCAGGGATCGAGCACGATGTTGATCAGGTTGGCGAACCACAGCACCCGCATCGCCACCGCCGCGTCCCCCGCCCCCCGGAAGACCGCGTTGATCACAAAGAGCAGCATGATCACGGCGTTGCTGCCCAGCAGCACGGCGGTGTAGCCCGACCCCTGGCTAATGGTCTGGGCCGACGCGCCCATCAGCTCGAGCAGTGCCGGGGCGAAAAGAAAACAGGGCAAGCCGAATAGGATTGAGAAGGACACGGCCATGGCAATCGCCTGGATCACGGTGAGGGCGGCCCCATCGTAATTCTTCTCGCCGACTCTCCGCGCCACCAAGGCGGTCGTGCCCATCGCCACGCCCCCGCCGATGGCGTAGATGATTGTCAGCACCGATTCGGTTATCCCGACCGCCGCAATCGCCTCGGCCCCCAGGCCCGCGATGAAGAAGATGTCGACGACGGCAAAGACCGACTCCATCACCATCTCCAGCACCATCGGGATGGAGAGAATCAATATCGCCCGGCCGATTCCGCCTTCAGTGAAGACACGGTCGGAGCCTCTCAGCGCCTCCTTGATACTCGTCCAGATGGAGTCTTGGCCGAGTTCTTTTTCGTATTTTTCTTGCACTTCAGACATACAGAAATCTCCAGAAGCAAATATCTGTTCGGGTAAAAAAGGCAGGCTCTAGGCGAGCTGGCTAACCAGATATTACCAGAGGCAGGTTTTAGACAATAATAAACATAACAACACCACGCAGAAACACGGGATCATAGCGGATGGCAGCCCCAGCGGTCAACAACAAATACGACCTGCGCAAGCATTTGTTTGCCACCGGATTTCAGGGCCGCCCGGATAAACACCATCGGCCTTTGGTAAAATGCGAAGCAATGCACTAACATTGTCACCGCCATCACTATTGGGAGCGAATCAACTTGACCACCTGCTTCTTTGCGTCCGACCTGCACGGCCGCGTCGACCGCTATCGCAAACTCTTCCGACTGCACAACATCATGAAGAGCATCCACAAGACCGCCAAGGAAGCGGCCGATACTTATGGGACGCCTGGCAACTACGTCAACGGCGCGAACATCGGCGGATTCCTCAAGGTCGCCGACGCAATGATGGAGAAGAGATTAGTTTAATACCGGAGTGTCACGAGAAAGTGGAAGGGGCAACTCTTCCACATTCTTCAAAACTGCAAACCGACTACGGTTGGGAGCTCTCGCCAATTATGGGTCCGTCCAGCTCCCGACCAAGGCTGCGCCACCAATGGTAAAGGTTTTTGAGAAAACCGGAGACGTTAAGGTTTTCGGTGGTGGTTCCCTGGGAGGAAAGGGTACAGGCCTGGTCCAAATCAACGAATGTGAAATTCCTCATGCCATCAAACTGAAAACCAGAATTCTCACCACCACCTTCTACGATAGATTCAAAAAAAACGGGAGAAATTGCGGGGCCGAGGAACTGAAAATCCTCGATGAAATCCTCAAAGAGCTCGGAGATGTCCCCGTCGGTGTGCGCTCCTCGGCGACAAACGAGGCCGGATTCTCTTCAGGGGACATCGGCCCGGTTCACGCGGGAGAAAACATCTCCTTCATGCTTCCCAACAACCACACCGATTACGATGTCAGAATCGAGCAACTGAAACTGGCCCTCTACCACATTTACAACGATTTCATCGAGAAACAACCAGCCGGCAGCATTGAGAAGATGGCCGTCGTCATCAATCCCATCCCGGGAATGTTCGATGACACCAATGCAGGGCCGTTTTACTACCCCTACATCTCCGGCGTGGCAAACTCCTTCTTTCCATACGCTCTGAAGACGCAGAACGCCGACGAAGGCTTCGCCCGCATCGCTTTCGGACACGGCTATGCAACGGTTCTCGACGACTTCCCGGTCATCTCCATGGCCACCATCAGAAATCCGATCCCCCTGAAATTCATGAGGATGGGGGACGGCCAGCAATATTTCTATGCGCTGGATATGACAAAAAACAAAGGGCTCAGCGGGGAGGAACTTGCCACCATGAAAACGCTCCATGTCCGCTTCGCCAATTACCACAAAATAAAATTGTTGGGCCTGCAAAACAATCTGATCACCATGGAGGAGCTGGCCCAGAACAACCATTTTGGCTTCAGAACAGGCCTGAACGAGATAATGGATACGATTTCCGCAAAAATCTCCACCCATTTCCAGATCGAGTTCGTGTTCAACATCGACTTCGAAAATAAGGACGAGGAAGTCGGCCGCTTTCACATCGTTCAGCTAACGCGACTGCCCGAGTTGAAATTCGACACTATTCAAATTCCCGACAACGTGCAGCACATATACTTATCCTTGAAGAGCCCCCAGGGACACGGGATCAAGACCGGCATCAAGTATGCCGTTGTTGTCTCTCCTTTTATATACACAAAAGACAAACACGATGAAATCTACAATAGAATCGCGGAAGTCAACCGCGGCATGCGCGAACGGAGGCAATGCTACATCCTCATCGTCCCCGGCAGGCTGGGGAGCACAAACAGGGATTGGGGAATTCAGGTCAATTACCGCGATGTCGACTGCGCGGCGGCCATTTTTGAATACGGGGTTGACATCGACGGGCGGGCGGAACCTCTCCCGGAGGACGACAGCCTCACGGGCGGCGTTTACGGCAGCCACTTCCTTTACATGATCCAGGGGGGCTATACCGAGGAGCAGAAAAGGCTGCAGACAAGAATGTACGGCACGCAGGGCACACATTTCCTCACTAATCTGGTCTGTAATAACGTCATCTACGGCTATATCGCCCCCGCCGAAGATGAAATCGATCCGTGGTTCTTCTCCCAACCGGTTGCCGACGATGCCCTTCAGGTGTTGACCTTCCCGGAAAATGTTACAATTTACGCGGACTCCATTAATCAACGCTGTGCGGTCGTCAGCTAAACCTTTGCAGATCGATGCCAGAAAGAGAAAAAGCGCCCAGACACGATTCTAGGGAATTCCCTTTCATTCCCAGAATCATCAATCCCGTAAAAATAAAAAACGCTGTCTTTTTTTCAGCTGATGAACATGTGCGCAGCGCGCACAAAACCCTCGTGGAAAATATGCCCTGGATATCCACGGAGTTCTTCTCCGATCCGATGTCGGTTTCAACTCACAGCCCCGGCCAACCGACGGTTTTTATCTTCGACGACACCGCCACCAATATCGTCGACACCGAACAAATCCGCCGGAACAACAAGGATGTTGTGTTGGTCCTGCTTACCTCGAATGATTTCATTCAGTGTTCACCACCCTCGGTCGCTCGGGAAAAATTCCCCTACTCGGCAAAGACCGACCTGGTGTTCGCCTATAACAGCTCAGACTGCGCACCGGACATGATCATCACCTCGGTGGTGAGAGCCGCGGAAGACCTCCTCAACATCACAAAACACTCGAAGGCCAGGCGATTTATCTTCCTGATCGTGGACGACGAGCCGCGCTGGTTCTCACAATTTCTGCCCGTCCTCTACAGCATCATCGGGCAGCGAGCCGATGTGAAGCTGGCCCGAACTTCTGAGGAGTCGCTGAAGTTTGTCTTCGGCGTGGAAGGAGAATCCGAGATAGACGAAAAAGACTTTCGCCGCCACGGCCACGGCCGCGATGTGGTCTGCCTGATTACTGATATTTTCTTTCCAAAGGGAAACGAAATGAACGGGACGGCGGGAAAGGATCTCATCAGACTGACGAGGAAATACTATCCGCGCATACCCATAGTCACTGCCTCAAAAACCAAGGAAGCCGATGCCTTTAGGGATATCACCTTCGTGCTGCCCAAGGGCGACCCCGGCAGCCTCGAAATCTTGAGAAAGCAAATCCGGGATCACACGGGTATCGGCGATTTCATCATCCTCGACGATCAGGGCGAGGAACTGCACAGGGTTAATAACATAAATGAGATGCTGGCAGTTCTTGACCAAGCCGAGAATGACACCGAGGAAGCCGCTGAGCTGAGAAAAATCCTAGAAAGCTACGGAGAAAAGGATAACTTCTCCACCTGGCTCTACATGCACAGTTACAGGGAGCTCGCCGACGAATTGCGGCCCAAGCGGGAGCAAGGCCGCCGCATGATCACCGTGTTGAAGAGATACCTGAAAAGAGAAACACTGCGAATGGATCGCACTCCCCTGATCATCGACGGCGTCAAGATCTTCAAACTGCCGGAGTTGCTGGAACTGTTCAGATCCGTCGACCCCTCGATTATCCAACGATACTCCGACAACGACGTCTTCTCCTCCTGGCTGGACCGCAAGGGATATACGGTGCTGGCCGACGAGCTGCGTCCGATTCACGGCACAGGCGCCGCCCTGGCAAAAACGCTGAGCGAAATCGTCGAGAAATGGATGAGCAAGCACCAGGCAGGTAATCTGGGCTGACTTTAGATACTAAGCCGGACATACGAAACACACCGTAAAGTGACATTCAGGGAACGGTCCTCTGCAGGCGGCATCGTTTCTTTGCAAAGGCTGGTAGCGCACTTACTCTTAAAGCATAGGCAAGGAAATTCAGCTCCCCTCACCTAGACTATGCGCGCCCGTAACTCAGTCGGATAGATCATTCTTTACTAAGAAGGGGTTGCGTGTTCAAGTCCGGCAGCTCCCGCGATTGCAGACACGGCCGAATCTATAGCCCTATCCGAGCTCGAAAACTGACTGCGAGGATTTCTTCAGAATTCCGGGAAAAATCGAAATAACAAACTGGCACGCCCGGCAGGACTCGAACCTGCGACCCCCCGCTTAGAAGTCTTGCATTTACACTCTGTAAGCATTCATGTCCCCGTCCTGTCCCCACTTTTAGTCCAATGCAAGCAAGTTATTGAATATCGTCCGGACACAATAAGGATCTCTAAAACAACTACTTAAAGAAATCTCAAGTCACTACAAGTCGAGAGGCGTTAGCGCCAAATCACTCAGTTTCTTTGGAAATGGCGGAGAAGGGATATAGAGCTTCGCCGCCGGATCCCTTGTAAGGGATTAGGTGATTGTGGTAGGTGACTATTTCACATCCCGGACGACACGGAAGCCGTAGTTGCAGTCCCTGTAGGAGGGATGGAAAGTGAAGCGGTACGATGAGCGCAGGGCCTTCGGAATAACGATCCAGGAACCTCCACGGAGGACCGGGCGTGTCTCCCTCTTCATGAACTCCCAAACCGCCCTGCCCTGAGCATCAACCTCCGGTCTCGACGCCGCGCTGCCGCGCTTACTCCAAGTCGAGTGTGAAGCCGTAAACCTCATAATTCTCGTAGTCGGAGCCCACACTACGATGCATGACAACCAGGCACTTGCCGTCGGGTAGCAGGGCGCAGTCGGACATCGATAGGACGTAGATGCTCAGCGTTTTAGTTTCACGGCTGCCGACCAGCTTGCCTCTTGCGTTAAACTTGCGGATGTCAAAATTATATTTATCCGCCGCAATGATGTACGCACCCCCGCCATCCAACTCCAAACCGACGGGTTGGTAATAAGCGAATTCGCCCGCGCTCGTGAATGGCTTCTTCTTTTTCTTGAGATTAGCCTTCACCAGCTGATGATAAAAGTCGGCTTCATACTGCTCGGTCCAGGTGAAGAGATACAGCTTGGAAGAAAGCACTGTTATGCCGGGTCCTCTAAGCCTCTCGCCCGCCAGCTTCAGCGTTTTCGAGCCCTTGCCCGTCGAATCAATCTTCGCGAGCCATGTATCGGCGGTGTCGTCGCTGTAAATAGCTACGAAAGGAAGGATGACATTCCCGGCGTTATCCTTCTTGGCGTCGTAAAACCAGATCTTGCCGGTTTTGCCGCTCGTTGTTACAGGATTAAAAACATTCTGCGGTTCGCCCGTTATCCGGCCCTTACCATCGACGGTGATGGTATTCAGCCCCCTTTCAATCTCGGTGGAGTATATCGGATAGTGGACAAAGATTATCATGTATCCGCTGGAAGCCGCCGTCGCTCCGGTCGCCGAACTCCGACTCAAAATCAACGGTTGCTTACTATGGCCGCTCGTTGAGTCTGTGATATAAACTGCCTTGCCCTTCAGCCTTCCCGTCGAGCTGATTTTTCTCGCAATGATATTGTTCGCCTTTGAGGTGGCGCCAAACCTCTCGAATCTCGACCAGGCGAGGAGATAACTTTTCGAGGACGGATCGAAGGCGATACTGGGGGTCTCGTTATGCCCCTTCTTCTCGGATACGAGTCTCGGCTTGCCGGCCTTGAACTTTCCCGCTCCCAGATATTTGCAGTAGCACGAATAAATTGCCCGGCTGTCCGTCTTGTCGTCCTTTTGCGTCCAGGCAACGACTATGTCCCCCGTTGCCCGGTTTGTGGCGATCACCGGACTGAGGTTTTTCAGATCCAGGTTTTGTGAGATTGAAAACACCTCGTCCTGAGCGTTTGCCGTCCCGGCTCCGACAAGGCAACAAACCGTGAAAAAACTGATGATTATCGAGAACTCCCTCATGGCTCTCCCCTTCTTACAGCAAGAAATCCCTCTCAAATAGTACCAAGTCACGTCCTGAGGCATTCACTCAAAGGCTGAGGACTGCCGCCCGGCTGGGTGTGGATAATTAGAGGACACCTCTATTGCCCATCCTACGTCCGGTCCGGTTGAATGTAAATACACCATTATCGATAGCAAAAAAGATTATCAGAGAAAATCTCTTTCTCTGTCTATTGTAATGAATCCGATAGGGGCCAACGCCCGGCAATACCCGATATGTTTGCGATCAGTTCAGGAGCCTGAAGCAGCGTAAGTTGCTCTCGACAATCGGCAAGGGTGGACGAAAGAGAGGGAGTCGATATGGTTAGTTTGAAAGCGATGTTTTTTTACCCTTATAAAAAGAGAGCCGAATTAACGGCTCTCATCACGGGGGATATTACTATGATATAGGGCGTGTTCTTTTATTTGTACTCCCTGAATCCCTTGGCTTTGAACATGGTCCAGTCAAAACAGGGGAAATCGACCAGGTAGGGTTTCTGCCATTCGTATTCAGGGTGCTCCTTGAGGAACTCGTCGGCGCAGAAGGGCACCATACAGGAGTGTCCGAACTTGGCGTGGAAGGTCATCGTGTAGGCCAGTTCGCTGTCGGTGACCTTGCCGTCAAT
>CBFCZO010000070.1:0-16662 GCA_965602675.1 uncultured bacterium | reverse complement strand
CGCTTACCGCTCCACATCGGCCTGAATAAAGTTGCACTCTCGTTTTTACTCGGATCGTACGGAACCTCTCTTATCCCGCCGATGAGGTTTCCGTCGAAATCGGTCTCGAAAAAGCGCGCGATAATTGTGTGCTTACTTCCGGCCGTGGTGTACGTCCTCAGGCTGACCGCCACCGCCACGGAATTGGGTCCTTTGGCCGCGCATACCCTGCTGACCGCGATTTCGTCAACCCCTGCCGGCTTGGTTATGTGGATCAGCTCCACGGGCTCGCCGATAAATTTCCCCTTTCCATTGAACCTGGCCATCGAAACAGCAGCCCATCCGTACTCTTCCTGATCATGACCGCAAAAAAGCAGGCCGCGGCTCTTGTCCGCGGCGGGGCTGCCGCCGGCCTCGCTGCCATCCACCAGCACGGCAGACATGTGCGCGCCATTCTCCAGGGCCACGGGGAAAATATCGACCAGCTTCGCCTTGCCGTTACCGTTCACCTGCAATATGAAAACATGCAGCAGATCGTCGCTCATCCTGCCATCGGCCAGAGCCAGCCCCTTGCGCTTGGATGTGGGGAAAAACTCCTGGATCGTCAGCATCGTCTTTATCTGGCTCGGGAATTTGATCGACGTGAGAAGCAACTTCTTTATCGCCGCAGGGCGGTTTTCCTGGGCCCCCACCGGCACGCAAACTGCGATTAACAAGAAAGACAGAACTACAGCGACAGAAATTCTCAATCCGCGCATCGTCTTCCCCCTGGTGGTGAATGGCGGCATTATAAGCGAAATAGTAAACACTCGCCAGGAACACATCGATACATCCGCAGCGATCGCCTCACGACAGATAGAAAAGCCCCCCGCCGCATGGATTCAATAACAGCGGGGGCCTTGTACTCGGATGGATGCCGTGATGCCTACGCCGCTTTCTGCGGCTTCTCCACGGCCCGCCTCACAGCACCCACGCGTAGCCCAGCTTCACAAAGAACGTGCGGTCGCTCTGCGTCAGGCCGTACTCGCTGGCCCCGTAGTAGGAGTCGTTGTAGCCCACAAACAGCACGGTGCGCGGGTTGATCTTGTAGGAGAAGAGCAGCTGCGTGAAGAGGCGTCTGTTCTCGGGCTCGATCTCGAACGTGTAGTTGGCGGCGTTGTAGTCGTAATCGGAATACTGAAAGATCGCGCGGAAGAATGAGCGGATGTTGAGCTGGTAGATTGCGTTTAACTCGCTGATATTGGCCGTGTAGAGATGCGCGTCGGCAGCCCTCATTCGCTCGAACGTGTGGTTGAAGGTCAGCCTCAGGTGCCTGCCGAGGTTGTAACTGATATATGGATTCAATGTGATTCGCTTCCCCGCGCGGGTGTTGGCATAATCGATCCGGTCGCCTACCAGGGCGAATGCAGCTATGTACAGGTCGGCGCTCGGGCGCATGCTGAATTCTGTGTAGAATTCCGTCCGATCGAATTCTTGACCGTTGTAGCTCTCCCGAATCCGCCGCCCTCTCATAAAGTGATAGAACTGGTTCGCAGCCTCGTACCAGAACCACACCTGGCCTTCGTTGTTCAGCAGGTCGCCGTCCCAGTCCTGGTAGTGACTCATCTGTCCGCCAATCCTGCACTGCGACCACCAGCGGCCGGGCTCAGCGGTCCAGCGGTAGTTTGCGCCCCCCTCGACATTGCGGTAGCCCACCATCGGGTAGTAACCAAGGTCGGCCCGGAATCCCTCACCGGCCTCCTCGTAGTCGGCCCACCAGCCCCACGTCCGGCTGTTGTGGTCGTACTCGAAGGAGATCAACCTGTCGCTGAAGCTCTCGAAGGGTTGATCGAATGACGCCGAAACGTGGTCGGGGTAGTCGGTGCTCGAACCCAGCACAAGCATCTGGATCTGATCCTTCCCGGTCAGGCGGAAATCGAAGTCGAATCCGAATGTCCTGTTGAAATACTCGTCCCCCTCGCGATCCGTGGCCAGCAGCCCCACCGTGTAGTGGCTCCCGATGTCGCGCTTGTAGCGGAACACAGATGACGTGTTCGCAATATCCAGGGATGTCGATCTCGAATACTGGCTGCCCGGAAATATCAAATTGGTGATCTCATCGCGCACCACGTAGGCGCCGAAGGTGTTGTCACCCTCCTTGCCGGTCAGCTTCAGTCCCCATTGCGGGTCGCGCATCGTCCGCGTGTAAATCACGTCCTCCAGCGTCTCGAAATAATCGGAGCCCTCAGTGAAGAAAGGCCGCCGCTCGGGGTAGAACAGCGCGAAAGGCTGGTTGACATCGAGTTGCAGCGAGTCGGCCTCCACCTGGCTGAAATCGGGATTGGCGGTGAAACCCAGCATCATGTTCGCCGTCAGGCCCCATTGCGCCGTCAGCCCCAACTCTGCGTCCCGGTTGCTGTTCTCCATCTCGCCCTCGGGGAAGTCGCCGCGCGTGTCGGTGCTCACCGCCGTCAACGTCGGGCTGATCTCGATGTTGCGCCCCGGGGTCGCTCCCTCGAAGCCCTTGATCTTGATCGCCTGGCACATATAGCAGTTGTTGTCGCGGTCCCTCGGGAAAGCACCGAGATGGTGGGCGTGCTCGCGAGGGTAACGGCGCACGGCGTCGATTCCCCACACCTGCGGGCCGTCCGTGCGTTGGAAGCGCATCGAAGAGAAGGGAATCGCAATCTCCACGGCGTAACCCCATTCCGTGATCCGCCCCGCCGAATCCCACATCGCGTCCCAACCCGAGTCCTCGTTTCCCGGGCTCTCGATCGCGTCGTACTGCACGCCCAGGGCTGTGACAATGAAATCCAAACACCGGCGCTCGTCGTTGAAAGTATCCAGCACAAGCGCCACCCAGTCGTCCCCGCCAAGGGTGTCACGGTCACGCAAATAGGCGCGGATGGACGACGGATCGGGATCGAAGCAGCGAAACGCCGCGTACAAATTATCCGCGTCATAGGTCAGCAGCACCTCGGTACGCACCGGCGCGGGCACGTTCTCACCGGGACTCACCTCGTACTTGATCTCCAGCATCAGCGCGCCCTCCCAGGCCTCCTCGTCCAGCACGGCATCCACCCGGATCCCCGAGGCCGCTCGGGGAACCACGTATGGATCCTCTCTGGTGCCGGCGCCGCGACTGCCCGCCGAACCCTCCTGAGCGATTCCCAACACAGACACGCAAAGAATGGCAATCGCTGCCAGGCTTCCAACGCACACTGCTTTCTTTCTCATTAATTCCCCCATCGCGTCCCCACGAAATAAAACCACTTGTTCCGAAAAGTATTCGGAACAAAACTAGTCGCCGCGCCCTGCCTTGTCAAGCAGAAATACGAATTTTTTTCGGAATTGTTCTTGACTATCTCTGCCGCGTGAGAAAGAATTTATTCAGGGGACAGACTTAATTGGTGTGAACTCATGAAAAGCAAGAAAAAGGACCGGCTGAGCCGGCGGGAAAGCCAGATTATCGAGGTGGTCTATCGTCTCGGCGAGGCCACTGTCGCCGACATCGCAGCGCAGATTCCCGAGAAAATCGGCATGTCATCGATCTCGAAATTCCTCTGGCTGCTCGAGGAGAAGGGGCTTGTGGCTCACCAGCGCTCAGGAAAACGCAACGTCTATCGCCCGGCCCTGCCGCCGGAGCAGGCGAGCGAGAAACCCCTCCAAAGCCTGATGAAAACCTTCTTCCAGGGCTCCGCCGCCACGACCGTCGTAGCACTGCTCAACCAGAGCCGCGACAGGCTGAGCGATGATGAGATCGACGACCTCTTTGATCTGATCAAGCAATTCAAGGAGAGGGGAAAGTAATCCCTGAGCAACGACCATGTTTATTATCGATTATCTGGTTAAATCGTCACTCCTGATGCTCCTCTTCCTCGGTTTCAGCTTCCTCTTGCGCAATTACGCGGCAACCGTTCGCTATTCACTCTGGAGGCTGGCCTTTGTGTTGCTGGCGCTGCTGCCGCTCGCAGTCCTGCTGATGCCGGTGACGAATGTCCCCCTGCTCCCCGCCGCGCAGGAACTCACGCAAGATGCAGAGGCTTCCCGAATTTACCGGCCGCCCGCCGAGTTGCGCACCGATTATCAATCCATAGGCTCCGCAGCGACGGAGAATTCGGGCATCGAAGGGAGTCCCGCGGAGACTGCCGGCACGCCGGCTTTCGGCCTGCTGAATTTCACGCATTACTTCGATTGGATCTGGCCCGCCGGTGGCCTGCTTTTCCTGCTGGCCATTTTGTCGGGCAACTTCCACATTCTCCGCCTGAGTAAAGACGGCTTATTCGTATCGGAACCCGGAGTTAGTCAAGCCCTCGGTAATTTTCAAAGATCGCTCAATCTCTCCAGGGGAGTCAGGATCTTCTCATCCGAACGGATCGAAGTACCGATTACATGTGGCTGGCTCAGGCCCGTCATTCTCTTCCCGGCGGACTTTCACGGATGGACTCCCAGGCAGGTGGATCTCAACCTGCTTCACGAACTTGAACACATCAAACGCCACGACTACGCCTGGAACCTCTTCGTCAATATCTCCTGCGCCGTCTTCTGGTTCAACCCGCTCGTCTGGATTGCGGCGGCCTTCTATCGGGCTGAGCGCGAGAAATCGATCGACGAGAGAATCGTCGAACGGGGAATCAAGCCGTCCGAATATGCGCACCACCTCGTCGAGGCGGCCTCCAGGTTTCTCCACGCCGGCAGGCTGATGCGTTCACAGCTTGCCGTCTCAAAAATCTCGAGCCTCAAGCAAAGGGTGCTCGCCATCCTCAGTTCTTCCATCGGGCGCAAGACGATGCCCAGGTGGTTCGGCGTTGCCGCCGCGGCTTTATTATGCTGCGCCGCACTGCCGCTGGCTTCGCTCAGCTTCTGGAGCACCGCCGGCAGTCCCGACCTTACCACTGATGACCCGCGGGACACCCAAACTTTCGAGGGCCTGCCGCAGCCCGTTATCGATTTCAAAACCGCGTACAACCACATCGAGAAGGAGGAATTCGAGCAGGCCGGCTCGTTGTTGGAATCGCTCATCCGCGATTTCCCTTATCTGGGCAGCGCAAAGCTCAACCTCGCAGGTCTTTACATCCACCAGGGCCGGCATGATTTAGCCCGCAAGCTGATCTACGAAGTGCTGCTCCTGCAACACGAGCAGGAGATCAATTGCGCCCGCCTGCTTGCTCTCTCATATGCCGACGTCGCCGACTCCGACAGGACACTGCACTGGCTGGCCAGGATGATCAAGATCAAGGACCCCGATTCCGCGCAAATCAAGCAAGACGAGAAGTTCGCCAAGGTCTCAGACGATGTGAAATTCCAACTCCTGTTGTCGTTGATATCGAATGAAGAGTGGCGCCGGCTGGAGACGACCTTCATCAAGCCGGAGTTCGACGCCGAGGTGCGAGCGACGCTGCCTGCGCCGCTTTCACGGCCTGTCGACATACGGCATCTCGCCTATACCGCGAAATATGATCCCGATCACCTCAACCGCATTATGGCGGTTACCCTCTTGGGAGGTTTGGGCACTGCGGAAGCCTTGGATGCCATCGCCGAGGCACTGAAGACCGAGTTCGACCCCGACGTCATCGAGTACGGGCTGTATGCCATTGCCGGAGTGCCGCGCGACGACATCGCCGACCGCCTGCTGAAACTGTGCGAAGGCGATAATACCTGGGTTCTGGCCTTCGGCGGCTGGATGATCGGCAAGTTTGCCCCGGAAAAAGCGGTGGATATCCTCATCCGCGCCACATTCACCGACATCGATCACGAGTGCCACGAGGACGCCGTCTACTTCCTCAGCCGCCTGCCCGGCAACAAGGGTGCCGAAGGCCTGCGATACCTCGCCGAAAAGCATCCCTCCGAAAGCATCCGTCAATACGCCAAAGAAAAGCTGGAGTTTATTACCAAGACCGAATCGAACTGATTCGCTTGCGTGTTTTTTTACCGGAATAACCGGTCGCGGTTACCGCAGCCGATGCTCAGCAATCACCCTAGCGACTTGATAGCCTCAACCGGCTGCATCCGCGCCGCCTTGCCTGCGGGATAGACGGCGACGAGGAGCACGGCCACCATGATCATCGCGCAGGTGGTGGCCAGGTGTTCGAAGCCCAGGCGCGGGTAGAAGATCCTGTCGATCATGTAGAACTGCCCGAGCATTTCTTCGTCCATTGCCGAGAACATGTCGATGCCGGTGTGGCCCAGGAACGCCACGATCCCCATACCGACTGCCAAACCTGCCACTATGCCGACGACGCCCAACAACGCCGATTCAAGGCTTACGGTGGAAAATATCTGCCATCTCTTCGTGCCCAGCGACCGCATGATGCCGAATTCCCGCGTCCGCTCGATCACCGACATCAGCACCGTGTTGAGTATCCCCGCCATCACGATCAGCAGGACGATGGAGAACACGATGTAGGCGAAACCGACCTTGGTGTTAAACGAAGACTCGACCCAGGGATTGACCTCCTTCCACGTGCGAACAGTCACGCCCGCAGGCATCTTCCCCTGCAACTCCTCCTCCACAGCTTCGAGTCTGTCGGGATTCTTCACCCTCAGCAGGAGGTTGGTGAACACTCCTCCAGGGTCGATGCCGGCCGATTCGCCGGAGCCCGCATCGACGAAGAGACTGCCTGCAAGCATTCGCCGGTCGACGAACGCGGTCGACCTGTCGATATCGGGAACGCCAGATTTTATCATTCCTCTCACCGCCAGCGGGCCGATGTAGGCCAGCTGTTTCGACCGGTCGGAGATCACCAGCAGAACCTCATCGCCCAGCCCGACGTCGAGGTTCTTCGCCATCACGGCTCCCAGCACTATGCCCTCGTCTCCCGGTTCCAGCCATTGGCCGCCCTCGCCCATGATCTCCGTCAGCCTGCCGAACCTGCTCTCGAGGTCGGGATCGAGGCCCGTGATCAAAGCCCCCTGGCTGTTGGAGCCGAACGATACCAGGCCGTTGGCCACCAGGCGCGGAGAGTAGGCTGTCACGTCGGGATTCGCGGCCGCCGTCTCGATAATCCCGCTTCCATCGGTCACCGCATTCTCCAGGAATGGCTTGTCGACGTGCTCCGGGCGGGTGATGTCGATATGGCCGGTAAAGCTGGTCAGGTTGCTCACCAGCATCGGATACATACCGTCGAACATCGACCAGACCATTATCATCGCCACCAGCCCGACCGATATGCTCACTATCGTCAGCATCGACCGCTTCTTGTTCCGCATCACGTTGCGCCAGGCTATCGCCAGGAATATCCGCATCTCTCTCTACCTCGTGGCGTAAACAGGCATTCTTTGTCGGCGGAGCATCGCTTGCCCTCTTCGCTCTGGAAATACTGTGTCTGATGGATAGTTATACTCCCTCAACTCTATTTTGAAAACGTTCTGAAGGAAAGGAATGTTCGCGGAGCTGGTTTGCGCTGACTCCGGGAACGAGGTCGTAAATACAAACAGACACACCACGATCAGAGAATTCATAGCACTGCTCCTGCGCAACTTATTATTATTGTTGTAACGCTGCCAGTCAGTCTGTACGTGTTTTCCCGTCCGCACACGACTGGGGATTTTGGTTTTCCCCTAATGGTGCGTTCACTTAAATGAGACCCAAACTCGGCGCAGTGGTTAAATCTCTGCCCGCGGTTTGCCCACAATCCCGCCTCTGCGAATCTCACTTCTTCTCTTCAAGACGCTCCAGCGATTCCTTCGCCTGCGGGAAGTTCGGGTCGAGTTCCAGGCTCTTCTTGTAGCACTCGATCGCCTTTGCGGTATCACCAAGCTGCTCGTAGGCCACACCCTTGCGCCACCAGGCGGCGGCCACGGAAGGCTCGGCGCGTTCGTCGGCCAGCTCAATATACCGGTCCAGCTCGGCTATCGCTTCCTCCTGATCGAACTGGCCCAGAAGCTTCGAGCGCGCTGATTGATAGAGGGACGGCAAATGCGGCTTGTCTCCCTGCAGATTCTTGGCGAATATTTCAATTGCCTGCCGGAAATCCCCCTGGCCCTGTACGGAGTACCCTAACCGGAAATTGGAGTCGTATTCCGTCGCCAAGGCGTAGTCGAGGCCAAGCAACGCCGCGTTGATTGTTGCTGACAGCTCGGCGGCTCCGCCGTCATAGTTGGATAGAATTATTAACGTGAATCCCTTTTCCGGGTAGCGCCGGAAGTCGGCGTTGAATCCCGGACACCCTCCGTTGTGGCCGATCGTCTTCGTTCCGCCCAGTTCCCAGACACCCCAGCCGAAAGCGTAGGTTTCCGATGGCCCCACCGGCGTGAACATGATCTGCTTGTACTCCTCACTCAGCAGCTTCTCGCTGTAGAGAGCCTGGTCGAATTTCAACATGTCACCGACTGTGGAATAAAGGCCGCCATCGGAGAATGCCGGTGGCTCACCGAAGACCTCGACACTGTACTTACCCCTCTCCGGTAACTGCCTGTAGCCCGTCGCCCTGTTGAGCACCACCTCGTCGGCGTAGACAATGCCCGAATCGGCCATCCCCAGCGGCTCCAGGATCTGCTTACGCAGGTAGTCCTTGTATTGCATGCCCGTCACTTTTTCGATCACCGCCCCCAGCAACACCATCCCCGAGTTGGAATAGCTGAACCTCTCACCGGGCTGGAAGAGGACCTCCTGGTCGTAGATCAGGGGCAGCGCATCGCTGATCTTACGCATGCTGTGCATCTTGCAATCGTAGTCCTTGTGCGCCATGTAGTTGGCCGTGCCCGACGAATGGTTCAGCAGATGTTTGATCTGGATCGTGTCCTTCTCGGGGTGGGGGAAATCGGGCAGATACATACCCAAGGTGTCCGTCAGCTTGATCTTGCCCTGCTGAACCAACTGCATGATCAGCGTGGCGGTGTAAGTCTTTCCGATCGAGCCGATATTGAACCTGGTATTCAGCGCGTTCTTCACATTGTGGTCCATGTCGGCATAGCCCACCGCCGCTGAATAAATCACCTCGCCCTTGTGTGCGACCAGCACCGTGCCGGAAAACAGGTCATACTTCGCCTCAGCCTTCACAATCTCGTCGATCTTGTCCTTGAGCGATTTCTCTTGATGCGCGGCCGCTGACGCCGCTGACGTCACCATCATCAGCATCAGAGCCAGAACCGTGACAACACTAACTGGAACTCTCCTCATGACTATCCTCCTGTTACCAACTTGTCCTGCGTACGAAAAGCGCAAGCCGATCGCTGCCTTTCCTTTCAGGAATAAATCACGGCCGGATCCCGCCTTTCACCTCATTAAATACTGCCTGCACCGACTTGATCGGATACAAGTCCCCTACATATCTTATGACGCTGGCCGGCGCAAAAAGTCAACGGATCGTGACGAAGAGCCGGCCGGATCACTTCTTCTCGCGTTCCGCCTCCAACCTCTCGATTCGTCGCTTTGCTATTGGGGCGGCCTGGGGATTGAGCTCAATGCACTTGGTGTAGCACCTGATTGCCTCTTCTATGTTTCCTTGCTCGCCGTTTATTTCGCCGAGGCGCAGGTAGGCGTTCACCGAAGCAGGATAGAGCGAGAGCTGGTAGTTCAACAGTTCAACGGCTTCATCGACCAGCCCGCGTTCGAGCAGTGCGTCGGCATTGAAGGTCATTTGTATATCGGAGGGATCGACCTCGAATCCGTAGCTCTTCGATAACTCTGAATAATAATCCATGATGTCCGCAAGGCCGTTAATCTCCAGATCCGGCGGCATCCTGTAGCCGTGGAATAGGGTTTTCAGGGCTTTCTTCAACTCCATCGGCTGAATCGAATCATCGTTGTCGATAAGATGATTCAACTCCAACCGGAATCCCTTCTGCTGCGCCTCGTAAGTCAGTTCAGCGAAGCTGTAGATACTGGCGAGGCGGGCCGGCCGTTCACCAATGCGGCCGAATGTCATGAATAATAAGCTGGACGGCGGCGCCTCCTGATTGAAGAATTCTTCCGCCCTTTTCATCAGCCAATCGCTGTTCGTGGGTTCGGTGAATGGATTATCCACGATGAATGCGTCGAAAAGCTCGGGCCTCTCCATCAGCGTGTAGAGGCAGAACACCGAGCCCGCCTGCGGACCGACGAGGATTCGGTAATCGTTTGTCTTGTAATTCTCCTCCACGAACGGAATTACCTCTTCAGCCACATATCGCAGGAAGTTTGCGCTGCCGGCCGCCCGCCCGTCCGGCCACAGCGGCCGCAGGTCGCGATAGCGGTCGGGGTTGTCGATCCCCACCAGGATCATCCGCGGCACCCTCGCTGCATCGCCAAGCTCGTCAATGATGGCAAAAGCCTCCGCGTAATAGGCCGAGATGTAATCGCCATACAAATGGTAGACCACCGGGTAGCTGATTCTGGACTCCTCGTAGGCTCGCGGAAGGTGGATCAGCAGGCGGCGGTCTTCATTCAATATTTTCGAATGAATCACCCGGTACTTGCCGACCGAGACGTCGTCCCCGTCCTCCTGTGCAATCGCCGGTGATCCTGGCGCAATAACGGCGAAACACACTGATAAAAGTGCTATCAGTTTCAAATTTTTAAGAGATCGCATTGATTACCCCCACCCCCCAATTCCAGGATTTAGCTGGACACCCGTCGCCCTGTTATTGGCAAGGAAAGATCATCTATTAATACGGTCCGGTGCCTGCCGATGTAATTGAAACCACAAAAGCACTAAAAAAGCCACGCATGGAGCGCTGGTGAAAGCTGACAAGTATCGTTTACTGGGATTGGCGATGTTGTCTTGGAGGTTCTGCTCCGATTCTAATTGATGCCCGACTGGTCGAGCCGCAGCCTCTCGATCCCCGCCTCTTCCAGGTCGAAATCCTCGAGCAGCCTGTTGTCCACCTCCGCCCCGGGCAGGAAGACGATCCGGTAGCCCTCGCGCTTCAGCCGCTCGTATTCGTCCTCCGGCAGGTAATCGAGGTACTTGTCTCTGTAATTCTCGAAGCCGTGGAGCAGGGCAATTGGGGGTTCGTAGAAGGCGCTCACAACGACCGTCTTCTCCGGCATCCGCTCGACCTGTGCGATTACCGCCCTCGCATAATCTTCGACCAACTTGCGGTTGAAAAAGTCGGCGAAAACCGGGCCGTAGAGCCCCAACGCGAGATCCCTCTCCAGCAGGTGGAACGCCAGCGAGGGATTGTCCGGCGCCTTCCCCATCTCGTCGTAAAGCGTGTTCTCCAGATCGAGGCTCAAAACAAACGGCGAGACGATCAGCAGGGCGCACACCGCCGCGAATACCGCCCGGCGCAGGTACATCCACAGCAGCAAAAGCACGAAGGGCACGATGGGAACGAAATAATCCGGCTTGAACGGCAGGCGCAGGAACATCGCCAGATTGAGCACTATCGCGGTCAGCCACGCTGCGGGCACGAGGTAGCGCGCGCGCGTGCTTTCGGCCCTTGCCCCTTCCGCTCTCCTTCTCAAAAAGATCAGTCCGAAAAGTGCCACAGCCAGCGCGACCAGCCCGATCACCCCCCAAACATCGACAAGCCCGCGCTTGATCAGCGTCCGCAGCGGCGGATATTGCTCGATCTCCACATACTGCATCAGGCCGAAACCGTACCTCAGGAATCCTGGGATATAACATACGCCGCCCACCACGGCTCCCACGATGCCTGCCTTGAGGATACCCGGCCAGGATTTCTTGAACCCTTCCTCGCCGGCCAGGTAGAGCGCAAACGGAATTATCATCAGTATAGAGGGAGCCCTGCAGCCGATGGCCAATCCCAGCATCACGCCCGCGATCAGCAGCCGGCGGCTGACTACGAAATAGAGGGCTGCCATGATGAACGCAAACGCCCAGATATAGTCGTTCGGCGAGGTGCTGTTGATGTAAACAACCGGCGTCAAAGCCATCGCCAGCGCTGCGAGCAGGTAACGGCGCGCCCCCAGCCTCCGTAGCGTCAACCCAAAGAAAACGGCCGCCGCCGCGCTCATCATGGCCGTCAGCGCGTTGATCGCCGGCGGGCCGAGCGGCAGAGCGAGGGCGAAGGCGTACTCCGGTATCGGGAAGCCGACAAACCTCGAGCGCTCGTACTCGCCCGTCGTGCGGATTATATGCGCCGCCCTCAGCATCCGCTCCGAATCGGGATCGTTGCCGATCAGCGGCGTCACGAAGGGCAGCCGTGTTACAAACACAATCAGCGCTATAGCCAGAATCAGCAACGCCAGGCGTTTGTTGGCAGGAGAATACTCGCTTTTACGGCCGCTATGGAGTTCGTTAGTCATTTTTTTCTCGGAAGGTTTGTTAGACGTATTGTATTAAACCACATTCCCTCAAACGTTTGCGAAACAAATCGCCGGATTCGTTGCCGCAAGTGTTTTGCCGTCTGCTGGCCTTTGTTGTGCAGACGCCTTCGAAGTAGTAAAACAACGGTGTATCCCATCTCCTTTTCTTGGTAACACTCGGACTATCGGAGAAATGTCATGAAGATGCTGATAGCCGGCGAATGGCTGGATAAAAGCAAAACCATCCCGGTCGAAAACCCATACGACGGCTCGCTCATAGATACGGTTCCCGCCGGCGACAAGGGTGACCTCGACCGCGCCTTGGCGAGCGCCGCCGAAGGCAAGCGCGAAGTGGCCGCGCTCACCACCCTGCAGCGCTCCGAGATCCTCGCCAGGGCCTCGGCGCTGCTCAGCGAGCGGGCCGAGGATTTCGCCCTCACCATCGCCAGGGAAGTCGGCAAGACTATCCGTGAAGCGCGCGTCGAGGTCGACAGGGCCGTCTCCAACTTCGGCTGGGCCAGCGAGGAGGCAAAGCGCATCGGCGGGGAGGTCGTCCCCTTCGAATCCGCCCCCAACGGAGAGGGCAAGTTCGGCTTCTATTTCCGCGTACCCGTCGGCGTCGTCGCGGCCATCACCCCCTTCAACTTCCCCCTCAACCTCGCGGTGCACAAGGTCGCCCCCGCCATCGCCGCCGGCAACTCCGTGGTACTCAAGCCCGCCACGGTCACCCCGCTCTCCGGTCTGATGTTGGGCAGGCTGATGCTCGACGCCGGACTTCCGCCCAAAGCCATGAGCGTCATCACCGGGCACGGAGCACAGATCGGCGACGCGCTGGTCAGCGATCCGCGCGTCAACTTCGTCACCCTCACCGGCAGCCCCGAGACCGGCGAGCGGATCATGAAAACAGCCGGCCTCAAGAAAACCACCATGGAGCTCGGCTCCAACTCCGGCGTCATCGTCATGGACGACGGCGACTGGGAGCTGGCCGCGCGCAAAACGGCCTCCGCGGGCTACGCTCTCGCGGGGCAGGTCTGCATCTCCGTCCAGCGCGTATACGTCCACGAGTCGCACTTCGACGGCTTCGTCGAGCTGCTCAAATCGCTCGTCACGGCTTTGAAAGTCGGGAACCAGCTCGGTGAAGACACCGACATGGGGCCGATGATTTCAGAGCAGGAAGCTGTCACCAGGGCCGGCTGGATCGAGGAGGCGGTCACCGGCGGCGCGACACTGGTCTGCGGAGGCGGGCGCGAGGGAGCGATCCTCCAGCCCTCCATCCTCACCCGCGTCGATCCCCGCGCGAAAATCTCCTGCAAGGAGGCCTTCGCTCCCGTCGTCTGCGTCAATCCCATCGACTCGCTCGAGCAGGGCATCGAGCTGCTCAACGACTCCGACTACGGCCTCCAGGGCGCCGTATTCACCCGGCGGCTAAAAGACGCGATGACCGCGGCAAGGCAGGTGGAGGTTGGCGGCTTCCTGATCAACGAGATGCCCACCTACAGGGCCGACCTGATGCCCTACGGCGGCGTCAAGAAGAGCGGAATCGGTCGCGAGGGAGCCCGCTATGCCATCGAGGAGATGACCGAAATGCGGCTCGTCTGCATGGATCTCCGCTAGGCCGCATCGCCGTCTCGTCTCACAGCAGATTCACCCCCTGCTTCCGGCAGCCCTCCACCACCGCCCCCGGCCAGATGCTCGCCTGAACCTCGCCGATGTGCGCCTTCCTCAGCAGGAACATGCACAGCCGCGACTGGCCGATCCCCCCGCCGATGGTTTGCGGCAGGCCGCCCGACATCAACCTCTGGTGCCAGGGCAGCTCGAGCTTGCTCGTCTCGTCCTTGATCTCCAATTGCCTCACCAGAGAGTCGCCGTCCACCCGGATACCCATCGACGACAACTCGAATGCGCACCGCAGCGTCTCGAACCAGACGATGATATCCCCGTTCAATCCTTTCCGCCCCGGCGCGCTCTCACTCACCCAGTCGTCGTAGTCGGCCGCGCGGCCGTCGTGAGGCCTTCCGTCGGCAAGCTCCGCGCCGATCCCGATGATGAATACCGCACCGTGCTCCCGGCAGATCTCCCGCTCCCTCTCCGGCGGACTCAGGTGAGGGTAGCGTTGCTGCAGATCCTCGCTGTGAATGAAAGTGATTTCCTCGGGCAGGTAAGGTTTCGGCAATCGACCGAAGTTGTCACACACTTCGATCTCCGCCTCTCGCATCTCCCTGTAAATGCGCCGCACCACATTCTGTAGAAAATTGAGATCCCTCTCCTCGCGGCTGATCACAAGCTCCCAGTCCCACTGGTCGACGTAGAACGAATGCAGGTTATCAGGAGCCTCGTCGGGCCTGATAGCGTTCATGTCGGTATACAACCCCCGCCTCCTCTCGAAACCGTAGTCCGCAAGCGCCTGCCGTTTCCACTTCGCCAGCGATTGCACTATCTCCGCCCGCTGCCCGAGCGCCTTAAGCGTGAAACTGACCGGCTCTTCAACGCCGCAGAGCTGATCGTTCACGCCCGAATCGCATGTCACGAATAGCGGCGCCGAAACCCGCTCCAGATCGAGGGCCGCGGCCAGCCGGTTCTGGAACTCGGTCTTGATGAACCTTATCGCTTTCTCCGTCTCGCGCAGGTTCAGGTACGATTCATACGTTTCTGGCAGCACCAGCCCTTCCCCGATGCTGATCACCTTTCCACTGTGCTCGGTTTTGAATTTCCCTGATTTCTGATCTTCTCTCATCTCTCTTCCTTCGCTGGAAATTGCAATAAAAAAGCCCGCTTGCGCGGGCTGTGGTAAGCATTCCTGATAATAACTTATCGTCGGCTACACCTCGCTTCGCTACAGCCCTGCACGTTTGCCGCGCTGTAATTTCGATTCGAATTGCGCTGTCGCCGGCTGATCAAAGCGGAACCTCGTGACGATGATTTCTGCAAAATCCTAGGTATAACCGCTACTTCTGTCAACCTTCCTTATCGTCATGCCGGCGCTATTCCATTAGACGTGTCGAGCGGGGCACTGTAAGCGGGCTGATATTCTGAATCGCGAACTGCTTGCATAATGAACAAATCAAACTTGAATTCGTTAATCTGAAGGGGAATCTCAACCTCATCAAGGAGAAGGTATGAATCACAGACTTATCACGCTCCCGTTGCTTCTTTTAGTCTTGTTACTGATCACTCCCGCCGTTAATGCCTCACCGGCTGAGAAGAAAGACGACTGGGAAGCTTACAAGACACCCGAGGAGGCAGGATTTTCATCGGAGAAAATCCAGATAGCCAGGGACTATTGGGAAACGCTGCGCCCCGACGCCGGGGCCACCATCGTCGTCTACAAGGGGAAAATCCTCGTGGCCTGGGGAGAAGTCTCCTACAAATACATGTGCCACTCCGTCAGGAAGAGCTTCCTCAGCGCTCTCTACGGCATCCATGTCGACGAAGGCAACATCGACCTGGAAAAGACCATGGCCGAGCTCGGCATCGATGACGATCCACCCCTGACCGAGCAGGAGAAGCAGGCGAAGGTGATCCAACTGCTCATGGCCCGCTCCGGCGTCTACCACACGGCCGCGGCGGAAGCGCCGGAGATGCAAGCCAACCGGCCCGAGCGCGGCAGCCACGCGCCGGGCACGTTCTGGTACTACAACAACTGGGATTTCAACACCCTCGGCACCATCTTCAGGCAGGAAACCGGCAAGGACATCTACCAGGAATTCGAGGACAGAATCGCCGGCCCGATCGGCATGCAGGATTACAAACCGAGCGACAGCGATTATTCATTTGAACCTCAATATTCGATCCACCCCGCATACCCGTTCCGCATGACCGCGCGCGACCGCGCACGCTTCGGCCAGCTCTTCCTTCAGCAAGGCCGCTGGGGGGATCAGCAGATCGTTCCCCTCAAATGGGTCAGGAAAAGCACCAGTGCCTTGTCCGATGCATCCGAAGGGAATCCGGATGCCGTAGGCATGGGTTACGGCTACATGTGGTGGACCGTCGATCAGCGACTCTTCAGCCGGGTGCCTGTCTCGACGGAAAACCACATGGCCGAGCTCAGCGTTTTCATGGCCAGCGGTTACCGCGGACACTTGATTGCGGTCGTACCCGACGCCGAGATCGTCTTCGTCATGTGCGTTAACACCGACCTGGGAGTCTTCAACGTCGAGGTCACTGCGATCGAGAGCTTTGAAATCTTCAACCTCATACTCGACGCGAAACAATTCGAAATCGTCGACCTGGCGGCGGAAAAGGTCTGGACTCCGAAGAAAACGGCTGCTCCGGGCGATCCTCTCAAAATTTCTGCAAAGATCAGGAATCTCAGCAAAGCCAAATCGGAAAAGACGAAAGTCGAGTTTTATCTCTCCAGGAACAAGAAACTCGATAGCGCGGATATCCTGCTGGGCGAGGCATCGCTGGTAAAATTAACCGGGGGCAAGAAAAAAACAGTCCGGCTGAAAACGACCTTGCCCTCAAACATCCCCGCGAGAAACTATTACATCCTTGCCTACGTCGACGCGGAG
>CBFCZO010000069.1:0-16664 GCA_965602675.1 uncultured bacterium | reverse complement strand
CTCGGGCACCAACAGTATTCTTGGAATTTCGAAAATGCGAGGTAGCCGCCGCCGGATTCCGCTCAGGAACTTATTGTGACGAGTACCAGAGTAAAATGCCGGCGGCAGCAAGCGTCCTCGCAAACCTTTAATTCGTTATCAGGACCAACGTGTAAATAGATACTTATGCATTAAGGTGGAATTGTCAAGTAATCACGCCGATTCAAACCTATCATTAGCTTCATTTTTACGAGCAAACACTGGAAATTCTTGAAGTCTATCAACGGAAAGGAGAGAACCCTGCATGTCGAGATTGAAACATCCATTACCACGACTGCAATCAGGTTCTGTCACACTCAGTTCATCTTAAAAGATGCTCGTTGCCAATCTTGACGTTCGCGAGGCCGGCGGCGCGGGCAGCCGCCAGGCAACGCATTGCCTGATCGCGCGAGGTGGTGGGCAGGTCGGACATCGCGAACTGCGGTGCGAACGCCAGCAGCGCGTACGGAATATCGGGAGAATGCTCCGCGAGGAATGCAGCGATTCGAGTTACCTCTTCCTCATCGACATAGCCCGGCACAAGCAGAGTGCTGGCGACAAACAACGGCGGTTCCGGCCGCTCCTGGATGTATTCGGCAATAACACCGACGTTACTTAGCGTCCGGCGGTTGCCGGCGCCGGTAAGAGCGTGGTGAAGGTCCTCGTTCCAGGCTTTGATGTCAAACTTGATGCAGCCGCCCGACTCAAGAGATATGTTAATCATCGCTCGCAGCAGGTCCGGCGACATGGCTCCGTTGGTTTCCCAGCAAACGCGCAGAATTTCATCACCGCGGCGTCTGCGAGCCTCCCGTGCCGCAGCCAGGGCGTGGTGGATCTGCGGAGAGGGATCACCGCCGAAATAACAAATGCAGGAGACTTCATCAGTGACGGCTTCGGCCAGCTTCGTCGCTGTGACAGGTTGCCTATGCGTTGCTTCGCGGCACTGCCAATTCTGACAGAAGAGGCAGTCGAAGGTGCAACCGTAGTAAAACACCGCAAGGTTGAAGAAGCCGAACTCAGGCCCTTCGATGTGCGAATAGCGCGGATAGCCCGCCCTGCCTCCCGCCGGGCAGACCCAGTCGGCGACGCAATTGGTCGGCAGAGGGTCGGCGTACCAGTGGGCGACACCGTCGCGTGCGTTGCCGCCGCTCACCTTGCCTTCCACAGCATGCCTGACGCCGCAGTAGCCCCTACCGCCGTCGGGAATTACGCACTCGTTGGCACAGCGGCTGCAGCTTCTACCCTCACCACGCGGCACCGATACCGGCAGCGGGAATTTCGACCTAAGGCGTCGATGAACCTGCACCGCAACATCGGTGCAGCCGGCCTTCCCCGCGCGCAGGCAGTCAACGCATAAACCCAGCGATCCGGCAACTGGCCGGCTCTCGCTGCCGCAACCCTCGCAAGGCATTTCCAGTATCCCGGTGGTATTTGCTATAAATATTATATTTACCGATGCGCTACACGCAAAGATCTATCCGGCCTGTCCTGTCCGCCCTCTGTGGATTAAGATAACCCCGGGAGGGATAACTGATGCACGGCGAAGCTGAAGCGGTAGACAGGCCCAAGCCACTTTGGATGTCGTTACCGCGCCTGACATCGGCCTTCCTGCAATCCGCATTCGTGATTATTGCGCTGCCCGTGATCGTCCTGGCTTATGCCCCCGAAGACCAGAAGGGGCTGCAGCTCGGCCTGCTGAGCGCGCTGTCCGTTATCCTTACTGTTGTGGTTCTGCTGGGCACGGCGATCGCCAGCGACAGCCTTCCCGGTAGCCGCAGGAGAAGGAAGCCTTTCGTCATCTTCGGCCACTTGTTGGTATTGTTCGCAGCTGTTGTTATTTCTTTGGGCCACAGCTATCCAGCGCTAATTACAGCCATAATGCTGATGGTCGCGTCGCGCAGCGCGATCGACGCGGCCCATTTACCCTTGATCAACGATCTTATCCCTAAGGCGGAGCGCGGTCGCTTTTCGGCGCCGGTGGGTTTCATGCAGGTCGCCGGAGCGGCGGGCGGAGCGGTACTGGCGGGTTATCTGGCGCAGGAAGCGGAGAAAACAAATCACGTTCTGTCGTTTCTTCCACCCTTGGCTCTTTGGGCGCTGACTCTCGCTCTCGCGGCCGGAGCCGTCTTCGCGATTCGCGTTATCGAACCTCCCAGCGAGGCGAATCCGTCCGGACTGGCGGCTCTATTGCGCAACCGCGCCGGGAGCAGGGAGCGAGCCTACTACCGCTTCATGATCGCACGCACCATCTACCTGATCGGTATCTTCGCTGTCCTGCTGTTCTTCGTTTACCTGGTCAAGGACGTCTTCAAGGCGGAAGACTACAAGCTGATGTCGGGGATCTATTACGCCTTCGCAGCTCTCGGGGCGGCGCTCTTCACCATCCCTGCAGGGTGGCTCTCAGACCGTTTCGGCTGCCTTCCGGTGATTTATGGCTGCGGGATTGCCCAGGCTGTCTCATGCGTGATTGTTTTCTTCTTCGGCTATCTGCATCCGCTGTTCGCTGCGACGGGAGCGCTGCTCTTCGGAGCGGCGTTCGGAGCGATGTTCGCCTCCTCCCTCGCCCTCAGCACCAAGATCATCCCCCGCGCCGGCGACGCGGCCAAATACATGGCCCTGCTGATCGTCAGCACGTATGCCGCGCAATTACTCGGTTCTCTGAGCGCGGGTCCGGCACTAGATTATTTCAACAGGCTCAGCCCGGGCGGAGGCTACACCGCGTTATTCTTCCTGGCCGTGGTGTGTTTCCTCGGAGGGGCGGCGATTCTATTCAGGATTGAGGAACCTGCGGCTGGAGGCAGCAAAAAATCCTGAACGCCGGGCTCAGATCAGCGAATCCTCCATCCAGCCCAGCTTGACGATATCGATGCGCTCGGGATCAGCGATTCCGATACCATGCCGTGTCTCCGCATAGCCGACGTGCTTGGACGATGTCTGACCCTTCTGCTCCTCGCCGAATTTCGAGATCTGCATCTCTCTGATCAGCCTAACGCCAACCGAATCGACCGCCACCGGATCGGTGCTGACGATCAATCCCTTGTAAGGCCAGACATGTTTCGGGCTGAAGCTGTGCGGTCCGAGGCCCCAATACTGGGGAGTCAACGCCACGAGGACATTCAAACGGGTTTTCCCGGCTGCCTGTGGTAACTTCCACACGCGGCCGAGATCGGCACAGGAATCGCCATGGATGGTGAACGGCTGCTCGAGGAACATGATGTAGTTCTTGATGCAGCCGCCGATGCCGGACCAGTGGTGGATGCGAACGGGCCGTGTGTTGATAAGGGCGGTGGCTTTCTGAAAGACCGGGTCGATCCGGATGATGCGGTCGTTGATCGAGATGTTCGACTCGGCGATACCGATCTCCATCGCCCGTTTCTTGATCGACTGCTCCAGGGCTTTCGGCGTGTGCAGATAGTTCCAGATGTTGGTCTTGATACCCAAGACGTCGGTCGGCTTGAGGATGCTCCGCCATGCTTCGGCTGCGCTTGCTGCGCCGAAGAGCTCGACGACTGCATCGTCGAGCATCCCGGTGACAATATCCGCGCTGGTGTTTCCGGAATCATCAACCACTTCCGGGTGGCGGATCAACACGACTTTGGCCCTGCCGTTGACCCGACCGACGGCGGCGTGCGCACCCACTGCTTTCAAGCCAAGAGCTACCCCGAGAGCGCCGAAAGTTGTGCCGCGAATGAAATCCCTACGCGTCGATACGCAATCATCGCTCATCGCCCTTCCTCCCTGCATTTTCCAGTGTTTCCCGCAACGCCGCGTCCGCCGACTCACCCGACGGCGCGTCAAGAACAATCGCCAGATATCGCCCCAGCGCACTTGCGCCGGTCCACTTTTCGTTTTCCAACTGTGTCACTGCCCCACTATCCGTTTTTTGAAGATATACTTCGCGGAAATCAGCCATCGCACTTTGTGTACGGCTCTCATCGGGGTAGTGAATAATCAGTAGGTGGTACAGCTCGGAAGCGGAGAGATAGTCGGCCATCGCGGCCTCCGTGTCCGAATCCAGACTAAGTATATTCTCGTCCGCCACGAAGTAATGATGGTTGAGGCAAGTGTGTTTGTGGAAGTAACTTTCGCTGTTCTCCTTGCGGCCAACCTCAGGCAGCAGGCCGAGCAGTCCGGGAAGCGGGCCGTCCTTGCCAATCGAATCCGAAATCGAGCGGCCGAGATCGAAGACTACCTTTTTCGACTCCTCGTTCTCCAGCAGCGAGTACACCGAGCAAAAGTATCGACCCCGCCAGAACATCAGGTAGCCCGATTCGTACTCTGATCCCTGCCCGATGCCGGCATCGGAGCCCTGGCGGTTGCGCGTGAAGACGCCGAACGCATCGGCAGGGCAGCCCATGTCGAATAACTCGACGTAGATCGGTTCGCTCTCGCCGGACACGAAAGTGCGCACGAACATACCGCGGTACTCGTAGGAGAGATAGATCTCCCCTGAACCGTCCATGTATTGAAAAATCGTTTCCTTATCGTAGTAATTTCCCGCACTCTCAGCATGCCAGCCGACGATTTCTTCGGGAACGAAGCCCGCCAACTCCACGACGTCCTCCTGCGTAACAGGATCGAGCCCCCAAGGTACCAATATGGTGACCGCCAGTATGGTGTTCATGAAACAAACTATAAGTGCCATGATGGTAATATCACCCCTCAGAAAACAAAATAACTGTAATTAAAATTACTCACACCCGATTATATCTCCAGCTTATGCTAACTGATGTTGTTATCTCCCAGCAATCAATGGCCGTGCTCGAAGGCTGTCTCCGCCATCACCACCCCGATATAGCCCGTACTTCCGCCACGCACCCGCATAGTCTCTGTGCTATTCTTCTTGAGAATTGCTGAATATTCGAGATGGAGGGAGATCAGCAACCATGCGCTTATGCAATTTCTCTTCGGAAAACGAATTGTGCGGAACTGAACCTGTTCAGGCAGGAGTTATCATCAACAACGTTATCCGGCCTCTCGCTATCATGCTGCGAAATCCTATCGCGCTGAGACTCGAGGGGGGAATCCCGTTGCCGCTGGGTTTTCGCGTCGGCGACACAAATAATATTAATGAGCTGCCGCTTTGGCTGGCGGAACTGGCAGATCCCGACCCTAACAGGATGGAAGTTGTTCCCGGCTTGAATCCCGATGATGCAGTCTTTCATCCACCCGTGGCGCACCCGGGGAGTATCCGCATCTTTTCAGCTTTCGAGGAGCCGGCAAAAACAGCAGCTGCCAGGCAGGGAAAAACACTTTCGCAATCATGGTACGACTCGCCGACTTACTATTACGGCAATCCCGGTGGCATGCTAGGTCATGGTGAAAAACTGGTCATCCCGAATTTCGGAGAGCAACTTGACCTTGAACCGCAGATAGCCGCCGTTATCGGGCGGGCCGGACAGGATATCCCCGAAGATAATGCCGACGAACACATTGCCGGATTTTGTGTCCTCAACGACTGGTGTTTAAGGGATGTGGAGGAAAAAGAAAACACAACGGGATGTTACCCTGCAAAATGCAAGGATTTTGCATCCAGCCTCGGGCCGTATCTGGTGACACCTGACGAACTCGCTGACAGAGCCACCGGAAAGGGCTTCGACCTGGAGATGGCCGCACGGATCAATGGCAAAGTCATCTGGAACGTCAATTGGAAGAACGCATATTATGCATTCGGAGAGATGATTGCCTATTCGAGCCGCGGCACCACACTCCTGCCCGGCGATATTATTGCCAGCGGCCCGGCAGGCGGCAGCATGCAAGCCGCCGGCGGGGATTGGCTGCAGGCGGGCGATTCGGTGGAGATTGAGGTGGAACGGCTGGGAACACTGAGAAACGATTTGGCGAAGCGATGACTGGTTTCGACATTAGATGATACATTATTAGCGCGGTCATCTGTTTTGCCACGATAAAACCAATAATATTGTTAAAATCATTACATCCTTCGAACTTTTTTCTTAATAAAATCGTTCTAAAAGAGGGGATGGTGTACAAGGGCGCTAAACACCAACGCCATACATCTCCCGTGCGACGCATGTTTCGATGACAGGGGAAACGGGCTTGCGTTGCAGCCCGCCTTGGGGAGCATTGCCTGATGGCATCAACCCGAAAGGCCGTTTGGTGTTGACTAGCATGCAGGGAGCGGAACGGCTTCCACAAGACAAGTTGAGTTGATGCAAATTTTTGCATTGCCGGTGGCTGGCAGGAGTAGTCGTTGGGCTGATTCGTCTGTGAGACAGGTAGGCTGACACAACATCGCTCCGAACGGCAACGAAGATCGAACTGCCTTGAGTGATGTTGTTGACCGAAAGAGCATGGAGCATTCTGGTTTGAAATCACCTACAGGAGTTACCGAGAAGACAGCCAGAGCATTTCTCGACGCGACAATGGATTTGGCGTTCCTGCTGGATAGGGAAGGCACGATAATACATGCCAACCGGGCAGCAGCGGAGAACTTCCAGATCCCTGTGGAAGACCTTATCGGCAAATCAGCTTCCGATCTTTTCCCCGCCGAAATTGTTGAACGTAGGGAACACCGGCTCGAGCAGATACTAAAAACGGGGCAGCCGCTTCGAGTTGAGGATTCGTTCGAGGGAAGGGTATTCGATATTACATACTACCCCGTCAAGGGGAATAACGAGGAGATCGAAGCAATCGCCGCCTTCGCTCGTGAAACCACCGACTACGTCCGCACGGCCAAGGCATTACGCCAAAGCGAGGATAAATTCCGCAGGTTGATCGACGGGCTCGACGAGGTCGCTTACCGATTGTCGATTCCAGAGGGAATATACGAATACGTCAGCCCTGCTGCGAAAAAGGTGTTCGGCTACGAGGCCGAAGAAATTATTAAACGAAAGCACTTTATCCAGGACATAATTCACCCCGAATTCAGAAAGCAATTCAAGCGGCTCTGGAACGACCTGATTGACGGTAAGGTGCCGCTGACTTTCGAATACAAAGTAATCGATCCCTCAGGAAAAGAAAGGTGGATAATCCAGTCAAACTGCGCAGTTTATGACGGCGACCAGCTGATCGCCATCGAGGGACTTTGTAGAAATATAACCACATTCAAGCAAGCCCATATTGCCCTCCAAGCCAGCGAAGAAAAGTATCAATCGTTGGCAAGCCAACTGCCAATGGGTGTGCTGAAGACCGACCGCGAAGGTTTTATAACCTTCGCCAACCAAGCATTTGCTCTGATGATGGGATTTGAGAATGTTGAGGGAGCATTGCACAAATCGTTCAAGGATTTCTTCGATGATCCTAAGCAGTTTGAAAAACTCTTCCAGACCGCAATGAACAATACGCCAGCAGATGACATGGATGCCAAGCTGGTGGATATGAAGGGCACGGAATTATGGGTCAGGATCAAGACTCGCAATTCCCAAAAACAAAGCGGCGATATCAACCATTTCGACTTTTCGGTGGAGAACATCACGGAGCAGAAATTAGCCGAGGATGCCAAGCACGCGAGCGAAAGCAGGTTCAACAGCCTGACGGAACAGGCCAAGGATTGGATCTGGGAGATCGACAGTAAGGGTGTCTACACCTATTCAAATCAAAAAGTCAGCGATCTCCTCGGATACGAACCGTTTGAGGTGGTCGGCCATACACCATTTGATTTGTCTCCTAATGAGGAGTCCGCAAGCGCGATAGCCATCTTCAACTCGATTTTGAAATCAAAAGAATTTTTTGATGGCCTCGAACTCGTTAGCAGGCACAAGAACGGCCGGCTGGTGATCCTGGAATCGAATGGTTTCCCGATTTACGATTCCGAGGGACATTTTTCCGGCTTCAGGGGTATTAGCAAAGATATTACGATGCTTGTGCAGAAGGAAAACGAGCTAATGCTGTCGCGCGAGCAGCTAAGGCAGCAAGCGCTCGAGCTGGAATCCCTCAATGAGGGGCTCAGGCTACTTAGCGAAACCCTGGCCGGCGAGCTGAATGAGCCGCTTGAAAACATCAAGGACTGCGGAGAGGAACTACTGAAAGGATTCGCCAACAAGCTGGATGATAAAGGCAAGCAAGCGATCAAGAGGATTGCCCGCGCCGGCAAGCGGATGAGGAATATCGTTAGATCAACGCTCAAGCTGGCTGACTTGGATGGCAGTAAGATGCGCAATAACATTGTCGACATCACCAGGATTGCCCGTCGCACCGCGGAAGAACTACACGATTCCTACCCGGAAAACAAAGTGGACTTCAGGTTCGCAGAAGACCTTTCGGTTCGCGGCGACCGCGAATTACTGGATTTGGCGTTAAGCAGCATTCTGGAAAGCGCCTTCAGGTATGCGATTAAAGCACCTTCTTCGAGAATCACTCTCGAGAAAAGAGATGGTTCGGAAACGACGTTCCAAGTGTCGGTAATTATCCACGGCCTTGAAAGCAAAGTCGCTACGGCTGAGGCACCCGGGTTCGCCGGCGAGAATGGCGAAGAGGTCGGTCTGGCGAGCGCGGTAAGAATCATCGAGCTCCACGGCGGTCGCCTGTGGCTCGAAAACGATCCCGAAAAATCACTGAATTACTGCTTCTCTATCAAACAGAGAGCCTGACGAATAGACATCGCAAGTTTTTCGAGTCGTAGGAAATCCGCAGACGTTTTGCGGGCACAATCAACACCTGTTACCATGAAACACCCAAATAAGTTTTTCCAATAATGACGGGGAGTTACTGTTATGAATACCGCCCCTGTAATCAGCCCGGTTTGTCTCATCGTTTGTCTTCTCTCTATGCAGTGCTCACAGATTGCATTTTCTCAAGAGGAGCCTGCGGGAATACTGGCAGATCTGCTTGGTGAGAGCGGAGCTGCGTACAGCAGAGTGGACATACCTCGTCGAGCGGAGTTGAAGGGATTAAGTGATGACGAGAAGAAAACCTTGGAATCGATCATAAAAATCCATGATTACCCGATCTATGTGATGACCTTTTACGGCGACTACGGATTCGACGATTTCTTGAAGATCGGGCATCCACGTTCCTATGCCGCGAGATACAGCGAGGAGGGTTGTTCCGGCTTCAGCACCTTGCCCAAGAAGGGCAATAAGTTATTCGGCAGAAACTTTGATCTCTCTATCTACCCTGTTCTCGTGATGTACACCGATCCGCCAAACGGTTATGCATCGGTCTCCTTGAATATCGCGGACTCCATAGACAGGTACTTGGACGATCCGTCGAAGCAGAATATCAGGGATGTGCTAGAGTACCCTTATTTGACCCTTGATGGGATGAATGAATACGGGGTGGCGATCACTCCCTTTTACATAGAAGGCGAGGAGGTCTATGATCCCGGCAAAATTAATATCAATACTTTCGAAGTGAAGCGTTTGGTTCTGGACTATGCGAAAAACGTGGATGAGGCGATCAAACTCTTCGGTGAATACAACAACATCGAATCTGAGAACACCCACTATCATGTGGCCGATGCGCTCGGTAACTCCGCGGTCATCGAGTATTACGACGGCAAGGTCAACGCCACTCGGAACGTCGAACGGTGGCAGGTCGTCACTAATTTTATGATCAAAGGTGCTGCTCCGGACACCTTCCTCGACGTGTGCTGGAGATACGACACGGTCTACAACGTTTTGAAGTCATCCAAAGGCGTCATTAATAGAAACAAGGCAATGGACATGCTTTCATCGGTGTCTGTCTGGCACGTGCCGCGCGGCAATGGGCGCTATACATACACATGCTGGTCAGTGATCTACGACATTACGGACGGCCACCTGGATGTCTGTCCCGGCAGGCAATACGACGTAAAGAAACACTTAAAACTCGATATGGTGAATGATCTCGAAGCTGTCAAAGCTCAGATGACGCCTTTGGTGATGACGACCGCAGGCAAACTCAAAGCCTCCTTGAGAATCAAGAATCTCAGCCCGCGCCAATCGAAGAAGACGTTTGTTAAGTTCTATTTGTCCGGAACGAAAAAGCTGAGAGAAGACGCCGTTCTCATTGCAAGAAAACGACTACCCTTCATCAAGGCCGGCGGCAAGACAACCGTGCGCATGGAAAATAATCTCCCGGGCGGGATCAGCAGCGGGATGTATTATCTGATCGGGATTGTTGATGAAGAGGGCAAACTGAACGATCCACAACGGAAGAACAACACAGTCGCCTCCCTGAAACAACTAACGGTCAACTAAGCCGACCAACCGTGGCGTGTCCATTGCCGATTCGGATACGCGTGAGGCGACGATTTTTTCTTGTTCCTGTTGCATAATGTAAAAAGCGGGCATAATACTTGCCCAGTTCCAGGGAGTATTCGTTCAGGAAGCACCTACATACAGACAGCAGGTTTGGCAGAAACGTCTATAAACGACTTCGACCGGATCGAGGACAATGCCACACGACCAGCCATCAGACGGCGAGCCTTCATTAGTCCGGCAGCTCGGACTTTTCGACTCCACGATGATAATGCTCGGCATCATTATCGGATCCGGTATTTTTGCTACAACGGGCATCATGGCCCGGTTAATTCCTTCCCCAGGCTGGGTTTTGCTCGCGTGGATATTCGGTGGATTGCTCACGCTGGCCGGAGCTCTAACCTATGCCGAGCTTGGCGCTGCAA
The DNA here is from genome assembly GCA_965602675.1 of uncultured bacterium. GTDB lineage: Bacteria > Acidobacteriota > DATKUA01 > DATKUA01 > DATKUA01 > DATKUA01. The sequence goes on along the minus strand of CBFCZO010000069.1, from coordinate 6,082 downwards.
TGCCGGAGGCCGGCGGCCAATACGTCTACATGCGCGATGCCTACGGACCTCTGCCGGGCTTTCTCTACGGCTGGGTGCTCTTCTCCGTTTACATGACCGGAGGAATTGCTGCGCTGGGAGCGGCGTTCGCAGAGTACCTGGGGTACTTCTTCCCTGCTCTTTCCACCAGCAATTACCTGCTCAGGATCGACCTGGATTTTCTGATTCCGCAAGGCAATTATGCGCTTTCGGCCGGACAAATCGTGGCCGTCGCCGCAATCATTTTGCTTTCGATACTTAATTACTTCGGACTGACCCTGGGCAAGATTGTTCAGAACTCCTTAACAGTACTCAAAATCGGAATTCTCCTGGCCTTTATCGTGATCGGCTTTTCCGTCGGTACGGGGCAGCCCTTCGATCTCGATTTTGCTCCGGCAAGTTTCGGCCTGGGCCAACTCATCGTCGGTTTCGGAGTGGCGTTGGTAGCCGTCTCGTGGGCGTTCGACGGCTGGAATAATGTCATTTTTGTCGCCGGGGAAGTCAAAAAACCGCATCGCAATGTCCCGATGTCGCTGATTCTAGGTACCCTCACTGCGACTGTGCTCTATGCTCTTGTCAATTACCTCTACTTCTGGGCACTTCCTATCGAGGAAGTGGTCGGCGTGGTCAAGATCGCGGAGAAGGCATCGACGGCGCTCTTCGGCGGGACTGCTGCGGCGGTCGTGTCGGCGGCGGTTGTTGTGTCAACCTTCGGAGCCATGAACGGATCGATTATCGTCGGCCCCCGCGTTTACTATGCGATGGCCAAGGATAACCTCTTCTTCAAGCGTATGGCCGAGGTCCACCCTCGTTTCAGAACACCGGGATTTGCGATTCTGATTCAAGCGATATGGTCGGCGTTGATCGCCCTAAGCGGCACTTTCGAACAGATCATCACCTTTGCCATGTTTGTTTCAATCATGTTCTGGATCGCTGCGGCCGCATCGGTCTTTACCTTGCGTAAAAAGCGCCCTGAAATGCCTCGACCTTACAAGACGTGGGGTTATCCGGTTGTGCCTCTCATCTTCATTTTTGCTTCCGCCGGAATTCTGCTCGACACACTGATCGAGAAACCGATCGAATCGTTGGCGGGCATCGCGCTGACCTTAGTTGGAATCCCGCTTTATTTCTACTGGAAGAACAAGAACCGCTCGGATAATCCCGGAATCAGCGTCTCGTCGCGCCAATAAAGAATTTACGGCTGCACTTGGCCTTTCGCATAATTGACCGGGGGTTGTCTTATAATGTGCGAGCCGCTTTTCTGCCCGCAGCGCTGCTTATCACCGGTGCCGCCTGCGACAGTGCCTCGCTATGCAGCCGGCACCCGTAAGGTCATTAACTCTCCGGCAAATTGCATTGTCTACGCTCTGGACAGTGCGGTCGAAAAAGCCCCGGTTGAAGGAGGAGTTAAAGATGAGAAGCTTATCTTCCGGCACAATTATCTTACTGATTATGTTCGCAAGTCTCGGCGTCGCAACGACCGAGCAACCTGAAGATAAGGATGTAGATATTATCCTTGATTTGAAGGTTCCGATGCGCGACGGAGTGCGACTTTCCGCCAGGGTCTGGAAGCCCTCCCGCATGGAAAGTCCGCTGCCTACGGTTCTGGTTTTCACGCCTTACATATCGGACGAGTCCCAAGGCAGGGGGATGTTCTTCGCGCGCAACGGCTATGTGTACGTCAGCATCGATGTCAGGGGTCGCGGGAATTCCGAGGGGGTATTCTATCCTCTGGAGGGCGACAAGCACTCCAAAGACATCCATGACGCGATCAAATGGCTGGCCGAGCAATCCTGGTCGGACGGCAGGTTCGTCATGCGGGGAGGGTCCTACCGAGGGACCGTGCAGTGGCAGGCCTTGCTGGAAAAGCCCAATGAGTTAAAAACGATCGTGCCCACTGCCGCCGCCTATCCAGGTGTCGACTTTCCATTCTATAAAAACGTCTTCTCGAGCTACGACACGCGCTGGTTGGCTTTCACATCCGGGCTTACCGGGAATGCTCAGCTCTTCGCCGACGGGGAATATTGGAACAGCAAGTTTCTCAAGATGTACACGGAGCATATTCCTTACTCTCGGCTCTGGGAAATCGTCGGCATCCCGCCACGACTGTTCAAGAGATGGCTGCAGCATCCTTACCTGGATGAATTCTGGCGATCGTTCTCGCCGTCGCCGGAGGACTATACCGCCATCGACTTTCCGATCCTCACCATCACCGGGTACTTCGACGGGGACCAGCCCGGCGCGATGATGCATTACAAACAGTTCATGCAGCACGCAGGAGAGGAAGCCATTGCAAAGCACTACCTGCTGATCGGCCCATGGGACCACGCCGGCACAAGGCACCCTTCCAGGAAGCTCGGCGGTTTGACGTTAGGCGAAAACTCCGTGATCGACATGGAAGAACTTCACCTGCAGTGGTACGACTGGATCCTCAAGGCGGGCGATCGACCAGAGATCCTGAAAGACAAAGTCAATTATTACGTCATCGGCCCGAACGTCTGGAAGCACGCCTCAACACTCGAGGCAGTCAGCAACGATAAGAAGGTCTGGTATTTGAGTTCGCCCAACAGCGACGCGCACGACGTCTTCAACTCGGGTATTCTTTGCCTGGAGCCAGCCGATAGCGAGCCTCCGGACTCTTTCGAATACGACCCGCTGAACACTGACATCGGGAAGAAAGAGGCATTAATCAACACAGGCAGTTATTTCACAGATCAGAGTGAAGCGTTTAGGGGCGAGAAAGTTATCTACCACAGCCCTCCTCTGTCGGCAGACCTCGAAGTAGCCGGGACAATGACGCTTGAAGCCTGGATTTCGTTGAATGTACCTGACACCGACATCCAAGTGAGCCTATATGAAATAAAGCCAGATGGAACCGGTGTTGCGCTGGGTGGCACCTTGCTGAGAGCCAGGTACCGCAAATCGCTCAGCAGAGCTGAACTCGTAACCCCCGGTGAGGTCGAGCTGTACAGGTTCGACGGTTTCTATTTCTTCTCCCGGGTACTCAGCGAGGGCAGCAGGCTCCGGCTAATAATCAGCTCATCCAACACCCCGCAAATGCAGAAGAATTACAATTCAGGAGGTTTTGTTGCCGAAGAAACCGCCGAAAATGCGCAGACCGCTGTCATTACCCTTTACCATGACGATCAGCATCAGAGTCGATTGATACTTCCCATTGTGAGTGATATGGAACGATAAAAAACGAAAAGTGCGTGTAATTTGCCAATTCCAGCGACAGTTAATTAGCACTAGTTCGCAATATCTTTTGCCGCTCTCCCTACCTGGCCGTAAGTGACGCAGCTGAGGGCAAACGGAGGCGTAATAAAGCGTTGGTTCGGCATACATTAGGCCTTTCACCAGGAGCCCTCAATCGGGATGGCAATTCAGGGTTTATTACCAACTGTGCGCACACTTGTTTGGCCAACGTATTATTTCTATTCCATATAACGAGGAATTGCCTTTCGCGCGGCTCCAGCAACGGCTAAAATTCTAATGTCTTCAATGAATAATCCTCTTGACAACCACCGTTGAACACGGTATATATGATTTATATAGGAAATAATTCTGTGAAAATGTGGCAGAGAACCCGGAAGGGGTTTTGAAAGAGTAATAACTAATGAATAATATGATATATATACAATTAAATTATACTATTTTTACGACTGTAACTTTGCCGTTTTTTTGAATGAGAATTAGCTGCGTCGTCGACGCGGCCGAAGTTAAAGTATGTTGCCGGTAGCCGCCGGGGAGGTTCTACTTCTCGAGGCGGCTTTTTAATTTCAGGGTTACCGGCTCTGAATCGCGGTGCGGTTCCGGGGGTGGAAGATGTACGAGTACTCAGAGACTGTCTCGCTGAAAGACGGCTCGCAGGTTACCGTACGCGACACCACCATTGATGACCTCGACAAATCATTCGACTTCTTCCAGGCGATGTCGGATGAGGAGCGGCAGTATCTGCGGATCGACGTCTGCAGCAAGGAAGTAGCCAAGGATCGGTACCAAAACATTGAGCTGGGGAAGGCGATCCGCCTCGTCGCAGAGTGCCACGGCCACGTGGTTGGTGAGGCAACGCTGGAGACGATGCGCTACGGCTGGCTGCGTAAATCGGGTGAGGTGCGGCTTCTCGTCTTGCCCGCATATCGCGACCTCGGCCTCGAAAGGATCATGGCTCGAGAGATCTTCCTGCTGGGAGCACGGCTCGGGCTCAACAACCTCCTCGCCCGAGTGATGGATACTCAGGAGAAGACTTGCAGTATTCTAAGCGATTTGCATTTCAGGCGCGCTGCAACTCAAAAGGACCATGCCTGCGATGTCGACGGCAAAATGCACGACACTTATCTGATGACATTCAGCCTCAAAGAAATGTGGAGGAAGATGGAGGACGCTATCGGTGAGGCCGACGCCTCGCCGTTGGATACATATTACTAAGGCGCAAACAGCGCAGGGATCGATGGCCGGTTTTTTCAAGGAACCCACGCTCAGGGACGGACGGGTGCTGGGGCTCAAGTATACGGGCCGCGAGGACTTCGAGCCATCGCTGGAGTTCTTCCGCAGCCTGCCGGTTGAGGAGAGGCTTTACCTGCGCAGGGACGTGACCAAGCGTGAGATCGTCGAGGAGCGGATCGCGGAGATCGAGAAGGATCTGGCGACAGGGATCGTGGCAGTAGTTGACGAACGGATCGTCGGCGACGCGCTGTTGTTCGTCATGCCGCATGGCTGGTCGCGGCATACGGGGGAGGTGAGGCTGCTGGTGGACCCCGATTACCGCGGCCACGGGCTGGGGACGATACTGGCCAGGGAGATTTTCATTTTGGCCGTTAAGAAAGACCTTAAAAAACTCGAATCCTGCGTGATGGAAACGCAGGAGGGCGCGAAGCGGATGCTGGAGAGGCTTGGGTTTGTGCAGGAAGGGGTGCTCGAGGGTTTCGTAAACGACCTCAAAGGGCGGGAACACGACCTCATCCTGATGGGCATGAAACTCTGAGCCTCAGGCGGACGCCTGCAACGGAGAGATGAGATGAAGTTCTGGAGAACGCCTCTTGACGCTGACAGGCTCGAGATACCGCAGGGTGATATCCACATCATCAAGGACCGCTGCAAGGGCTGCGGCTTCTGCGTGGAATACTGCCCGCGGGACGTTCTTGAGCTGTCGGATGAGTTCAACATCAAGGGCTACCACCCACCGGTCGCGGTGCGCGAGGAACAGTGCGTCAATTGCAAGCTCTGCGAGATAATCTGCCCGGAATTCGCGATCTTCTCGCTGGCAAAGGAACCGGCAAAGAAGACCTCTTCATAGGGGGAGTACCCATGGCGAAAGCCACAAAGAAAGCCAGGTTGGAAAAGGCCGATCCGAAAGGGGTGCTGACCGGCGCCCACTACCTCGACGGCGACCACGCCTGCTGCGAAGGAGCGCTGGCCGCGGGCTGCCGCTTCGTCGCCGGCTACCCGATCACGCCGTCGACGGAGGTGGTCGAGCGCTTCTCAGCCCGGATACCGCAGGTCGGTGGAATCTTCATCCAGATGGAGGACGAGATCGCCTCGTCGATCGCCATTCAGGGCGCCGTCTGGGCCGGCAAGAAGTCGATGACGGTTACATCCGGGCCGGGGATATCGCTGATGATGGAGCACGTGGGGCTGGCGGCGATGCTGGAGACGCCGTGCGTGTTCGTCAATGTCCAGCGCGGCGGGCCGTCGACGGGCCTGCCCACGTTACCCGGGCAGGCCGACATGATGCAGGCGCGCTGGGGCTCGCACGGCGATTACGAGATCATCGCAATCTCGCCCAACTCGCCGCAGGAGTGCTTCGATCTGATGATCGACGCGTTCAACCTCAGCGAGCAGTTCCGCGTGCCGGTGTTCTTCATGATGGACGAGTGCGTCGGCCACATGACCGAGAAGGTAGTCATCCCCGAGGCCGGCGAGATCGAAATCTATCCCCGCCGCTACACCACCAAGCCGCCGGGAGAGTATCTCCCGTACGAACCGGATGAGGATCTGGTGCCCGCGATGGTCAAGGCTGGCGACGGCTATCACTTCCACATCACCGGCCTGACGCACGACGAGC
>CBFCZO010000068.1:0-16732 GCA_965602675.1 uncultured bacterium | reverse complement strand
ATCCGGCTGATTTCCTCGGCCTTGATCTCCATCGATTACTCCTCCACTAAGTGCTTCCGCAGCTTCTGCAACTGGTGCTCCACGCTGCCGTCGTAAACCGTTCCGCCGATGCGCGCCACGAAGCCGCCGAGTATCTCGGTGTCCTCGCTTGTCCGCATGTCGATCTCCTTGCTGGTGGCCTCCGCCAGCCGGCCGCGCAGCTCTTCCAGGCGGGTATCGGTAAGCGGGTGAGCGGTCTTCACCTCAGCAACGACGATGCCGCGCCGCTCGCGCTCCAGCTCGTCATATTCAGCAACTATCGCTTCCAAGTAATGAATCCGCCCCTTGCGAATCAGCAGGCGGATGAAATTCGCACTCAGCTTGTCGAGCTCCAACTCCGGCTCGAGCTCTTCGAATATCGCCAGCTTGGAGTTGGGCGAAATCGCCGGATTCTCGTAAATCGATTCCAGCTCGCGGTGGCTCGAGATCAGCTCCAACATAAAATGCAGCTGCTTGCCCGTGCGCTCGTAATCGCCGGCCTCCTCCGCCAGCTCGAAGACCGCTTTGGTGTAGCGGCGCGCTACCGTCCGGCTGATCACTGCACCCTCCTACCGCCGATGTCATCGAGGAACAGGTCGATCAGGCGGTCGTCGCCCTCTGAGTCCAGCCTCTCGCGCAGCAGCTTGCGCGCGTGCTCGATCGCTTCGTCCACCGTATAGGATTTCAGATCCTTGCGGGCGGCCTTGTAGCGGTTCTCGATCTCACGCTTCGCCAGCTTGAGAATGCGCTCCGTCTCGAGCTCGGCCTCTGCGATAATCCGCGCCTTCTCCGCCTCGCCGTCCTCCTGAGCCTTGCTCATGATCTCCGCAAGACGCTGCTCCAGCCCGGCGATCTTCTCGTCAACCTCGGCAAGCTTGCGCTCGGCTTCCTTGCGGGCTTCCTCCGCCGAGTTCAGGCTCTCGTCGATTTGCTGCGCACGCTCGCGGAAAAAGTTCTTCACCGGCTTGCGCAGCAGGAAATAGAGCACGCCGAGCACCAACGCCAGGTTGAAAAACTTGACGAACTGGTCCCACCAGTACTCGCCGTTGAGCTCCGACTCGTGTACGCCCTGGGAAGCGAATGCGCTCGCCGAAGCCAGCGCCAGCAGTATCAGAATTGTCAGCCCGGTCGCCCGCTTCATGACCGCCTCCGCAGCACCAGCTCGGCGATCGATTCCGCCAATTGTGCGCTCTCGGCGGCCAGCGGAATCCGGTACTCCGCCACCTTCTTATCCAGCTCTTCCTGCGCTCCCTTGATCCGCTCCGAGGCATTCGAGCGCGCCCCCTCCACAATCTGCTTCTCCTGCTCAGAGGCCTCGCCCTTCAGGTGCTGGCGCAAATCGAAGGCTTCGGCCCGCGCCCGGGACACGCGGCTGTCGTACTCGGCTATCGCCTTGCCGACCTTGGCGTCGCTGCCCTCCGCAAGCTGCCTGGCCGACTCTATCTGCTCGTTCCGCTGCTCGATTATCCGGTCCAGCTTCTGAAACAGGAACCGGCGAGCCACCCAGAAAATAATCAGGAAGCAGATCAGAACGTAGAATACGGAATAATCTATCTGAACAACCAACGTGCTCTACCCTCATGTAAAAGGGAGCGGTGGCACCTCGCGGCAACCGGCGCACCGCATATCACTGGCCTGCTTTCGGTCGCCCGAAAATATCTAGCACGGGGCCTGGGGGGTGTCAAGCAATCCCCCTTGGTAATGAAGCAATTACTTGCTCTCCGGCCGCTCTCTCAACATGCTTGCGGGCTATCTGCCGTTGTGCTAATGTTCACACCCTTCGGGGGGAGTAAGCACAACGTAGGAGATTCTAATGAAAGTGCCGCTGCTCGACTTGAAAGCTCAGTACAGGCAGATAGAAAAAGAGATCAGACGAGCGATAGACTCTGTGCTCGAGAGCCAGATGTTCATCCTCGGAGAGACGGTCCGCGGCTTCGAGCACAAGATGGCCGCATACTGCGAGGTGCCGCACGCCGTCGGCTGCGCCTCCGGTTCCGACGCACTCCAACTCGCGCTGATGGCGCTGGGCATCGGGCCCGGCGACGAGGTTATCACCTCGCCCTTCAGCTTCTACGCCTCCACCAGCTACATCGTCCGCCTCGGCGCGGTGCCCGTGTTCGTCGACATCGATCCTCAAACCTTCAATATCGACGCGCGCAAAATCGAAGCGGCAATCACCGAAAAAACCAAGGCGATCATGCCCGTCCACCTCTTCGGTCAAATGGCTGAAATGGCCAGGATCATGGAAATCGCCGGCAGGCACGGCATCCCGGTTGTCGAGGACGCCGCGCAGGCCATCGGCGCCCGCTATGACAGCCGCCCCGCCGGCTCCATTGGCACCCTCGGCTGCTTCTCCTTCTTCCCCTCTAAAAATCTCGGCGCCTACGGCGACGGCGGCCTCGTCACCACCGCCGACGAAAAACTCGCCGAGAGGCTGCGCACGCTCCGCATGCACGGTGAGCGGGAGAAATACATCCATCACGAGATCGGCATCAACAGCCGCCTCGACGCCCTGCAGGCCGCCGTGCTCGAAACCAAACTCCAGTGGCTCGACGGCTGGAGCGACGCCCGGCGCGAAAACGCCCTCACCTACGACAAACTCTTCCGGGAGCGCGGCCTGGCCCCCGGCATGGTCGTCACTCCCCACAACGCCGAGTCGGATAACAAGCGCCACCGCCACATCTATAATCAATACACACTGAGGGCCGAGGCTCGCGACGAGCTCGCCGATTTTCTCCGCAGCAAAGGCATCGGCCACGCCGTCTACTACCCCGTCCCCCTCTACCTGCAGCCCTGTTTTGTCTTCCTCGGACACGAAAAAGGCCTCTGCCCTGAGACCGAAAAAGCAGCTGACGAGGTGATCTCGCTGCCTATCTACCCCGAGCTGACACTTGAACAGCAGGAAGCGGTCGTCGACTCAGTCGAGGAGTTTTACCGATGAGCATTCTCACTCGCGAAGAAATCCGTAAGGAGATGAAGAACGGCCGGATCGTCATCGAGCCCTTACAGGAGGACCAGATCGGGCCCGGCAGCGTCGACCTGCACCTCGGCGACGAGTTCCGCGTCTACCAGTCGACGCGCAAGGTCGTCGAAGTCACCGACGACGTCGACTACAGCAAGCTCACCGACTGGGTGAAGATGCCCGACGGCATCATCCTCATGCCGGGAGAGACGGTGCTGGGCATCACGCTCGAGCACATCACAACGCCGCCCGACATCTGCGGCTGGCTCGAGGGCCGCAGCCGCTTCGCCCGCGTCGGCCTGCTCGTCCACGTCTCGGCCAGCTTCATGCAGCCCGGCATCAGCAACCACCAGCTGCTCGAGATGTCGAACTTCAGCCCGAACCCGCTGAAAATAGTCCCCCGCACTCGCGTCTGCCAGTTCATCTTCCAGCGATGTGAGGGCAACGCCACCTACGAGGGCCGCTTTAAAAGCCAGAGCCGCGGCAATTTCTAGCCTCATACGATTCCCTCCTTCGATATAATCAGCCTCAAATCCACACCCGACGCAGAACCGACGAACAAAACCTTCGTTATCTGTACTGCGACTAATCCCGCAGAGCAGACGCTGAGAGGGTGAAATAGATGAGAGCGACGTCGGTTCTTGCCGTGATTTTTGCTTCTGCAATTCTGTCCGCCACGGGCGGATGCGTCATCGATATCGACGGCTTCAGCTTCGATTCCTCCGATTTCAGACATCGCTTCCACGACTACTTCGAAGCGGATCTCCAGGGGATCGAGCGCGTCGTGATCACCATCCCAAGGGGCGGCATGCTGGTCAGCACCTGGCGCGAGCCGCGCATCGAGATCGGTGTGGAAGAGCGGATAAAAGCGCGGGACAGGGCAAGGGCCGGAGAGATCGCCGACGAGGTACGCCTGGCCGCACGCAGGAACGGAAACGAACTGCGTATAGATGTCGACTACGGCGAGGTCTATCACCTGCGCCGCTACTACATGTGTTCCCTGGATATCGACATGCCCGCCGACATCGAAGTTTCCATCGAAACCACACACGGCGGAGTTAATCTGGAGCGCATGGAAAGAGGCGTCACCGTTTCCTCAACTCACGGAGGTATCACAGTGGAGGGATGCGGCGGCGATGCCGATCTGCGCTCGACGCACGGAAGCATTGAGATCGGAGCGGTCAGCGGCACCCTTTTCGCCGAGTCCACCCATGGCGCCATTGTAATCCGCGGAGCCGCTGACAATGTCACCGCCCGAACTTCTCACGGCGCGATTGAGATCGAGCTGGCGGCCTCGCTGGGATTCAGCATTGATGCCTCCACATCGCACGCCGTCATCAGCGACACCCTTCCCGACGATCTGTTCGACGCCGACTACAACCGGCGCCACACCTCGTTGCAAGGCCGCTATCGCGACGGGAGCCACAGGGTTTCTCTCAAAACAACACACGGCCGAATATCCATCTCCGCCCGCTGACGATGAAGGCCCGAACCATCCCTGTCCGGCAACCGTTTAAACAAATGAATCAATATGTCTTGACGCACGGACAAAGAAACTTATCATCCGGCTGATACGACAAAAGGATTAGAGAGTTTTGCGGGGGATGTCCCAATGCGTATAACAAAATCTTTTCTGGTAGCTCTTGCGGCCTTTCTGGTGATCAGCCTCGCGGCCTGCGATGAGCTGTTTTTATTTGATTTCGACATCGACGACTACCGCTATCGCTTCAACGACACCTTCGAGGCGGACCTCGAGGGTGTCGACAGCGTCAGCATCACCATCGTCAATGGATACATCAACGTCGAGACCTGGAGCTCGCAGAGCGTTGATATCGATATCGAAGAGCGCATCAAGGCGCCTGACGAGGAGCGGGCCGAAGAAATGGCCGACGAGATCAGGCTCGAAGGCAGGCGTGTAGGCTCCGAGCTCAGAATCGAGATCGATTACGGCGACTTTCACCACAAGCGTCGCTATTACGCCTGCAACCTGGAAGTCCGCATGCCCAGCGATATCGATCTCAGCTTGCACACCACCAATGGCAAACTGCAAATCGACGAGATGGACGGGCGCGTCCGCGCCTCAACCACCAACGGATCCATCGATCTCGATGGCTGCGGGGGCGATGCAGAGCTCGACTCGACAAACGGTAAAATCACCACTGGCCCCGTAGAAGGCGACCTCCACGCCTCCATAACCAACGGTTCCATCGAGATCGAAGGCGCGGCCGGCGACGTGCGCGCCTCTACCACCAACGGAGCAATCAAGCTTGAAGTCAAGCGCGGCAACGGCTTCAGAATCAACGCCTCCACCACCAACGGAAGGGTCGCGGTCGACCTGCCCGATGACGAGTTCACCGGCGAATTCAACCGGCGACACACACGCGTTGAGGGGCGTTACGGCGATGGCCGGCACCGCATCGAGCTGCGAACAACCAACGGCGGAATCAGAATCTCGGAGAGATAATCGGCACGAGTCTCTCTTTTTTCCCCTCGGCGGCCACAAGCCGCCGTTTTTCTGACTAAACATGAACCAGCGGAAAACACCGGCTGGAGTGATTTCGCTGCATTTCTGGAGCAACCCTTTCAGCCCCAATCTCGTCAAAAAGTTCAGTAGGGCAAAAATAACCTTTATTTATTTAGGAGGATCCGGAAATGAAAGGAAAACTCGCCGCGGCAGCCATCCTGAGCGCACTAATGATTCTGGCGACCGGCGGCTTCGACCGCGACACATGGGGCGACTGGGACCGCTACGAATTCCAGGAAGAATTTGCTGCAGACCTCAACGGCATCGATCTGGTAAGTATCGACAACGTCAACGGCTCGATCACCGTCACGATCTGGGGAGAGAACAGAGTAGCTATCGAGATTGAGGAAAAGGTCAAAGCAGACAGCCAATCAGAGGCAGCGACGATCGCCCAGGAGATCAAGTGGGTCGGAGAGCGCAAGGGCTCGACGCTGGAAATCAGGGCTGACTACGGTCGCTACGAGGACGACAATAAGCGCCACAACAAATACGCCAGCACGCTCGAGGTCAGGCTGCCCGCCAGGCTCGCGCTTCATCTCGATACCGTCAACGGCGGCATCAAGGCTCCGCACATGGCCGGAAACATCGAGTTCGACACGACCAATGGAAGTATCAAAGCTGACGGCACCGACGGCGACGCCTTCCTCGACACCACCAACGGAGCCATCTCCGTCGGCAAGGTCAACGGAAGGGTCAAGGCCGACACTACCAACGGCCAGATTAAGCTTATGAGCGTCGGAGGATCGATCGAGGCCGACACCACCAACGGCGCCATCTATGCCGTTATCCCGGGCGCGCTGGCCGGCGATGTCAGCCTCGAGACCACCAACGGCGCCATCGAGTTGCTCGTCGGCCCGGGCAGCAACTGCGAGATCAAGGCCGACACTTCCAACGGCAAGATTCGGGATTACCTGCCGGCCACCCGCTTCAAGGCCGAATACAACAAGCGCCATAACTACATGCGGGGAACGCTCGGCAGCGGTGGGCACCGCGTAGTCCTCGACACCACGAACGGCTCAATCACTATCAAGGAGAAGTAAAAGCGGTAATCTTTACTCCGCTTTGTTGTCTCTCAGCATATTCAGGGCTTCGGCCAGCGGCAGCGTTTCCTGTTCGCCGCTGGCCAGATTTTTTATGCTGACCTTGCCGCTCCTCGCCTCCTCCTCACCGATGATCGCCACGAAAGGTATCCCCTTCCGGTCCGCGTAGGTGAATTGTTTCTTCAGGCGGGCGGCTTCGTAATAAACCTCGGCGGCGATGCCGGCCTCTCTCAGACTGCCGGTAAATGCCAGCGCGTTCGCCAACTCCTCACCGCCGAAATTGACGATCAGCACACGCGTGGTCGTCTTGCGCTCGCTTATCATCCCGAGCTGACCCATCGCGGCGAACATCCGGTCGAGCCCGATCGTAGTGCCGGTAGCCGGAACGTCGATGCCGCTGTAGAGCTCGATCAGCTCATCGTAGCGGCCGCCGCCGGTCAGGCTGCCGATGTGCGGGTGGTCGGGCAGCACCGACTCGTAGATCGGCCCCGTGTAGTAGTCGAGCCCCCTTGCCAGGTAAAGATCCAGCCTGAATCTCTCCGCAGGCACGCCTAGCCGGCCGACATCCTCCAGCAGCTCCCTCGTCTGCTCGATGCCCTCCTCGGCGACCTCCGTCGAACCCAACATCGAGAGCAGCTTCTCCAACAGCTCTTCGTGACCGCCTTCCAGCGCCAGCACATCGAAGATGCTGTCGGCGACCGCCTCCCCGAAGCCGGAGTCGAGCATCTCCTTGCGCACCCCGTCCAGACCAATCTTGTCGAGCTTGTCGATGCAGCGGCACACCGCCGACTCGTCCTCCAGCCGCAGCCCCGAGTGCAGCGTGATGGCGCGAAGGATCTTGCGGTGGTTTATCCTGATCACAAACTTCTCGAATCCCAGCGCGGAGAGTATCTCGTTGGTCAGCGCCACGATCTCGGCGTCGGCCAGCATCGCTTCGCTGCCGACGATGTCGGCGTCGCACTGGTAGAACTCGCGGAACCGCCCCTGGCGGATCTGCGGCCTGTCGGAACGCCACACCGGCTGGATCTGGTAGCGCTTGAAGGGGTACTGCAGCCGGCCGTGGTACATCGCCACCAGCCGGCTCAGCGGCACCGTCAGGTCGTAGCGCAGCGCCAGAGTGTTTCCCTCTTCGTAGGCGAGGCGGTAGATCATGCGGTCGCCCTCGTCGCCGTACTTGCCGAGCAGGATGTCGAGGTACTCGATCGCGGGCGTCTCCAACGGCAGGAAGCCGTAGCGGCGGAAAGCACCCTTGATCCGCCCCACGATCTCCTCGCGCTGCAGCATCTCTTCCGGCAGGAAATCGCGCGTCCCGCTGAATATCCGGGGCTTGATCTTCTCCATGCTCCCGATTCCTCTATCTGTTCCGCCGAAGGCTAACGCACAATGACCGCCGCGGGCAAGCGCCGCTGCCCTCTTTCTCATGATTTACAGGCCGAGGCTGCTGTGGTAGGTACCTATTCTATGAGACCGCTGCGCGAATTAGATAATGACCTGCTGAAGATCGATTGCGAAACCACTCGGCGGCTGCTGGTGGGCTTCATCCGCAACGAGGTCACCAAAACCGGCCTCAAGCGCGGCATCATCGGCCTCTCGGGCGGCGTCGACTCCGCTCTCTCGGCTGCCCTCGCCGCAGAGGCCCTCGATCCCCACGAAGTCCTCGGCGTTATCCTGCCGCACAGTGTGAGCAATCCCGAGAGCCTCGAAGATGCAAGGCTGGTAGCCGAACAGCTCGGCATCCGCACACGCGAGATCGACATCACGCCGATGGTCGACCCCTACTTCGAGCTCTTCGAGCCCGATGCGGGCGACGTACGCGTCGGCAACGTTATGGCCCGCATGAGGATGATCGTCCTCTACGACCTCAGCCACAAGGAGGGCGGCCTCGTCATCGGCACCAGCAACCGCACCGAAATACTGCTCGGATACTCCACACTCTACGGGGATTCAGCACACGCGATCAATCCACTCGGCGATCTCCTCAAAACGCAGGTTTGGCAACTGTCGGAGTTCATCGGCCTGCCCGAACGCGTGGTCAGCAAACCACCCTCGGCCGACCTCTGGCAGGGACAGACCGACGAAGACGAGCTCGGCTTCGATTACGCCACCGCCGACCGGGTCATCTCGTTGATGGTCGACCAGCGCATCTCGCGCGAAAGCATCGCGGAATTCGGCTTCACACTCGAGCTGATCGACAAGATCGCGGGATTGATCAAGAAAAATCAATTCAAACGTATGCCGCCGATCATCGCTAAGCTCGGCCATCGCACCGTCAATCGCGATTTCCGCTACCCGCGCGATTGGGGCCAGTGAGGAACGTCCCGTCATGAATCCGCTCGACGTCTTCACCAAGGGAGATCCCTCGGCACCGCTACAACCGGGCCTCTACCTGGTCGCAACGCCCATCGGTAACCTCGAGGACATCACGCTCAGGGCGCTTCGGGTGCTCAGCCGCTGCTCACTCGTGGCCGCCGAGGACACCCGCCGCGTCCGCATCTTGCTCAACAACTTCAACATCAAGGTCAAAACCGTCAGCTACCGCGAGCAGAATCGCGCCCGCGTCACGCCCGGCTTGCTCGAACGGATTCGCGAAGGGCAAGCGGTGGCGCTCGTCAGTGACGCCGGCATGCCCTGCGTCAGCGATCCCGGCGCCGAACTGGTGACGGCCTGCTCCGAGGCCGGCTTGCCCGTGTTCGCTGTTCCCGGCCCGAGCGCGGCCACCTGCGCTTTCTCCATCTCCGGTTTCGCCGCCGATCGCTTCTCCTTCCTCGGATTCCCTCCCGCAAAGAAGGCGGCCCGGCGTAAACTCCTTGAGGAGGTCGGCGACCGTCCCGAGCCGCTGGTATTCTACGAGGCGCCCCACCGCATTTTATCGTCGCTGCGGGATATGAAAGACGTGCTCGGCGACCGCCGGGCTGTGGCGGCGCGAGAGATGACGAAACTGCACGAGGAGCGACTTGCCGGACGCCTATCCGAAATCCTCCACACCCTCGAAAGCCGCAGCCACATCCGCGGCGAGTTCACCCTGGTCGTCGCGGGCGCGGAGGACCCCGAGGCAGCAGGCATCGGTGATGAAGAACTGCGCCGCCGCTACCTGGCCCTCATCGCGGAGGGAGTGGAACCCAACGAAGCCCTCAAAACCCTTGCCACGGCCACCGGGCGGCCGAAACGCGAACTGTATAGTCTGCTAAGAAGTGATAACAAACAGGAAGGGGAATAGTTTTGCCACAGCGAATAATGGTTTTCGGCAGCCACAGCCCACGGCCGGGCGACGGCGATTACGAGGAAGCGCTCTCCCTGGGCAGGGCACTCGCCGGCGCTGGATTCGACGTCGCGACCGGCGGATACGGCGGCACCATGGAGGCGGCGCTTCGGGGCGCCCTTGAGGCAGGACGCGATGCTTACGGCTACACCTGCGTAATCTTCAGTGCCACACCCAACGACTACGTCGGCAGCGAGGTGACATCAACCACTCTCTTCGAACGCATCGAGAACTGCCTCCACTCCTGCGACGGCTACATCGTCCTCAAAGGCGGAACCGGCACCCTGCTGGAGCTGGCCGCCTGCTGGGAGATGTTCAACAAGAAAATGATCCCCCCCAAACCCGTCGTCTGCCTGGGCGAATTCTGGCGCCCCGTGGTCGGCACACTCGCCGGCGAGCCGAGCATCGAAAACCTCGAAAGCCTGCGCCCCATCGCCGGCAGCGCAGCCGACTCCATCGGCTTCGCCGCCGACGTTCAAAAGGCGGTCGAAATCCTTGTCGGCAAGCTGGGAGAAAAAGCATGACGGTCGCGAGCGAAACGCTGGCCCTCGACAGAACCGCCGAACTGCAGATGGTGGACATCACCGGCGAGGTGGCCGCGGCCGTCTCGCGCTCAGGTTTGCGAAACGGCATCGTCACGGTCTTCAACGTCGGCTCGACCGGCGCGGTTACGACCATCGAGTTCGAACCCGGCCTGCAGCGAGATTTCCCGGCCATGCTCGAACGAGTCGCGCCGAGCGACATCCCCTACTACCATGACCTCACCTGGCACGACGGCAACGGCCACAGCCACACACGCGCCTCGCTGCTGGGGCCCGACATCACCATCCCCTTTGTCGATGGCAGCCTCACTCTAGGCACATGGCAGCAACTCGTCTTCATCGAGCTCGACAACAAGCCTCATGACCGCAAGCTGATCGCCCAGATTATCGGCGAGTGACGGCCGCCTCGGGCACTTTCGAATCCTACCCCAACAACGCTTTATCTTGCGTTGGTGTATCGTTCATACTACAATAACAGCCGTATTTCTTTTGGGGGGAGTATCTCATGAATCCAAAAAAAGAGCTTCTAATACCCGCCTATAATGCGCTGGCGCAGTGCATGGAAGTGAAGCAGGGAGAGAAGGTTCTCATTGTCACTAACCACGAAAAGCAGTCGATGGCCGACGCCTTGTTCCACCAGGCAAAGGAGCTCGGCGCCGATCCGTCGATTCTTCTCTATCCCGCGGGCAAAGTTAACGGCGAGGAACCGCCGGCGATGGTTGCCGAAGCGATGAAGCTCGCCGATGTCGTCCTTGCGCCGACGGTCGTGAGTATCAGCCACACCGACGCCCGCCGCGCCGCCAGCGCCAACGGCCACACCCGAATCGCAACACTCCCCGGGATTACCGAGGAGATTTTCATCCGAGGGCTCGGCTCCGATTACAACCAGATCGCCGACACCTGCGAGCGCGTGCGCAAGGAACTAGAACCCGGCAAAGTGGCCAGAGTAACGACCCCCTCGGGAACCGACCTGGAGATCGACATCGACAACGAGGCCGTCGCCAGCGACGGAAATATCTCCAAACCCGGAGCGTTCTCCAATCTGCCCGACGGCGAGAGCGAAGTCGCGCCCAGGAGCGCAAACGGGGTGATGGTGGTTGATCGCTGCGCCGACATCATCACCGAGCCCACGAAGGTCGTCTTCAAAGACGGCTACGTCGTCGAGATCGAACAGAACGAGAGCGGCAAACGCTTCCAGAACCTGCTCGAGGATACCGCCAAACAGGACGGCAACAAGAGCTGCTATTTCATCGCCGAATTCGCCATCGGAACCAATCCCACGGCAAAGGTCACGGGCGTGATCCTCGAGGACGAGAAGGTGCTCGGAACCTGCCATGTCGCCGTCGGCGACAACACCTCATACCCCGGCGGCAAAAACCCGTCGACTCTCCACCTCGATGTCATCCTTTTCAAGCCGACAATCACCATCGACGGTAAAACCATCCAGAAGGACGGCGAACTGCTGATCTGAGCCGGAAAACGCGAAATAGTGCGACGGGGCCGGATATCCGGCCCTTTCATTTAATAGACAAAATGCGCGATCTGCTTAACAAACTCTGGCAAGATACTTGAACACCCGCTGATTATGATGGCACAGGCTGTATATGATCTATATTCACAAGCCTCTCTGTGATACCATTCACCTTCAATATGTTCTTTTTGGCAGACCAACTGACATAATATTTGAGGTAACTCCGATGACTGAGTTCAGTCCGAACATCAACAAAGTACTTAACTGGTTCAAGGAAATAGTGAAGATTCCGAGATGCTCCAAGCACGAGGAAAAGATTGGGCAGTGGCTGCTCGATTGGGCAAAGCAACACTCTTTCGATGGAAAGAAGGACGCCGCCGGGAACGTCCTTATCAAGGTGCCCGCCACCAAGGGATACGAGAATTCCCCCACTATCGTTATCCAGGGCCACCAGGACATGGTCTGCGAGAAAAAGTCCGACTCGACGCACGACTTCTCGAAAGATCCGATCGAGCTGGTATTCGACGGCGAATGGCTGACCGCCAACAAAACAACCCTCGGCGCTGACAACGGCATCGCCATCGCCATCGCACAGGCGATGGCGCTTGACCACAATGTCGAGCATCCGCCGCTGGAGCTTCTATTCACGGTGGACGAGGAGACCGGGCTCACAGGCGCCAACAAGCTGGAACCCGGATTTCTCGAGGGCAAGATCCTGCTCAACGTCGACTCCGAGGACGAGGGCGTCTTCACAGTCGGATGCGCCGGCGGTAACGACACCAAAGTTACCGTACCCGTGGAATTCGAAGACGCTCCGGCCAGTCTCGACAGGCACCTGCTGAAGGCCGGAGAAATGAGGGGCGGTCATTCCGGCGTCGAGATTCACGAGCAGCGAGCCAACGCAATCAAGGCCCTTTTCCGCACCATCGACCTGCTCGCCGGCAAGTATGAAATCAGGCTCGCCGACGCCAAGGGCGGCTCCGCGCACAACGCCATACCAAGGGATGCCGAGGCGATTGTGTTGTTCGCCGCAGGCGATCTCGAAAACGTCAAGGGCTCGCTCGGCGAGATCGAGGCGATGATCAAGGAAGAGTTCGCCAAGATCGATCCCAACCTGTCGATCACCCTCCAAGCCGCCGACGCCGACGCTTCCAAGGTACTCACCGCCGACAGCATGAATAAGGTCCTCGACGTAGTCCTCGGCATGCCCCACGGCGTCGCAGCCTACTCTTACGTGATCGACGGGCTGGTAGAGACATCCAACAACCTCGCAACGATCAAGTTCGAAGACGGCAATCTGGTCGTCCTCTCCAGCCAGCGCAGCTCGAAGCTCAGCCTGCTCGACGACCTCTCGCGCAGGATCGAGGCCGTCGCCACCCTCGCCGGCGGCACGGCTCACCTCGGCGAGGGCTACCCGCCCTGGGAAGCCAATTGGGATTCTCCCCTCCTGGCCAAGTGCAAGGAAGTCTACAAGCAGAAGTTCGGCAAGGAACCCGTTGTCGAGGTGATTCACGCCGGGCTGGAGTGCGGCATCATCGGCGACAAGTATCACGGCATGGACATGATCTCCTTCGGCCCCACGATCAAGAATCCCCACTCGCCGGACGAAATGCTTAAATTCGTCGACATCGATAAGATCTGGGACCTGATGGAAGAACTGTTCAAGGAATTCAAATAAGTTAGTACAAACATACCTGACGCTGCAAGGGCCGGACCACCGGCCCTTTTGCTTTGCTCACTCCGCCCGTGGGTGGCACTGCAGGTAGGTGCGCATCAGGTCTTCCACACCCACCTGCGTGTAACGCTGCGTGGTCGAGAGCGAGGCGTGGCCCAGCAGTTCCTGGATCGCCCGGATATCAGCTCCGTTGTTGAGCAGGTGGGTGGCGAAGGTGTGGCGTAGGGCGTGCGGGCTGATCCCCCTCCGCAGCCCCACCTCCCGGATACGCGCCCCCAGCAAGCGCGCCACGCTGCGAGTGCTCAGGCGCCCGCCGCGGTTGTTGAGGAACAACGCCTGCTCATCTGCTTTTACCTTTATCAGCCGCGGGCGTTCTTCGAGGTATTCGCGCAGCGCACGCTCAGCCGTGCTGCCGAAGATCACCTCCCGCTGCTTGCGGCCCTTGCCGGTGACGCGCAGGTTGCGCCCCTCCAGGTCGATATCCCCCAGGTCGATCGACACCAGCTCGCCCACTCGAATGCCGCTGGCGTAAAGCAGCTCGAGGATCGCCCGGTTGCGCGCCCCCAACGCCGTCTCGGGAAACGGCTCGTCGAGCAATACCGACACCTCGCCCCGCGAAAGAAACGCCGGAGTCCGCTCGCCGGTGCGCGGAGTCGCGGCCAGCCGAGCGGGATTTATCGAGCTGTCGCCCCGCCTCAGCAGGTAATCGTAAAAACTGCGCAGCGCCGAGAGCTTGCGCCCCATCGAGCGCTTGCCGATCCCCTCGCGCGCCAGATGGCTGAGGAAGGCGCGCACCGTCCGCAGGTCCACCTCGTCCGGCATTACTCCATCCGCGGGACGATCGAAGTAGCGAGCCAGGAAGGCCAGGAACTGGCGCAGGTCGGCCTCGTAGCCGCGCACCGTGTTGGGTGAGCAGTTGCGGCCGTAATTCAGCTCATCGAGAAAAAGCGGTATCGCCTCGGCGAGTGTCATTCATCTACTCCGCGTAACTGCTTTATTTTAGCACAGTTACGGGAAATACACAACGCCGCAAGCGGATATTGTAATTGGATTGTGATTCACCGCCGCCCGGAAAATCGGAGTCTCTCAGCGCACGTCGTAACGCAGGTAGGCCACCACCGAGAGGATCAACGCCACAAGCATCATCACCGTAAAATGCGCCGCAAACGGCAGCGCGCACGCCAGCCGGTCCGCAACAGCCTCGGTCTTGTGAACAAAGCGCGGCCTGCCGCTGAGGTCGATGAACTCCTCGTAACTGATCTTGCGCCCCTGCCGCTCTTCCTCGCTGTGCCAGCGCTGCTCGATGAAATCCCCCTGAGCGGATCCGAATTCCGAGGCCTCCTGCTCAAAATAGTCCTCCGCACGCAAGCCGACCGACGCCAGCTCGGTGCCGAAGTAAATGAAAGAGGACGTCGGCGACAGCAGAGAGATCCCCATCGCCAGGCCGGTCTGCTCGTCCACCTGACGCTCCAGTTCGTCCCAAAGCGCCTGCGCTTTCGCGCCCTGCTCCTCGTTCACATGCCGAAGCGCGGCGCGCATCTCCTCAATATAGGTGTCGTAAAACTCCTTGTACTGCTCGGCGCTCCAGCCCACGGCGAGAAAATCCTCCTCTTTGTTATAGTCGCTGATCCCCACCGGGATCCTGTAGCGCTGCCGGTAAATCGCCTGGATCCTTTCTCGCTCCTTGTCGACGAGGTTATCCCGGATCCAGTCGGTCAGTGCCCCCGCCTGCCGCTCAACATCGTTGACCGAGGGCAGCGGCTTGATCTGCGAGGCCACCACCGGGCTGGCGTTGGGTATTATCATCGTCAACACCACCCATAAAAACAGCAACACCAGTATCGAAGTACCCGGCTGCCGCACGATTCCCGAGACGAACAACCCGAGGCAGAGGAAAAAGCCGAGGTAGAGCAGCGAGGCCACGCAGATCAGCCCCAACTCGATCCAGCGCTCAGGTCCGATCGAGAATCCCGCGATCAGCGAACCCACCAGCACCGAGAAGAAGTAAACGGCGATGAACGGCACGCCGATTGCGATCCACAGACCGATCCACTTGCCCACAATCACCGTCGCCCGCGACACCGAATTCGCATGGATTATTTTTAGTGTGCCGTCCTCGCGCTCGCCACAGATCGCGTCGTAGGTGAAGATGATCGCCAGCAACGAGAGCAGCACTGAGACGATGAACAGGAAATCGAGCTTGGGAAAGAGCTTGCCCAGCGGATCGGAAAAGAACGACTGCGCCTCGTCGGGATCGTTTAATCCGCGGAAAAACACCTCCGACTGCTCCGGCGGCTTGACCAATTGCAGCACGTAACCGATCCGGTTCATGTGAGCGTAATTCGAGACGTACTCGTCCTGGCTGCGCTCGATCAACTCCACCCGCTCCTGCCTCTGCCGCACGTCGTCGCTCAGCAGCACAACCGCCGCCACCATCAGCACCAGCATCACCAGCCAACCCAGCGTGAAGCGCATGCTGCGCGTGGCATCCAGAAGTTCCTTGCTTACTATTGCTCTGAACATGTCAATATCCCGAAACGCCCCCTCAACGGACGTCGTAACGCATGAAGGCGATAAACGAGGCCGCGAAAAACACCAGCGTCATTAACAGCAAGGCCCCCGCCGCCGGCAAAACCTCCCCGATCAGCGCATCGGCCAAAGACCTTCGCTGCTCGACGAAAGGTGTCGCCTTGAAATCGGGCTCGCCGGTTTCCGAGCCCCGCGCAATTGCCAGAAGCTTGAGCGCATCCTCGATCGCCACCGACTGATAGCGCAGCACATCCCGCTTGAAGTCCAATGAATCTTCCGGCCCGGTCCCAGCCGCCGCCCACGATGCAAAGCTGAACGGACCCGCCGGAGAAAAGAAACTGAGCAGCCGCACCCAGCCGATACGCCGCTCTGCCAGGTTTATATAGTGGCGGTATTCGGTGGCCAACTCGCCCGCCATATCCTTAGATCTTTCGGCCCAGGGCTTCCGCGGGCCGGGATCGTTGTTCGCACGGAAGATGGCGCTCGTCCAGATATGTCTCGTCTTCACCTCCTGCTGCTCCAGCGTCTCTCCGCCGGCGATGTTCCTGCCGGCCAAAAAAGCCGCATTGGGAACCACGAACACCAGCAGTGCCCAGACCAGCATCGCGAACACCAGGCTCACCGCCGGGCGGTGCGTCAGGCTCGAAATGAACAGCCCGATGCTGATGAACGACACGACATAGAAAAGAATCATCCCGGAGAAAACCAGCAC
>CBFCZO010000067.1:0-16765 GCA_965602675.1 uncultured bacterium | reverse complement strand
TCTGCGAACAAAACATCTCATCCGGTGGCGCGGACATTCCTGTCTGCGCCCTAACAGGTTTAGAATTTCTGCGTTCTCCGCGGTTAAACAATACTCCTCCGCCTTCCCTATACACGCCCTTGACTCCCGCCCCCGTTCGTCCTATACCAATCCCTCGATTACAACGCGCCGGCTCAGCAGCGGGCGCTTTCTGGAGGACGCAAAATGATGATCGAGGTCTTCGGTCCCGGGTGCATGCGCTGCGAACAAACAGCCCAGCTGGTGATGAAAGTCATCTCCGAGCTGGGCCGCGACGATATCGGCTTAAACAAAATCACCCAGCTCGACATGATCACTGCCAGGGGCGTGATGATGACCCCCGCAGTCGCAGTCGACGGCGTTATCAAGTGTCAGGGAAAGGTCCCCTCGGAGGCGGAAGTACGCGGCTGGCTGGAGGGATAGCGGCTCAGCCCCGGGCAGATGGATCAGGACTCGCGGTTGGCTATGCGGTCGGCCAGTACGGCCAGGACGAGTAGAACTACGATGGCGATTTCCATCTGAACTCCCGAAGCTTGTCGTGCAGCAAGATTTCGTTGACGGAGGACAAAAAACTGGAAGCAAAACCGGTGCCACTACACACGACTTGATAAGCCGCTGAAATATAAGCACTTATGATTTCAAGCCCACCATTGTGATTCAAAAAAATGTCTCAAAACGAGGATTTTGTGCCTAAACTGCGACACTCCGCTCCCCCCCCACGGCCGTGCTATACTCGCGCCGCGAGGTCCGCAACGATGCAAACGGGAGTCTCCACTCACATCCATGTATACAAGCCGCTCGACGGCAATCTGCTCTCCGCGATAAAAAAAGCCGGCTTCGAAACCGTCGAGCTCTACGCCAATCACCCCCACTGGCCGGGCTACGCCGACCCCGCCTCCAGGCGGCAAATCGCGCAGATCTGCATCGACCTCGATCTACCCGTCAACTCCGTCCACTCCCCCTTCTTCCGCACCCTCGACGATGCGCGCGCCGGGCGATGGCTCTCGGTAACCGCCCGCGACAACGGCCTACGGCGCGAAAGCGTCGAGCGCATAGTCGAGAGCGCCGCCGTGGCCGAATTCGTTCCGGTGCAAAACATCGTCGTCCACATCGGCGCCCCCGATGAACAAGAGGACGGAGCCACATTCGACCGCCTTTTCTACAGCCTGGAGGAAATTCTCGCGGCGACGCAAGGCCTCGGCATCACCGTGGCTCTCGAGAACATCACAAACGATATCAGCCGCGGCAGCCGCATCGCCCGCTTCCTCACCGATAGCGACCTGGCACAAAACGGCTCCGTCGGCTGCTGCTACGACTGCGGCCACGCCGCCATCTACGGCGTCACCGTCGAAGAATTTCAACAGATGGCACCCTGGCTCGCCACCACACACATCCACGACACCACCGAAGGCAGGGACAACCACCTCATGCCCTTCGAGGGCGACATCGACTGGGACGCCCTCGCCTCCGCCTTCGCCGCCACCCCCTACGACGGCGCACTCATCATCGAAACCAAGGACGATTCGGGGTCCCTCCGCACGCTCGATCTCGCCGCCGCCGCCGCTGCCCGCCTGCGCGACAAAATCCTCGAGGCCCGGGAAAAAACGCCGGGCGAGGAGAGCTGATTCGCCCCCCCCCCCGCAAGTCCTTGTAAGGGGGTCTCCGCCCTGATCCCGCCCCGCGGGATAAACCCTTCAGGGTCAGCCCTTGAATTCCAGGACTCGATTCCTTCGCCCACCAATACTCAAAAATCCCCAACACACCACCGCCCTTTTCATTTGGCCAATACCTCGCAAAGAAACAGTAGGGGCGAATTTTAATCCGCCCGATCGCGCCCCGCGCGATAAATTCCTACCAATCTCGCCAGCCCATGTAGCGGCACTACCCTCTTCCCGCGAGCCGATGAATTCGCCGCAGGCGAATGATTTGGTTTATGTACTTCTTGATCTCAGCGACGCGGAACTTGCCCGCCCCGCCTACGGCGGGGTTGCTCACTTATAAAGTGAGCCCCGGCAGCCTCTTGCCTGAACTTACAGATTATTTACGGTCGTTACGGAATCGTGACGTTCAGACCGAAGGTCGCCATCAACTGGTTGTTGAGTACTTCGCTGTCGAGATAGTGGTAGGTGACCTGCCCGGCGAAGCCGATCAGGTCGTTGATCCTGATATTCAATCCGCCGCCGAAATTATAACCGTAAACGTATTTGTTGTCGGTGATGTTGGTGAATACCTTCGTTTCCTCGGGAAAACCCTTCCCCGCATAGCTGAAGGGCACGCTGAAACGCACATAGTAGATGCCACCGCCGGCTACGGCGTAAGGCTCGATCGGCCCCGCGCCGAACTTAATCGCTCCCCCCGCGTTGAAATAGTTCATCCGGTAAGCGGACTGCTCGATATCGTAAACGTCGAACTCCAGTAGAAACTGATCCCAGAAACCCACGAACTCAGGCGTGAGCGCAACAATCCCCATACCGCCGTCGAAATTTGATGTGCCGCCGCCGATATTCAGATGGAACGGGCCGGCGAGCCTCATCATCATCCCGATCTCGAACGCCGCGCCGTTCTCGAATGGCTCACCTCCCGCGAACAATGCGCCCACTCTGCCCTGGAACGAAAACTTCGCAGGCCTGTCCTCTTCGTCTTGCGCCCAGGCAGGAAATATCGCGACACTTAGCAGCAGGGCGGTTAGCACTATCGTCTTTCTCATTCTTGTTCTCCTGATAGTTTGCCTACTCTCCCGGACCGGGCTCCGCCGGGTTCATCAAGTGTGAGTTAGGCCCTCTCGACGGTCCGTAACGATCATTACTAAAACGCCTTCATCTCCCGGATTTTCAGCATGCTAGCATCACCGCAGCCGCCGCACAACACGATCAGGACTCAGCGTTCCCCGCAGCAGCCTTGACTTCCCTCAAACACAAACATATCATTCTAAAATGGCACCGAAGGGGGTGACACGAGACGCCCCGAAATCATTGAAATACAATGAGATATTGCTCTAATCCGTAAACGATTCCGCACGTGCGCCCCCCGAAAGGGCGCTAGGGAGGTTTCCATGGCGATTTCCAAAGTATGGATCGATGAGGGCTGCATTGTGTGCGATGCGTGCGAGGATATCTGCCCGGAAGTCTTCGAAGTCACGGAAGATACTACTGTCATCAAGGATGGCGTTAAGATCGCCGACTTCGAGGATGAGATCATCGAAGCTGCCGAGTCCTGCCCCGTCGAAGTCATCAAATATGAGTAATTTAGACTGAACACACTGCCAGCGATTTCCACCGGCCCCGGAAGCGATCGGGGTCGTTTTGGTTCACCGCCCCGCAGGCCGACACGCAGAGCAAGCGGGCGCGCGCTGGCGGGCGCTCTTCCCCTGCGCGCGGAGCAATTATGAGGCCCGGAAACAGCGCAGAGCGCATGGAGGTTAATGTCGGCGGCACGGGCTTCGTGCTGCGAACCATCGATGTCGCCGATATCGACAAGCTCCATGAGCTCGATCGCATCTGCTTCCCCCCCGGCCGCGCCTTCACTACAGGATACTTCTCACTCCTCTTCCTCTATCACCGCGCCTTCGGGTGGGCCCTGGAGGATAACAAAGGCGGGATCGCCGCCTTCATCTTGCTTACCACACAGCGCAACCGCGGCAATATCTCGACCATCGATGTCCGACCCGGCTTCCGACGCTTGGGTCTCGCAACACGCCTGATCCGACTCGCCGAGGAAACACTGCGTCAGATGGGATTGAAAAAGTGCACACTGCAGGTCGAGGCCGACAACAAGGCCGCCATCAGGCTCTACACTAAGCTCGGCTACAACATAACTCGCACGCTGCCCCGCTACTACGAGGGCAAAAAAGACGGCTACCTGATGGAGAAGCCCCTGGGCGGGGAATCGCACACCTCCGCCGATGTTGTCTGAAGGCAGCTTTCGTTGTTACCATGGCCCAATGCGTATCCTCGCGATAGACTACGGCACCCGCAGACTCGGCATCGCGCTCAGCGATCCCATGGAGATCACCGCCCAGCCGCTGATCTCACTCGAGCGAAAATCAATCAACAAGGATTTAGCCGAGCTGAGGCGCATCGTTGAGCAGCATGGCGTCGAACGGGCCGTCATCGGCTTGCCGCGCAACCTCGACGGCTCCCCAGGTGCCCTGTGGCAGGAAAGCGAGGATTTCAGACGCCGAATCGAATCGGAGTGCGGAATCCCGGTCGATGGCTGGGACGAGCGGCTCAGCACCGTCCAGGCCGAAAGAATGCTGATCGGCGCCGACGTCTCACGCCGCAAGCGAAAGGGAGTCATCGACAAGATAGCGGCGGCGCTCATCCTCCAATCCTACCTCGATACCCGCGCAGCAGCGGGCGGAGGTGAGCTGCAATAATGAAGTCGAACCGCCTGCGCAGGTGGCTGTTTCCCGCGGTCATGGGAATCGTTTTGCTGGCGGTCGTCGTCGCTGTCGCCGTCTACTTCCATCAGATGCTCTACGTCCCGGTCAAGCAGCCCGGAGCCGGAGAGGAAATCGAATTCACCATCGAACGCGGCGAGAAACTTGATTCCATCGCGGCCAGGCTCCACAGGGCCGGCATCCTGCGCGACCCCGCGGCACTCAAGCTGGCAGCCTTCTTCGGGGGCGGGGGCAAAGGCGTCAAGGCGGGCACGCATCGCCTGCGGACCGATCTTTCCGCCTGGAGCATCTACCAACTGATCCAGCAAAGCCCACTGGCGGAGTTCGTGCGCCTCGTCATTCCGGAAGGATTCGACACCTTCGAAATCGCTCAACGACTCGCTGAGCTGGGCATCTGCGGCGAAGCCCAATTCTTCGATGCAGTCTCCAATCCCGCAACCGTCTCCGTTTTCGCGCCAGGCGCCAATACGCTCGAGGGATATCTCTTCCCCGACACCTATCATGTCCCCGTCGGCGCGGGGGCCGGCGAGGTGGTCGAGATGATGCTCAAACGCTTCAGGGAAAAAACCGACGCGCAACTGAACCGCGACATCGAAGCGGCGGGCTTCTCGCTACAACAGGGCGTCATCCTCGCCTCGCTCATCGCCAGGGAAGCCGGCAACGCCGAGGAAATGCCGCTCATCTCCTCGGTCTTCCACAACAGGCTGCGGATCGGGATGAAGCTCGATTGCGATCCCACATTCATCTACGCGCGCAAACAGGCAGGTGATTGGGACGGCGTCGTCCTCGCCGCCGACAGGCAGATCGACTCGCCCTACAACACATACCGCACCAACGGCCTCCCGCCCGGACCCATCGGCAGCCCGGGGCGCGAGGCCCTGCGCGCGGCAGCCCACCCCGCCGATTCCGAGTTCCTCTACTTCGTCGCCAAGGGGCCCGATACCAGCCTGGGGCACTACTTCTCCCGCACGGCCGCGGAGCACAGCAGAGCTGTCGCCAGATATCGGCGCGAGGTTCAGCTCGCCCGACAACGGGAAAGCGGGCGGCAGTAGCTCGCCGCTCAGGCCGAACCGTCCCGGCTCTTCTCGACACTCAGATATAGCGAAAACAGCGAATCCGGCGACAATTCCTCCGGCCGGGCGTCCAGCGAAATCCCGGCTTCCAGGCACAGGCTCTCCAAACCAACAGGCAGGCTGCCGCCGAGATACGATTTGACGCTGTTGCGAAGCTTCTTGCGCCTCTTCTCGAACAGCGCGGCCGCAAAACGCTCGAACCGCTCCTCCACCGCGCCGTCCACGCCGGCACGCGGCCTCAGCAGCAGCACCTGGGAATCGACCTTAGGCACCGGCCGGAAAGCGCCCCGCTTGATCATCGGCCCGAGACCCACATCAGCCCGACGCTGCAGCATCACCGTCAGCAGCCCGTACTCCTTGCTGCCAGGCGAAGCCGCCGCCCGCCGAGCCACCTCACGCTGCACCAGCAGCTGCGCGCGCGAAAAATCATCCGCTCTCGCCGCAACCCGGCGCAGGATTGGAGATGTGGCGTAGTACGGCAGAGACCCGTAGACCACCATCCTCCCTTCCGGCTCGGCATCGCGCACCGCCGCGAGCGTCGTCTCCTCAAGTATATCACCGCCGATAACTGTAACGTTATCAACACCTTCGAACTTACTCCGCAACAGCTCGACGAAGCGTTCATCAATCTCGACGACCAGCAGGCGGCGCACGAGCGGCGCAATCCGCTCGCTCAGACGGCCGTCGCCGCCGCCGATCTCCAGCACAACCTCATCGCCCACCGGCGCCAGCGAATCCACGATGCGCGAAATCGCAGCTCCGCTCCACAGAAATACCTGGCCCAGGCGCTTGAGCCGGCGCGGCTCCCCGGAGGGGCTGAATCCTTTTGTAAATCGACCCTTGCTCATTGTTAATAAAGAATTTAGCACGCTTGAAAAATTGCCGCTAGATTGGCGATTGCAGTTGACACTCTCTTCGGCACTATGCTAAGTTTTAAATGTCGGGAATTTTGACGCCACAAGCAATGCAGGGAAGTTATACAGGGAGGAGGTTAGGGAGTATGAAATCCAGACTGCCATTATTGCTGCTTATCACCGTCATGGGGATTAGCCTGATCGCCTCCTCGGGGTGTTGCCGAAAGCCCCCGAAGGAGGTCGGCGAGGCTGAAGCGGCCGTTGCACAGGCCGCAGAAGCCTGCGCCAAGGAATACGCCCCCGACGACTACCAGAAAGCTTATGACAAGCTCAGCATGGCCCAACAGCTTGCCGAAGACCGCAAGTGCAAGCCCTCCAGGAATGCCGCTCTGGAAGCCATCGAGCTCGCTGCCGCCGCTGAAGAGAGCGCCAAGACTAAAGAGGCCGCACTCAACAGCGAGGCCGACAAGCTCATCGCCGCCGTCGAAGCCGACATCCAGAAAGTCAAAACGACATACGCCGACCTCGAGCGAAAGAAGAACAAGGTCGCCCAGGAGCGCAAAGATGCGCTGCAGGTGGCTAAGGATAAAGACTTCGCCAAGTTCGACGTCAAGATTGATCTGCCCGAGCCCAAGGTCGATCCCGCACCGATGAGTATCGTCGGGACCGCCGAGGGCGAAATCGCAGCTGCAAAGAAGATGAGAGCCGAAGGCAAATGCAACCTCCTCGACGTGATCGCCAAGCTCAAAACCATCAGCGTCAGAGACGCTTTCACACCCATGGAAGCCAACAGCAGAGCCCTCGATAAGCTCAGCACCGACATCGCCGAAACGCTGAAGATCAAAACAGCCGAGTGGGTCGACAAGCAGCCGAAGTTCTGGGAGCACGACGTCGTCAAGGGCGAGTGCCTCTGGAAGATCGCTGCCAACGAGAGCTACTACGCCGACCCCTTCAAGTGGCCGCTGATCTGGTGGGAGAACCAGTGGACCGAGGACAAGGTCCAGGGAATGAGCAAGGAAGAGAGCTTCCACCTCATCAAGGATCCCGACCTCATCTTCCCCGGACAGCACTTTAAATTCAGCATGAAACCCGAAGCGGCGAATGTCACGCGCGCTATCGACTACGCCAAGAATCGCTATGGCCTCACCGACTGGCGCGACATCCCGGACTTCCTTACGGACGGAAAATAAATAAACCGCGTGGAACTAACGAAACCCTTACCCCATCTAATGGGGTGAGGGTTTTTTATTTGCAGCGACCGGATTGAGATGGAGCGACTGACACTGCCCGAAGAAGGCATCCTGCACCTCTTCGGCATAAACGACGAAAACCTGAGGTTCCTCGAGAAAGCCGCGGGCGTGCGAATCGAGAGCCGCGGCAACGAGGTACGCCTCGATGGACCGCAGGAAAAAGTGGGCCAGGTCAAGAAACTGCTCAAAGAGTTCGCCAAACTCCTCAGGCACGGCTATTCGATGCAAAAAGGCGATCTCAAGGTCGCCTTGCGGCTCCTGCAGAAGGAACCCGATCTCGACCTCAACGACTTCTTCCTCAACTGCAACCTGCAAACCTCTTCCAAACGCGTCATCTATCCGCGCTCCATCAACCAGCGAGCCTACATCCGCGATATCCAGAGCCACGACATGACTTTCGGCATCGGCCCCGCAGGCACCGGGAAAACCTACCTCGCCGCAGCCGCCGCCATCGTTGCCCTGCGAAACAATGAGGTCAAGCGACTCATCCTCACCAGGCCCGCGCTCGAGGCCGGCGAAAAACTCGGCTTCCTACCGGGCGACATGACAGCCAAGGTCGACCCCTACCTCCGCCCGCTATACGACGCCCTCAACGAGCTGATGGGCTTCGATAACGTCGCTCAGAACCTCGAGCGGGGCATCATCGAGATCGCTCCCCTGGCTTTCATGCGAGGGCGAAACCTCAACGACTCCTTCATCATCCTCGACGAGGCGCAGAACACCACTTCGCCCCAGATGAAAATGTTCCTCACGCGCATGGGAAACCGCTCCAAGATGGTCATCAACGGCGACATCACACAGATCGACCTGCCCAAAAACGAAAAATGCGGACTGCTCGAAGCCATCGAGCTGCTCGCCGGCATTCCGGGACTCGCCTTCATTTACTTCGAAAAAAGCGATATCGTTAGGCATCCTCTGGTCGAGAGCATCGTCCAGGCATATGAGGACCGCGAGGCCGATGGAGAGAGCCGCCGGCAATGAAGAACAATTCCGAAAAGCCCACCTTGCGAGAACACCTCGGCCTCAGAACCCGCTTTAAAAGCTATATTAACGAGACCGAGTGGCTCAGAGCTTTCCTCTACAGCGACCTCCTGTGGGGCGTCGTCTTCACCGTCCTCATCGTCATTCTCCTACTCCCGGTGCAGCCCATTCAGGGAGATACCTACTCGATCAACTCCATCATCCAGGAGCTGATCGTTGCCCCGCGCGACATGAACATACCCGACCCCGACTCCACCGAAAGAAAAAAGCAGGAGAGACTCGCCGCGGTCAAAAGCGTATACAACTTCGACGACACCAAATGGCGCCGCCAGGTCAGGCGCACCGAGCAGATCTTCGAGCTCGGAAGAAACGCAATCAACAACTACACACCGCCCGCGGGTGAGGAATCCGCCCGGGCCGCTGGGCCCCTGCACCAGAACGAAGAGTTACTCACACAGCTCGAAGCGCGGCTCGGCGATGAGCTGACCACTCAGATTCCACGCGAGGTACTCGCGCTGCTCATTCGCATGGACTTCGGCATCAGCCTCCAGAACCGTGTTACCGAGCTGATCGGAACGGTCATGCGCCGCCCGATCGTCAACACCACATACAACGCGCCGCTGCCCGGAGGCTACGAGTTGAGGCCGCTCTCCGATCCCGACAAAACCGAGCTGGAACTCCTCGACCTGCAGCGCGCGCTCCAGATTCTCCGCGGCCTCGTGGAAGAGGAGATCGGCCAGCTCAGCCCCTCGGAGCGCAGGCTCATGGCAGACTGGCTGCAAACAACAGTCGTCGAGACCGCCGAACCCGATCAGGAGGAAATCTCCAGGCGCCTCGCCGAAGCGCGCAACATCAACCTCTATTTCAGCATCAAGAAAGGCGAGGTGCTGGCGCGGCCGGGAGACAAAATCACCGATTCCGACACCCTGGCCAAGATTAATCACGTCATCGAATCGCGCACCCGCGGCCTCGACTACCTCATGCGCGCTACCAGCCTCCTCCTCTTCACCGCCTTCCTGCTCTACTCACTCTCAAAGTTCAGCCAGTACTACAGGCGCCGGCGCAAGGTCTCCTTCCACCTCTTCCTGCTACTCACTCTCGTTCTCGCTATCAACATCACACTCGTGCGCGTCACGATGATGATCGCCGACTCCTTCAGCTCATACGTCGCGCTGCCGCTGATGCAATCTCCCGAGGCTTTCTACTGGGCCGTGCCGTTTGCGGCTGGCACAATGCTGGTCGCTCTCCTCACAGGCACCGAAATCGCCGTCATGTACTCCATCGTGCTCGTCATACTCACCGCTTTCCTCTTCAACGGAAGCTTCATCATCCTGCTCTACGCACTCATCGGCTGCTTCACTGTCATCTACGGACTGCGCCAGTACAAAGAGCGCACCGCGCTGATCAAGAGCGGCATCGCCCTCGGCCTGATGAACATCATCGCCGTCCTCGCAATTAATCTCTTCAACGAGCAGCTCGGAGAGCCCGTGCCCTTGCTCTTCGGCCTCCTGCTCGGCTTCCTCGGAGGACTGCTCACCGCCTTCGTCGCTTCCTTCGTCCTACCAGTTCTTGAATCACTCTTCCAAATAACAACCGACATCAAGCTGCTCGAGCTCTCCAACCACGAGCACCCCCTGCTCAGGGAGCTCTTTCTCAAAGCACCAGGCACCTTCCAGCACTCGATCATGGTCGGCTACCTCGCCGAAGCCGCGGCCGCCGCAGTCCGCGCAAACCCGCTCTTCTGCCGCGTCGCATGCCTCTACCACGACATCGGTAAGATGCTTAAGCCATCCTATTACGTCGAGAACACCAACGAGGAGATCGGCAACAAGCATAAAGGCCTCTCGCCGCACATGAGCGCGCTCATCATCATCAACCACGTCAAGGAAGGCATCGATCTGGCGCGGCGTTACCGCCTGCCAGAAAGCATCGTCGACATCATCCCACAGCACCACGGCACCAAACTCATCCGCTTCTTCTACGAAAAAGCAAAGCGTGAACGAAAGCGGGAGCTCGGGCCCGTCAAAGAGGACGAGTTCCGCTATTCCGGACCCAAGCCGCAGACCCGCGATGCCGGCATCATCATGATCGCCGACGGGGCCGAGGCCGCCGCGCGCACGCTCGACGAACCCTCCCCGTCCCGCTTCAAAGGCGCGATCAAGACCATCATCGATACCACCTTCGTCGACGGACAGCTCGACGATTGCGACCTCACACTCAAGGACCTCACAAAAATCTCCGAAGCCTTCCTCACCGTCCTCACCAGCATGCACCACGAGCGCGTC
The DNA here is from genome assembly GCA_965602675.1 of uncultured bacterium. Classification (GTDB taxonomy): domain Bacteria; phylum Acidobacteriota; class DATKUA01; order DATKUA01; family DATKUA01; genus DATKUA01. The sequence goes on along the minus strand of CBFCZO010000067.1, from coordinate 5,905 downwards.
AAATATCCCGGCGTCGAGCTCGAAAAAGGCAGAAAGTCGGGCCGCGAGAAGAAAACCGCACCCCCTAACGAGAAGGTGCTGGAAACGGCGGCTGACCGGGATGAGGCGGTGCCGGTCGGCGAAAACGATCCGCCCCGGCAGGAGGAACCAGCGCGGCAAAAAGACGATGCCTGATTCGCAAAAGCACTCCATCGACATTATCGGCGAGCCGCAAGAGTGCCCCGCCGGCATCATTCTCCCCTTCGCCTCTGAAGTCCTGGCAGCATGCGGCCGCGGCGGCGTCGAGCTGGCGATCGCCTTCGTCGACGACGATGAGATTCAGCGCCTCAACCTCCAGTTCCGCAAGACGGACTCGCCAACCGACGTGCTCTCCTTCCCCATCGACGACGACACCCCGGAGGGAAAACGATATCTCGGCGACGTCGCCGTCTCGCTGCCCACGGCCGCGCGCCAGGCAGCCCGACAACGACACTCCCTGCGACGCGAGCTGCTCATCCTCATCGCACACGGCATCATCCACCTCTGCGGGCACGATCACGAAAACGACGACGGCGAAATGGCTGCACTGGAGCAGAGCCTGCGGCAGAACCTCCTCCCGCGATATTGTGAACCATGAGCCTCTCTGCTAATATCTGCTCGCTTTGTTCAGTGTCCGAGGAGGAAACGCGCTAAGTGGACATTCTGATCTGGCTGATTATCGGCCTCTTCGTGTTGTTCCTGCTGTTTGCCACCGCTGAGGCGGCATCGCAACTTCTGAACACGCCACGGCTCCAGCTAATTCTCGATACCTATCGCCAGCGCTCGCTCATCGCCGCCAGACTGCTTCCACAGGAATCCGGCGCGCTTCGCTCATCCCTCTCCTACGGGCGCATGCTCTGCGTGGCTGCCATCGCCGCGGCCGTCACCGTCCTTTTTATCAGCCGACCGCTCCTCGGCTCCGCCGTCGGCGCCGGAGCCCTCCTGCTTGGCGTTTTCCTGCCCACTCTCCTGGCTGTGGCACGGCCCCGCCTCACTCTAGCCATCCTCTTGCCCCTGGTCAGGTTCGGTTACATCCTACTCCTGCCCCTCACATGGCCGCGCCGCGTCCTCTTCAAGCGTTACAAGAGCAAGCTACGGCTGCGCAATGGCGAAGCGGAGAACACCGAGGAAGAGGCGCAGCAGATCGAAGCCTACCTCGACGCGGCCGAGGAGGACGGCCTCTTCGAGCCCAGCGAAGCCAAAATCATGCGTATGGTGGTCGAATTCGGCGACACGGTCGTCCGCGAGGTCATGACACCGCGAGTCGACATGATCTGCATCGATCGCCGCGCGACCATACGCGATCTCTTCAAACTGGCGGCCGAACACAAATTCAGCCGCTTCCCAGTAATCGAGGAGATCATCGACAACGTCGTCGGCGTCGCTCACATCAAGTCCCTCCTCGAGCTCTCTGAGCAGCAATACGACACCATGGCCGTCTCCGAAATCATCAGCTCGCCCTCCTTCGTCCCCGAAACCAAGCGCGTCTCCTCCCTGCTGCGCGACTTCCAGCGCGACAAGCAACAGATGGCCATCGTTGTCGACGAATACGGCGGCACGGCCGGCCTCATCACTCTCGAAGACATCCTCGAAGAACTGGTCGGCGACATTGAGGACGAGCACGAGCCGAAAGACGAGGAAACCGAGATCGTCGAGGAGCCCGACGGCTCCCTCACCGTACTCGGCCACGTCGACGTCGATGAGGTCGAGGAGATCCTCGGCGTCTCCCTGGACGACGAGGCATACGAAACCGTCTCCGGTCTCGCCCTCAACCAACTCAAGCACATCCCCGTCCCCGGAGAGAAGTTCAACGTGCGAGGCGTAGATATTGAAATCCTCGAAGCCGACGAAAAAAGCATCCTCAAGCTCCGCATCGCCAAGCCCGAAGGCGATCAAGCCGGAGAGAACTCCGCCTGACATGCGCACCGGATTCATCAGCATCATCGGCAGGCCCAACGCAGGTAAATCGACCTTCCTCAACAGGGTCGTGGGAGAGAAAATCGCACCCGTCTCCCCCAAGCCGCAGACCACCCGCAACCGCGTGCTCGGCGTGCGCAACTCCACTGCCGGCGAAGGCGGACAGTTGGTCTTCATCGACACCCCGGGCATCCACAAGCCCCACACCAAAATGCACAAGAAAATGGTTAACATAGCTTTGGCAGCCCTGCAGGGCATCGACCTGATCCTGCTCATGGTCGACGCATCCACGGAATTCGGCACGGGCGACCGCTTCGTCCTCGAGGCAATCAAGCAGGCCGGAGTGCCCGTCGTCCTCGCCATCAACAAGATCGACCTCGTCAAAAAAAGGCGCATTCTCCCCCTCATCGATCTCTACCATCAGGAATTCCCCTTCAAAGCCATCGTGCCTGTCAGCGCACTGCTCGGAGACGGCGTCGATGAGCTCGAGAATGAACTGGTCGACGCCCTGCCGAAAGGCAAACCGATCTTCGCCGAAGACGTCCTCACCGACCAGCCCGAGCGCTCGCTGGCAGCAGAAATCGTCCGCGAGAAAGTCTTCATACACACCCACAAGGAAGTCCCCTTCAGCAGCGCGGTTTTCATCGAGGCCTGGGAGGAATTTGAGGATATCGACAGGATTGATATCGCCGCCGTCATTCTCGTCGACCGCGACAGCCAGAAGGGCATCGTCATCGGACGAGGCGGGAAAATGCTCAAGACAATCGGCACAGAAGCCCGAAAGGAACTCGAGGACATCCTCAATACCAAGATCTACCTCGAGCTCTGGGTTAAGGTTAAACAGGGCTGGCGGGAGGACGATGCCACCCTCAGAGATCTCGGAATCGAATAAGCCCTAAAGCACGCCCTCGAATTCTATCCGCGCGCTCTCCACCTCCAGCTTGCCGCCCCGCGCAAGGTTCTCCAATATCACGTAATAGGCGCCCGCCGCGTTGTTCCTCACCCAGGAAGTCACGTCGAAGCGGATCTCCTCACCGTCGAAGTCGGCCTGGATGTCGCCCAGGAACTCCTCCTGCCCGCCGCGCTTGTCGCCATACCAATACTTGCCCTTGTCCGCCTTCGCCTCAACAGAGCGCGTCGTGTTGATGAAGACCCGGCCGCTGGCCCACGAGCGCTCCGAATGCTTGATCCTCAGCACCAGCTCAGCTTTGTCGAGCTTCTTCAGCCGGCTGAACTCGGGCGTCGCCTCTGTCGTCGTCTCCCCGAAGCGGCCTTCATTCACCGAGGCGAAAGCGGCGATGCTGCCGGCAGGCGTGGCGCCGCTGAACGGGCCGCTGGCGGGCTTCTGCTCTTCCTTGGGTTTGGAGTCGGTCCGCTTCGCCGTCGTGGTTTTCGTCTCCGAACTCTCGGATTTCTGGGACGGCTCCTGCTTGCCACCCCCCTGCCCCGGGGTCTCTCCTTGCTGCGCACGGCGCTCGTCTCCCACCGATACCAGAGCGCCGACCTGGTTCGCCGTCTTCTCCGGATCGTAGCCCAGGCCCCACTCCACCGCATCGATGCCCGCAGGCTCGGCGGCCATGTCCCCCGTCACGCCGAGGAAAATCACACCGCTGACGCTGCTCCCGCCCGCCGCGATACCCGCACGCGTGGCATCGCGATAGAACGACGAGCCGCAACTCACCGCCTTGTCGCCGCACTGCACCGAAGGCGCCTTGCCCGCACCCCGCCACAGCGCGCTGTAACCCTCCAGCACCTTCACCGCCTCGCCGCCGCCCGCCTTGCTGTACAGCTCGAACACCAGGTAGCTCTTGCGCACCGTCTGGCCGGAGCTCCTCAGCTCCACGAACAGGCGCCCGCGCCCCTCCTCGCTGAACTTGATCGGGATACGGAAGTCCGTGCTGAACAGCGGCAGCAACTCCTTCTGCCGGGGCAGCGATGAGGCATCAACGAAAGTGGGGACCCGCGCAGCGCGGATTCGCAGCGGCTCCTTCGCCTCCACACCGATCAGCAGAGCGTAAGAAGTCGCGTCCTCGCGCTCCACGCTCACCCAGTAGCGGCCGGCATACTCCTCACCGCTCTGGGCGTTCGACACGGGACTGACGGCGGCCGCCAATGCAGCCGCATAAATCACTACCAGGCGGACGGATAACGGCATTTGCCTACTCCAATTCCTTCGGAACCCTTGGACCGCATTGCGTCGGAGGGGTTCCACGCGCCATCACCGCCTCGCCACCTCGCCCCTTGCTTATCGATTCGGATCGTCCTGGTAGCGGTCGTACGACGCCTGCGGAGGATAATTAGGCCGGAACGACGGCTGCCGGTTGTAAGTTATCGTCGATATCGCATGCTTGAATATCAGCTGCTCTTGATGGTTGTTCTCGATCAATATTGAATATTTATCGTAACTCTTGATCTTTCCTATCAGTTTCACCCCGTTTACCAGATAGATTGTTGTCACTACCTTGTCTCGCCGAAGTCTGGCAAAATAGCCATCTTGAATGTTGAAATGCGGCCCGTTGGCCGGTTTGTTGTTCTCTTCTTTCATTTTTTCTGCCTTCTTCCCTGGAGGGTATAAAAGGGAGCCCCCGATTATCCAGCAAAAGCACTGCCAATACTAACTGCAAGGCGGGCTGCCCACGCCCCTCGCTTTGATTAATTTGATTACTTCAGTTCTCGCCGTCTCGAACGGGATGGCTTCCACCCAAAAAATCCCTTGTTCGTGGCGGAACCATGTGCACTGCCTCTTGGCATATTGCTTTGTCGCCTTCTTGATTTCTTCCTTGGTCTCCTCTAATGACACCTCCTTCTGTAAATAACTCAGTATCTCCCTGTAACCGATCGCCATGAACGCCTTGGCATCCCGAGGAACGCCGGCATCCAGCAGGCCGCGAACCTCGTCCACCAAACCGGCGGCAAACATGGCATCAACCCTCCGGTCGATGCGCCGCCTCAACTCGGCGCGGGGAATCGCCAGCCCGATTTTTAGGGCCTCGAATCGCTCCCCACCGAAGGGGCTCCGCGCGATCGCGCTGCTCAGGCGCCGGCCGCTCCCGATGCGATACTCCAACGCCCTCAGCACCCGTTGCGTGTCGCCGGGCAGCAATCGCTCCGCCATCAGAGGATCGAGCCTCCCCAGAAGGCGGTGCATCGCCTCCATTCCCCTCTCCTCCGACCTCCTGCGAAGACGGCGGCGAAGATCCCTGCCCGCGGGCCCGGCAGGTGCCAGACCCAGCAACAAAGCCCGGACGTAAAGCCCCGTTCCTCCGGCTACGATCGGCAGCCTACCACTGCCGGCAATCTCCTCGATAAGGTGCTCAGCTCGTTTCTGAAAATCGCCGGCCGAGAAGGCCTCTCCGGGATCGCAACAATCAATCAGATGATGGGGAACTCCGCCCATCTCCGAGCGGCTGAGCTTGGCGGTGCCGATGTCAAAACCGCGGTACACCTGCATCGAATCGGCACTGATTATCTCGCCTCCCAGCTCGCGGGCCGCGGCTACAGCCAGATCCGACTTGCCGGTGCCGGTGGGCCCCAAGATAAAGACGACTTCCCTCATCCCGGGTTCACTTCAACAGAAAAAATGTCGCAGCAATCAATACAGCCAGCACAAACAGCATGCCCCATAGCTGAGCCTTGGCCGGTACAAAGAGATCGCCAAGCCGGCGAACTGCCCGCCGTTGCGCCTCTCCCAATACCTTGCCTCCCTTTCTCATCCAATCCATTCAGCTAGCCCACTACTTTTCAAATATCACGTCTCGCGCGGAGATCCTCTGTTAAATTATTGTAGTGCAATGCCCAACCCTTTTCAATAAACATCCCCCCATCCAACCATCTCAAACACATGAAACGCCATGTAGGGGCCACATTTATGCGGCCCGCATCCCGCCAGAGGCGGGATAAACCCCTTACAATCCTGCCAAATAATGTTGTCCAGCCAACGGCGGGATTCTCACCCCCCGATCCGCCGCAT
>CBFCZO010000066.1:0-16906 GCA_965602675.1 uncultured bacterium | reverse complement strand
CGGAAAGCAGAATGCCGTCGAAGAGGCTGTTGCAGCAATTCGGCTCCATCTGAGGGAGAGAAGCGGCCTTATTATCGATGAGCTGCAAAAGCTGTCGAAATGAATTCGACCCGGAAACCGATGGAATGAAAACAAAGCTTGGAGAGATGTTGCTCGAGCAGGCGGTGGATTTGGGAGGGATCCCGCCTTCCGAGGTGATCGAACTTGAGCAGGCCGGAGGGCCCGAAATCGGAGAGGTCCACACCCTGCTCTTCTCCGGCGACTCGATCTTCCTCAGCGATGAGTTCAACCACCGGGTTATCTGCTACGACCATAAAGGCCGCCTGATTCGCGTATTGGGGGGCGAAGGCGACAAGCCGGGCCGGCTGAGGTACCCGAAAGGTCTGGCCGTACTGGACGACAGGCTCTGGGTATGCGATTCGCTCAATAATCGGATCCAGGTTTTCGATTCGCTGGGCAAACAGCAGCATATTTTCTCGGGTAGCGACTCCGCCTTTCAGTTTTATGAACCGGTTGATGTCCGCGCGATCGACTGCATTGCTTGCGTAGTTAACAAGCGAACATCGGAATTCACTATTCTCGACAAGGACGGTTCCATGCTGGCCTCATGGACCAATCAACCGAATGAAGAGTTTTACGATCCGTCTAATCGGATTTCGTTCGAAACTGCTGTTTACTCAGTATCACTACTTGAGCGTTCCCATTCGCCGGCATCTGCCTGGCGGCGGTTGCGACAGGCGGTACTTTCAGGGAACGTCTTCTGGGGCTTGTGCGGGGATCGACTCGAGGTTTACGACGGCTCCGGATCCGCCGTCACCGCCTGGCCATTTCCTCCCCTTGTCGGAGAACGGGGACTTTCGACCGCCGGGCGCGGAGTGGTCTTCCTGGAGGAAACAACCGGCGGCCTTGCTTTCTTTAATCTTGAAAAAGGCGGCATTCTTCTCAGGCTTGATTCCCGCTTAAAAGGCTGCGGGGCATATGACGAGGAGCACGTCGCCGCCCTCTCGGGAAACCGGATACTTGTCTGGCCAGTGGAGACTCTGAAGACAGCGGGAGAATACGCCACCCACGAATTTAGATGCGACGAAAAGGTAAAAATCCCCCTCGCAATTGGCTCCTTGGAGGAAGCCGGGGAGGAACTTGAGGCTCTGCTCGACTCCCAAGAATCCGTCGATTACGGGGACATCGCCGATCCCACGCGCTGGTACTACAATAGACCTCCCAAAAACAACAGGAAAAATCTGCTTGGATTTGCCGCACGCAGGGCCAGGTTTCTTGCGCGTCAATTATCAGAAGCCGTAACCGGTGTATTAAAGCTCGACAAGATTTACTCCACACTGTTGAGCCCGAGATACGCATATCTCACAGTCGTTCCCTATAGAAATGCCACGCTTCCTGCGTGGCTGCTGGACAGTTGTGCGCGGGAAGAAACTCTTCAAGTCTACTCGACGATGAGAAACCTCTCGGATATGAAGCAGCTGATTTTTCTTTTGATCAGAGATTTCACGGGCGAGAAAATCCTGAGGCTTTCTGAAGACATCCCCCGATTCCTGGGTGAAAGCCTTTCGGATCTGATCGAAACCGCAAAATTAGCTATCCGGGAAAGAGAGACGGCCCTCAAGAAATCCGCCGATCTCTCCACCGGCTTCAGCATGTCCTGCGACAAAAACTTGCTTGTTTCACTCTCCGACGAATGCGCCAGGTACACCGTATACAGCCAGGTCAGCGGTTTCATCGCCGGTTTCTGCCAGGGGCTCTGGAGCAGGCTTCCCGAGATATTTACGGAAAAAATGCCGCATGCCCTAAGCGCCCTCTTCGACCAAGCGAAGGCGCGTTTATGCTCGATAGAATGCTGCTTTGCATACAAAGAATTCTTCGAGAACGAGAGTAAAGAGGAGAGTTCCTCAAAGAAGAGTGTGGCCGACGATGTCTTGGATCAGCTGGCGGATTCGATTGTCGAAGTTTGCATTCTTGCCGAAGAAGTATTCGAAGCAAAAAGTCCACGGGATATCGATCTGAGACCTCTTGTCCGCGCCTCGTGGCGGCACAACATGCTGACCGAAGAACTTCGCTCCGCCGGGCACTTCGACATCCCGGAGATGGTCAAGATGACGGCAGTAGGCGGCGCGGCTCAGCTAAAGGCTATTGGGAGAGAAGGTTATATCGACAAGCTCGAGCCTTATCTGCCGACGACCGAGAAGGAACAGGACGCCCGCCCGGTAAAGGATGCGGAACAATTCAGGGAAGAATTGAAAGCGATAACGCCGCTGGTGCTAAGTAAGAAAAATACCGTCAAGGAGACTTCCGCCGCCCTACTGGCCGCATCCGGGGGCGATATCAATCTTCTCCACGATGCCGTTGTCGATTTGGCTTACGTGCTTCCCTTCCGGCGGCATCAGAATCTACTCCGCGACCTTTTCGAGCGTTTGAACAAGCAGTCATCCGTCGATAAAGCGCAGCTCAGGCTTGCTACTTTGGGATCGGCTCTGGCCTGGCACGGCGGTGAGCAGGAAGAATCCTCACGCTGGGAAAAGCACGGGCTGGAGATGGACAGGCTCGCCGCCATCTCTCAGCTTGGAGAAATTTTATCCTCACTCGGCTACCGGGAAAAGGCCGTCCATTATCTCCTTTCGGAATACCTTTCGACGCTGAGCCCCTCCGCCCGCCTTGCTGAACTGTTGAGCCACGGTCAACTCTCCCCCGGCGAGTTGGCGGCTTTCCTGCAAGCCAATCGCCACCGGATAGACACAGATAACCTTTTCCGGGTTTGCAACTGCGGTGTCAGCGATTGGAAGCAGCTTGAGGTCATCAGGCGGGAAATCCTGGACCGGTTGGAAGTTGAAACCGGTGGCGGCCATGCGGAAACCAGGGAATACATCGCCTACTCATCCGCGTTCGGAGGCTTCGCTGAAAACGAAGCCATCTATCAACACCTGTTAGAAAGCGGCAGGGCGTCCCCGGCGTTGCCGTTGGAACGTGCCCGCAACGCCGCCGGCCGAGGTGAGCGGGAGTACGCGCTTGAATTACTGGACCGCTTCGAGAAGGAGCACGAGGTAACACTTCCATCCCTGAATCTCAAATCAATCTGCGCCAAACAGATCGGCGATTATCAGCAATCGGAGGCTGCCGCCTTAGCCAGGGTGAATCTCGGCGAGCACCCCGACACATTGATATTGAATAGCGCGCTGACGTGCCTATGGCAAGGCGAGCCGCGGAATGCGCTCGAGCTCGCGGAATCAATTCCGGCCGAGTCGCCGCTCATGCTTCAGCGGGAATTCGTCCGTTGCTCAGTTCTTTTAACGCTTTCCGAATTCGAAACCGTGATTGACAGTCTTTCCAGGTTGATCTTTGACTTCAAACGAAATCCCCATCTGTTATGGCTTTACGCCCAGGCCCTTATGTTTAAAGGAGAATCTCTCGAAAACAAGGGGGGATTCGCTCCCCTTCTGGGTCTGAGAGGACTGCACACGCACAGGCTGGCGGCCTCGGCATTACATGCCTTTCAAAGTAACGCTGTTGATGTGGGGCGGCGCCTGGCAGCCCTCGCATTTCATCGAAATCCTTCTCTAACGCTTCATTTTCTCGCACCTCCATTCGTTGACAGCTTCAATACACACCCGCCTCAAGATGATGATATCCGTGCCATAAAAAACCTGGCCGAACGCTTCCCCGCTATGACGAGCGTCCGTTACCTCTCAGATGCCGTGAAGGCGTGGAACGATAAGTCGCTGTTGGCGAAGCTGGTTCAGAATGCCGGACCTGCCGACGACAAAGAGAATGCGTTCTGTCGATCGTTGCTTGGGCAGGTGGCTTTGCACCACGGCGAACTAGAGACAGCGCGGAAATTGTCGGAACCGCTCGTCGGCAGATTTGGGCTTTACTCGGCTGAAAAGGACTTAGAAAAACTGAACGAGTCCTAAAAGGAATAGCTGGATGAGAATAATAGTCGTCGGCCCACCGTCAAGGTGGCACGGCAATACAGTAGTGTGGAGCGCTCGAAATCATCCGGCGAATGGCGCAACTGGTTCACTCCCGCGGAAATAGATTTTTTGAAGTCAAACGGCTCGGAATGCGGGGGAGAACTCGGCTATGCCTGGCGAATAATCTGTAAACTGTGTAATCAACGGGAGATGATGAAGTAGAAGAAAAACCACCACGTTCCGGTCAGTTATTCTGAATGAATCAAGAGGGTTTCATTAGTCCTGGCGGTATAAACTCTATCTTCTACCACATTGGTAAAATAGAAAGCCTCCACCTCTGAAAGCACCTCTAGTGAGCCGATCATTAAAATGCAAGGCTTGTTGTTCCGGCGTTCCTCCTGCATGTTTCTCGAAAGCCTGTTTGTGGAGAGAATCCTTCCGTCAAGGCAGGTGAAATCGTAGCTCATCAGATCCATGGGCGGCTTGAAATCGTGTCGCTGAACATCGCCGCTTCGCTCCGACCTGATCAGGAAGTTGCCCGAAGCTCTGTCCGTTCCGAAATACACGGCCTCCGGCGTGAAACCGATGGACATCAAACCTTTATTTTTTGGTTCAACAATATCGAACGACCAATTTTTATCAGTCACAAACACGTTTTTGGGCTTGTCACCTGCAGACATATACAGATTATCGGAGAATGGATCGGCCTTTATCATATGGATGTGCTCATATGCGGAGAAATTAAACAAAGTCTGCCAAGTCACCCCGCCGTCAAAGGAGCGGTAAACGCGGGCGTTTTTAATCCGTTCGTGGTGATATTCCCCGAGCAAGATTGCCTCGTCCCAATCCTCAACCGCCCAATTAAGCGCGAAAGACGTGGGATTTTGGAAACGAAGCACCGTGCGGAAGCTCTTCCCTTCATCCTCTGACAGCAGCACCTCCCCGCTTCTCTCGAGGCTCACAAGAATTCCGCCCCTACCGGTGAAATGGATAAGCCTTCCGGGGAACTCGTTGGGAAAGCGATGGACATCAGTGCCGCTCTCTCCGTCAAACCTGCAAAGCCGTGGGCCTTCGAAGAACCACAGTTCCCCCGTCTCAGGATAAATCTGCGCCTGATCGTTGGGGAAACCGAGTGATTTAATCTTTAGCGAGCACATGCATCAAATGAATGTTGTTATTGCAGGTGAATTCCCTGCTCGTTTTCAATACATACCCGTTGCCGTCGAAGACACTCAGGAACCCGTCACCGCTGGATTCCTTGAGATGGGACAGAAGTAACACACCGTCGGGGGTGAGCACAGCATACAAAGTGGCGAGCGCCAGGTCGATCTTTTCCCGAACGTAATAGAGCACACCCGTGACAGTAACAAGGTCGAAAGGCTCATCCGCTCTGAAATCGAGGATGTTGCCCACCTCAAAGTCAATCTCGTTCCCATAGACTTCCCTGGCGCGCGCGATGGCCGTCGGCGACGGATCGATCCCCACTCTGTAATCGGCAAGGTCCTTGATCAGGTGAGTGATGAATCCTTCCGCGCAGCCGATGTCGAGCAGGCGGCCGAAGCGGCGGTTTCCGAGAATGTCCCGGATGTGCCGCGCGCGGACGACGTGGTCGGGATTCTGCTTGTAGCCCCAGGGATCCTCGACCGCGGCGAAGTATTCTTCCATCGCTTCGGGGCTCTTGTCCCGTGGCTGGAACTCCCTCGTGCCCCTCAGCTTGTCTTTGTCCCCGCCCATCAAGCCACCCCGCCGCGGCGGTAGATAACTCCCCTGGTGAGTCCGGCACTGCCTGCGTGAAAACGGTGCTCGAGCACCGGCTCGACATCGAGCGATTTCAAGCTGGTCCGGTATCCGTCCGCGCTTTGCGGGCTTGACGTCTCAATGTGCATCAGCAATAGGAGCCCTCCCTCGGCCGTCACCCTGACCAACTCCGCCAGGGCCGCACGCAGCTCCTCTTCCTCCCGCTTAAACGAGTAGAGCACGCCGAAAACCTGAACGAGATCGAAGCTCTCGTTTTCCCACGGCAGCTCATTGCCCCATCCCAGGGCGACGACTCTGAAATCCGTTTCGGCTCCCTCGGGGAAAGCTTTTTCCCTACATCTGGAAACAGCGGTCTTGGATGCGTCGCACCCGGCTATCAGATCGGGATTCATGTTGGTGGATTCGATCACACTCTTCAAAGTGATGCCCTCGCCGCAACCGAAATCCAACAGCCTCGCGACCGGCCATCGCCCAATCCCGCGTTCCCGAGCAAACTCAAGCAAGCGAGCCGCTACCGAAACCCGCACACGCCAGTTTTCGAGCGCCTGGTTTTTATCTTTATAACCATACGGGTCCGGGCCTTGCTGATAGAAGGACTCGAAATCTTCGGGATTGAAAAGCTGTGGAGTCGGTTTCACGACAACTCCTTCGCCGTGTAGCACCGCCTGCAAATATGGTCCTCGGGTAGATCCTCGAGACCTGAGGCTTCATCCCGGAATCGGCTGGCGGCGGCATTCGTGAACAGCTCTTCGATGGTGCCGTCATGATAGATCCTGCCGGGCGAATACTCCCGCTTCCAGTCCTCGGCGCAGATGATCATGGTGCCGTCCCAGCGTTGTTTTCTCGACTCCTCTTGGTCATCGGCGCAGAACATATCCGACGCCCACAATTGTGTTTCCGTGCCCAACCGCTTGATGGTGGCACCGACTTCGCGGAAATTTCGGTAGCACTGCTCATGATCGAGCCCCGGCATGCAGCGCTCGCGGTTTTCCGCCTCCGGCCCACCGTGCACAGAGAAATGGATCACGGAAGCGTGGCGAACGAGTTCCTCGAGGTCATGATTATGGATAAAGGAACCGTTGGTGGTCACTTTGGGAGGATATCCGAACCAGGAAAGTCTCCTGCACCAGTCCACCAGCCGCCTGTCGAGGCTGGGCTCGCAGCGGAAGTTGATACCCATCTCGATGACCTGATCGCGATGCCCGTCAATCTCCTCAAGGATCTTTTGCAGCAGTGCCTCGCTCATCGCTCCCCGTTTGAATAGGCCCTCAAGGCCCTTCCTGGGGCAGAAAACGCAGCGGCCGTTGCATGCGTCCCGTATCTGGAGGTAGACCCTGGGCGGGAACAAGCGCGTCTTCTCGCTGTCTGACCTGACCGTCAAAATCTCTTCCGCCATCCTCGATCTCTATTCACATCCACATCCCGGATCGCCTGTTCCGGCATTCTGTACTACTAATTATATCGGTTGCCCGGCGGGCTCTCTTTACACTAGCGTTTGTTTTGCTCCGTAAATATTTTAGTATAAAGGCATTAAAACATCATTCGAGGCCTTAAGAATAGTGCAGTCCGGCTCGATATAGTGATAGGGAGAAGCGAAGGCAATCCGGCACGCCCCGTCAACCGAGGCAGCTTTAGTCTCGGACGAAAGGATAGATAGAGTGCTGACACTTTTAGAACTGACGAACGTCTGCAACCTTCGCTGCGTTGGTTGCGGGACCTGGCAAAACCTGCATAGAAAAAAGGGATTCTTCGATCTGGCCTTACTGGATCAGATTTTCCCGTCGCAATACATCCACAAAGTCCCTCTTTTCTGGTACGGCGAATCGTATTTGCACAAGCAGATTTTCGAGTGCGTCAGCGAGATCAAGGAGCGCGACAAGGGCGCGGAGGTTTACGTCAGCACCAACGGCATGTTCTTCGACGAGCGCGGTGTCGAGAAGTCGTTGGAGTGCGGCTTCGACGAGATTTTTATCGCCATCGACGGCACCACCGCCGACGTCTACGAGAGCTACCGCGTGGGCGGCGATTTCGACAAGGTAATGGATGGATCCCGGCGTCTGATCGAGGAAAAAAGTAAGCTGGGCCTCAGCGCGCCGATAATCACCTGGCAGTTCATCGCCTTCAAATCCAATGAGCACCAGATCGAGGAAGCGATCTCGATGGCGCGCGAAATCGGCTTCGACCGGTTCCTGCTGAAAACCACCGCCAACGAGGCTCTCGGTTCCGTAAAATATAAGCGAGTAGTCAAGGGCGACGAGCAGGTCTACGGCAACACGCTTGTTTTCAACCGCATTGCTCTCGACCCAGCACTCGACCAAAAACGCAAATCGACGCACGAGAAATGGCAGGACGTCGTGCGCTCCGCCGGTCTAGATACCGATAAGGTTAAACTGGGTCCGCCCTGCTACGGCCCCGCCATTCTCTGGGACGGAGTGGTGATCCAGTGCTGCTGGGACGCTCACGCGGAGAGCTACCTCGGCGACATCAAGGAGGAGCGGTTCGACGATATAGTCGAGGGAGTCCATTACAAGCACTTCCTCCGCACTCTGCATAACGGGCGCAACGCCGTGTGCAACAGCCGCCACTGCTCCGCACGCCCGGTCGTAGTCGACGACGGCTACAAACTTCCGGAAGAATACTCTAAGTACGAATCACGCCATGGCGAGCATAAAACGAACCTGATAGCCGCCCTGGGCCGAAAGAACGATGATCTCATCAACCTGGGTAAAGAGATGCGCGTGCAGGAACGGATGTTCAGCCGACTGAACATCTCAGAGATGCGTACCTTCTCCATCGGAGAGGACGGGACGATATCAGACAACATCGAAGGCATTCAATACCCAAACGAAAAGGCTCTCACGGGTTATCTCGACCGCGTAATGGAGAATGACAAGTTCTGGCGGATAAAGGGCTGGGCGGCGGATGTTGGAAACGGGATACCGGCTGAAAAGGTGCTGATATTTGCCGGCGGGCTCTGTTTAAACACTTCTTCACCACACAAACACCGCCGTGATGTGGTCGCTCACCTCGGAAACGAGAAGCTGGGCGTCTGCGGATTCGAGGTCGAGATTCCCCGCTGGTTGACGCCGGACCTGGATAAAGTGGAAATCAGAGCTTTCGCTTTGGGCAAGGACGGCCGCGTCGGCGAACTGGCCCAAGCTCCGGCTTTCTCCCAAGACATCGCCGAATTCCGAAAGAAAGATTGACTACCCGAAATGGTCTTCTACCGCTGATGGATAATTCAAACTTCTACTACTGCTTCGATTACGCGCTGTTTTTCCCTGATCCTGCGGGAAACGGAGGCACCGTCAGGCTCTACGGATGGGCGAATTACTCCGATGCCGACGGCTGGCCGGCGAAGCCGGAATCGATCGAGTTGCTGATAAAAAACGATGTTCTCTCATATCCCGTTGATTTCCCAAGAGAGTACGAGAGCCCTGGTAAGCGCCTCCCGATCGAAAGCTGCGGTTTCGACGTTATCCACCAAGTTAATCGGCCTTTGGAGAACCTGAATCCTATGATAAGGTTCAGGCTCGCTGGGAATGCACACCAGCCTACCGAAGATCTGAGAATCATCGACAGCCGCGATTTCCTCAAGCAAAGCGCCGCTCTGCAGAACCTGGATGAACTCTCCAGGCAAAAGATCAATAACCTCTTTCTCAACGAAGCCGAAAGGCTGAATCACGCAGTGGAGTTGACGTCGAAACCGATATTCCTACATATCGACCCTGCCTTCGGCTGCCAGCTCGACTGCCCCCACTGCCACGGCCGCGATGCGCGTAAAGCCGGCTTCCACCTGCCGAACATGACTACCGCCATATTCGATCGAATCGTGGAATATTACGGCGATACGCTGATAGTTGCTTTCCTCTACAACTGGGGAGAACCCCTGCTGAACAAACACTTCATCGCTTTCACCCGCCGGTTGAAGGAGAAGCGCTGCGTTGTCAGGACATCAACCAATTTCAGCCTGGCGCTCTCAGATCAATTCATCGGCGATTTAGTCACTTCCGGCCTCGACGAAATCACCTTCTCCATCGACGGAGCAACGCAGGAAACCTATGAGAAATACCGTAAGGACGGAAATCTCGATCTGATCCTGAAAAACATCGAGCGGCTTGTCGGGGTGAAAAAGCATCATGGTTCGCGCACGCCCTTCCTGCGCTGGCAGTACCTGCGTTTCCCCTGGAATCAGGATGAGATCGACATCGCACGCAAGCGTGCCGGCGACCTTGGCGTCGATGCCTTTTCCGTCCACCCCGGCGGCATTTTTAACTATGACTACACAAAAGAGGATTTCGCCCTGCGGGAGAATGTGACCGCCGAACGCACGGAGGAAATTCACCGCAGGTATCAGGATCTGGAGAAAGAGCAGAGGGCAAGAGGACGTTACTTCGGCTGCGATCACCTCTACCGCGGTTTAACCATCTTCTCGGACGGCAGTATCAAGCCGTGCTGCAAGGTGTTCCTGCCCAAGGATTCCTCGGGATCGATAGAAAAGCTGTTGGCAAACACCCTCCACTCGAACTCGCCGCTTCACCTCTCGGGGCGCGGGAATCTCCGAGATCTCTCGACCTTTCCGCTCTCCGGCTACGAGCCGTGCATCAACTGCGTCTTCATGTTCCCCGGACATGTGCACATCGGCCTCGACTTCCACCAATTCCTCGTGTTGGCCGAGCAAGGCCATGGAGTCATGAATGAATTGAGAGCAATGAATCCCGGTGTTTGAGTTCGATGCTATCAAGCAGTCGAGTCAGCCCCTTCTTTCGCCGAAGGAGCAAACTGCTTTATAATCGTCCGGTCATCAGTCTAATTGTTTAATCCTTTCGGGATTCCTGTTATCGCTGTGATGAAGATCAGGATTGTAACCGAGAAGCAGGGTTGGATACTCCACCGCATGGCGATGGAGATACAGAGCCGCCTGCGCAATGTCAGGATCAACGAAGACTGGCCGGACGCCGACATCCATTACTACATCAACTATGGATACTACCGGCAGCGGATGCCCAGCGGGCGTATCGTTGCCAACTTCACCCACTACGACCCCGATCACCTCGCCGAAGAGTTCAAGCGGGCGGCAGCGGAGGCCGATCATTGCATCGCTATCTCGAACCATGCGGCCGACAGGCTACGCGAAGTCGGCGTCCCCGACGATCAGATCTCCGTAGTTCTCATCGGTGCGGACGAGCAGTTCCGCCCAAAACTGACGCTGGGAATCGTCGGAAGAGTCTATCCGGGCGGCCGCAAGGGTGACAAACTGGTGCAAGCGCTGCTGAATGACGCCGTGCTGATGGAGGGCCTGCAAATTGTCGCCACCTCCGACGACTGGGGTGCCCCCGTCTGGAAGTTCGATTCGCTTGCGGACTTCTATCGCAGTATCGATTACCTGCTCGTGCCAGCGCTGATCGAGGGGGGTCCCGTGCCTTTCATGGAAGCGCTGGCCTGCGGAACTCCATCCATTGCTCCGCCGATCGGAGTCATCCCCGATTTTCCGCATATCGAGTATCCCGCTGGGGATTTCGAAGCACTCCACCAGCGTTTGATCGCGTTGAAGGAAGAACACCTGGCAAGAAAAATGGAACTGGCCCGGCATATGGCGCCATATAATTGGGCGCATTGGGCTTCCGAACACGAGAGGATCTTTAAACAACTGCTGAAAAAACGGTCTCGGCAAAACCAGCATCGGGACAGCCGGGCGGAATCATGAGAAAAGGCGGCAAAGGAAAAGGACCGGATGCAGGGGAAATCGAGCGCCTGCAACTGCGTATAGCCGAGCTGGAGGAGCAGCTCGAGAATGCGGAAGACCTATACGCAGAGCTGATGGGGCGTTTCGAAAGCGAGATCGGCCGCCGCAGATCCCGGCTAGTCGAAATCACGCAGCGCGAGTTGAAGCTGCACCGGATCGATCTGCAGCTCAAGCAGGAGCGGTTGATCCAAGAGTTGATCAATCACCGGATTTTCTATGACCGCCTCAGGAGGGCAAAGTTCGGGAAGCTACCAGGTAGCCGTTACGTCGACCTGCTTTGTGACGAACAGGCTGCCACCAATATCACTTTACCGTTCAACAATGAGTGGTCGATAGCCGGGCCGTGTTCGGCGGACGCCGAGCGGCAGGACAGCGATTCCCTTACTATCCGGTTCCGGCGCGAAACTGATTGCGAGTATCTCTGGCTGAGAATCCGTGCCACCGTCCCGGTGCTCCTCGAAGCCTTTTTCTCCAAAGACGACAACCATCAACCGGAGCCGTTCGAATACATGCCGGTCGACCACGACAGCATCGCCGACTATTTCATCCCGTTGCCGGCTTCATCATGCGACGGGCTAAAACTCAGATCGGACAATCCGGCATACGGTGTGGAATTGTTTAAGGCGGTTCTAATCACTGTGCCCGGCGAGCCGATCCCGACCATGCGTCGTAGGATAATTCGTTTGAGCAGCTGGCTGTCACCCGAGAGCGACGAGATAATCTCGGACAACCTCCGCAACCAACCCTTCACCAACGAACACATACCCGTGACGCTTTTCAGCGACGACGGGGCGGTCCTCGACCTGCACGACGGCCAAATGCCGATGTGCGAGAAGTTGTTAACGCTGAGGATCAAGGCGGAAAACGGCCGGAGTTTCTTCATTCACTGGGACCAGGAGGAAAAGCGGTCCGACAAGTTGATCGAGGATTTACGGACGGAGGTGGATTTCAAGGGTTCCGATCGTTACTTCGACTATTGCGTACCAATGCCGTTTTCGCGGCTGAACGGTATCGGGCTGGCATTCCCAAATACGACGGGACGCATCAAGCTCGAGAGGGCGGAGCTTTGGCAGTTCCCCGGGCACGGTCTTTCTGATGAACCAATGACCACCCTGCCCATCGTTGTCTCAGGCGACGCACTCCTTTCCTGGATCTCACCGTGGGAATCGGAACAAAGCTTGTCCTTCATGGAGGATGATTGGATCCTCACCCAGCCATACACATTCCACCCGGAAAAATCGGGCGTCAGGAGGCTCATCTCGCCCCCCCTCGACATCAAGGGAGAAGCCTTAATGGCCGGCGTAACCCTTTCCCATCAGTATGATACCAGGATCAAATTGTCGGCCGACTACGGGGACGGCTTCGCCCCGGCCGCCGAACCGGAGGCTGTTATTCCTCCGGGGATAAATAAAGAGGTTGCCCTGTGGTTGGACGGTGGGAACCTTCGGCAGTTGCGTTGGGAATTCGACATGGGTGTGTCCGATGCTCCCCTGAAGATTCAGCGCTTTCTCATCGTCAGGTCGCTCGCCAGAGGCCAGCGCTTTAACTTCATACCCCGCTGTATGCATTGGAAACTGTTTGAGCCGCTGCTAAAGCAACTGCTCGAGGAATTCGACGACGCCGAATTCGTCTCCACCGAAACCAATTCAGATAATTACGAGCTGTATCCCGACAACGTCGCGGTGATTCCTTACACTGCGACGGGCTACGTCGCCTCGGACTTGGCGGCGCATCTCAAACATAAGCTCGACATATCCGGCTGCGTCAGGATGATCATTCCCGTCATGAATCCGAAGGGAAAAGGCTACGAAGAATTCTTCAGCTTCGCGCGGGATGCGAATATCCCCGAAGTCCTGATTGCGGAATCAAACGGCAAGATCAGAAAGGCTCCGCGATAAACCTGCCGGTCGGTCGCTCAAGTATCGCCTCATGCCTTAACCAACAGATTCTCGGCAAGCCCCTGCGCCCGCAGCAACTCGCATAACGGCGAGGGGCATGTCACGCGGCAATTCAGTTTAACGCACTCCTCGGCAAGCAACCGTACCTCGGCGGGCGTATCTTCAGGTTTCAATGAATCACACGGTGGTTCGAGAAAGTAGTCGAAACCGAGGAGCAGGAATTCGCGGACTCCCGCGTCGCATAAAGCGCGGAAAGCCACAAATCCGTTCGTCGGCAACTCGCCTTCCAGCCGGGAAATTATTTCCTCCATTCTGGCGCGCGGGAAAAACGAGAATCGCTTTTCTGCAAGCTTGGCAGCGAAGCCTATTAGCGGGTACTCCCTGACTGCCGGCGACATGTCGCCGGCAAAGAGAATTGCTTCGGTCTTGCTGTAGATTTCTCTCAAATCGCTATCAACCATGGCGTAGCCGTTCGTCACCCACAAGTCGCAGCCCGCGCCCGTGCTGTGTTCGAGTTCTGTTCCGGCGAATTTGTTGATACGACAGATGATATCGTAGTCCGCCAGGCGGTTCTTCCAAAGTGCTTTGCGAGCGCTCGGCCCGCCGGCAATGATCGCAGCGCTCCCTGCTTTGATCGCAGCTGTGAACTCGCTGTACGGCGGACAAGTTGTTCTGGTTCCAGCAAGCAGATCCTCGAAATCTTCGCTGTGCTTGAAGTGTCTGGCCAGAATCCAATAGCTTTGCTGGTAATCGCCCGAGGGGAGAGGGTGGACGAGTTGCCTCCGCTTGATTCTCTCCTCCTCCAGGCGAATCCGGAGGTTCCGGTTGCTCGACTGCCAGCGATTCAGGCTGCCGGCCACCTCGTTGACCGGCAGTATCCCTGTCGCCTCCGGTTTCGGGCCGGAAATAGCACCGGCGTAGATCTCCTCCAATTGCGGAAGGTTTTTCTCGATGTCATGCCGGGCGACCACCAATTCCCTGTTGGCCTCCCCCATGCGGCTGTCGTAACCGGCCAGTAATTCCAAAAGATTATCGAAGGTGAGTTTCCTGCCGTAGCGTCTTCCGGAGAAGTTGCACTTGCGCGATTCCGGATAAACATCCGGCGTCATCAGGCCGTCGCAGCCGTGCCTGTCGTAGATCAGGGCGGCCCGGCCGCAGGCCATTGCCTCGAGCGCTCCCCTGCCGATACTGACGACCAGGTCGGCTTCGTTGATGAGCTTCTCCGTGTTCCAGGCTGCGTTATACATGCCGCCGACGAAGCGGCAGGTGCAACCGAGCGAATCGCACGCCCTCTTGATCAGGTTTCGCTGGTCGACGGGATAGTTGTTACTGATGACGAGGACATGTAGAAGCCGTTCGTTGGGCCGGCTCAGTGGGCGGAACCGTTGGCAGTCGATTGGATTTCTGAAGATCCTGACGCCCTGCAAGCCCCGCTGTTTCGACCAGATTGTTTCGATCTCCTCGCTGACCGTGACCCAACCGCCGATTCCCAGGTCGAGCGTCGGAGGCTGTTCCAGCGAATGAAAAACTCCGTGCCCCATAAAAATCATCGGCGTTTCGGGGAAATGGTGTCGCGCCAGCAATGCCATCACGTTGTGCTGGGCATGGATGACATCGAAAGTGCGGCCTTTCAGGTCCTCGAAATCGTCGCAGACATCGAAACCCTCGTCCTCGAGGATTCTCGACATCGGGCCTTTCTGTGCCGTCGCCAGCACGACCTCATGGCTGGCACGTCTCAGCGCGTGCGCGACAGTCCAGGTGAATGTTTCGGTGCCGGCGTAGTCGGAAAGATGGTTGTTCGTGAACAGTATTCTCATACCAATATCCTAGTCATCCGCGTTCTCGATCCATGAGTTGGAGCTTTCATAACCCGCCAGAATCAACTGCCGTCCCGCGATTTTTTCGAATTTCCTGCGGTCCTCAAGGCTGAAACGCTGCCTCCACTCTCCGCTGACACCCTTGCGGAAAACTCCCTTGAACCAGGCCTTCGCGCCGCCGCGGTTCTCCTCGTGGATAGCTTCCGCTTTTTCCCTGTCGACCGGTAATCCGGCAAACTCAAAGAGTTTGACTATGTTGTCAATCGGCTCTCGCAGGAGTTCTTCGTACCTCGCGGTTATCCATCTCTCCGGAGGCAGCTTCTCCTCCATTTTCTTTGCCAACTCTACCGAATCGGCCCACAGTTTTGCAGCATCTTCGAGTGTTCCCGGTGCCCAGTCCCTGCCCCAACCCTTATGCGCCTCCAGCATCGAAACGCAAACGTCGCGCCCGTCGCGCAGGACGTTGATGAACCTGGACTCCGGAAAGAAAAAAGCGATCTCGTGGGCGCGCCAGAGGTGTGTTGGTGTCTTTTCAGCGATCACTTTTGCACCTGTGCGCCCGGCCAAACCGCAAAGCGCGAAAGCGCCGACGCTGAAGGCTTTTTCCTTGGCTTCGCGTGGAGGGTAGATGGCGCCGAGCGATTTGTGTATCGCGTCGAAGTCCTTGCCTATGAAAAGCTTGCTCTCCCTGGAACCATGCTCGGAGGGGTCCTTCTGCCTAAGAGTTTCGGGCGTTGCGATCGCCACATCGTCGTGGCTCTCCAGGATCCCGAGCACCCAGGTTGTGCCTGAGCGGGGGCAGCCGACGACAAATACCAGCCGCACTTCGGGCTGCGGCACCGAGCCGAAAACCCGCACCGTGTCGAAAGTTTCGCGCTTTTTCATGGCGTCTTCCTAAAAAGTTGCGCATATTGAAACCAACTCATGATACTAAGCTAATTACCGAAGTTCCACGTTGTTATTGGAGGGCTGAGTGCACTGCAAAACCAGGGAGCAACTTGTAAAGCTCACTTTAAGTCACTAAGATTGGCAACTGAACAATCCGGATAGAAGGATAATGACTGAAGAAAAGCAGAAATTTACGCCAGAGTTTATCAAAGAGAAAATAGCGTCCGTTCCCTGCTGGCTCCATCGGATCGAGGTTGCGCCCGGGATTTTCACGCCCGGCCTCAGCGACACCACCCTCAAGATGGAGAAGATCGGGCTCCCGGATGACCTGACGGGCAAGAGGGTGCTCGACGTCGGCCCCGCCGAGGGAGCCTACAGCTTCGAATGCGAGCGCCGAGGGGCGGAGGTTATCGCCGTCGAGCCGATGGAAACATACCCCGGTTTCGAGGTGGCTCGCGAGCTCCTGGGCTCGAAAGTGCCTTACATGCGCAGATCGGTCTATGAATTGAAGGTCTCGGATCTGGGTAAGTTCGACATCGTGCTGTTCATGGGAGTTCTCTACCACCTGCGCCACCCGCTGCTAGCGCTCGACTGCCTGCACGACATGTTCGAGGAAAAGCTGATCCTCGAGACGCACGTATGCGACCGCGGATACGTCGACTCAAAGGGCAAGCCGCGCGCCCTCAACGAATTCTCGCCCGAGCTGGAAAAAACCAGCATGGCGCAGTTTTTCCCGACCACAGAGCTCAACAACGACAGTTCCAACTGGTGGGGATTCAACGAATACGGCCTGCGCCGAGCGCTGGAGACCAGCGGCTACCGCGTGACCTATTTCGAGCGCTTTGTCCGCGACCGCGTGATCCTCCACTGCGAGAAGAC
>CBFCZO010000065.1:0-17186 GCA_965602675.1 uncultured bacterium | reverse complement strand
CGCGCTCGAGATCGGCACGTCCACCGGCCGTTCCGGCATCTGGATCGCCTGGGCGCTCAGCAAGACGGGCGGCAGGCTGACCACAATCGAAATAGATGAACAGCGGTATCGTGAGGCCCTGGCCAACTTCACCGAAGCCGGCCTCATCGACTACATCGACGCCAGGCTTGCCAATGCGCACGTGCTCGTAAAGGAACTCGAAGGGCCCTTCGACTTTGTCTTTTGCGACGCCGACAAGGGGTGGTACAAGAACTATTTCATCGACGTCTATCCCAAGCTCGAGGTGGGGGGCTGTTTTGCCGCTCACAATGTTTACGGCGGAAGCCGGGGCGGAAGGCGCAGGGGTGGCACGGGAGAATTCTACGACTACATTATCGGCCTCGATTACATGAAAACCTCAGTCGACAGCAGCGGCTCCGGCATGTCGATCAGCTACAAGATCCACTGAACAGGTTAATGAGAAGAGTGAGGAACACGCCTCTGATCTAACAGATCATCTTAAAGACACTCGGCTTTTGCCAAAACACTTGAGTTCTTCCTTCTTCTGATAAGGTGCTCTGCACTTCCTTCTACACGTCAATAAATAAAAGCGTAATTATCTGATCGTCCATTTGTTAATAGTGCTCTTATTGACTTTACATCATGGAATACTAGTATTGGATAAACAAAACTCCAGTAGCGGGCAGTAGAAATAAAAAGATCGAAGGAAGCGATGATAGGTTTTCTCTTGGTTAGGCTTGGGAGAATCACATGAGTATCGGGCCGATTACGTTACGCCTTGGTTTAGGCTTCGGCATCACTCTGGTGCTCATCTTGTCCGTCGGCTTGCTTGGGATCTTCAGTATTTTCTCTCTTTCATCATTGACGAACGAGATGCACAAGCATCTTTTCACGGTCGGCAACGCGGTTCTGCAAGCCAATGGCCACATAATTGCGATCCACCGCTCGATGAAGGATGTGGCCTTGTCGAGAAATCTTGAATCCATCTCCGCCGCCTCCGAATTAGTCGATTCTCATGAGCGCGAAGTTCACGAGCTGTTCGAATTGATACAAGAGAGATTCCTGGGTGATCCGGCCCGGATCGAGGATGCGCACAGGACATTTTCTGAGTGGAAAATGATCCGTGACGAAGTTATCCAGCTCACAAAAGCGGGCAGGAGGGATGAGGCCGCCGACATCACTAAGGGCAAGGGAGCACGCCATGTAGAAAAAATTCAGACAAAAATGAACGCGCTGATTGAATTCGCGCGAAACAAGGCAAGCAGCTTCCTGTCGCAAGCTGACAGCGCAAAAGATTCAGTGACACTTCTTATGGCGTTATTTCTAACCGCAGCTTTAGCCCTGGGTGCCGGCGTAGCCGTTTACGCGGTTCGTGAAGATATTAAAGGCATTGGCAAGCTGAACAGCGAGATCGCCGAACGTAAACGCATCGAGGCAGCTCTGGAACGGAGCCGCGATCGGTTATTGATGGCCAACAAAGAGCTTGAATTATTCAGCTTTTTCGTGTCTCACGATTTGAAAGCGCCGCTGAGGCATATTTCAGAGTACGCAACTATTTTGGAAAGCACTTGCCCTGAACATATTGATCGGGATGGATTGAAATTCCTCGAAGAAAGTAAAAAATCCGTGCACAGGATGAATGACTTGATAGAGAGTCTCCTCGAACTCTCGAAGATATCACGCCACGAAATTGAGCGCGCCGCAGTGAGCATGAGCGAAATGGCTCAAGGCATCCTTGACGGCCTGAAGAGCGAATATCCCAACCGCCTCGTGCAAACCAGCGTCGACGCTGATGTGTATGCTAATGCGGATGAAGCATTGATGTATGTGGTCTTGCAGAATCTCTTGAATAACGCCTGGAAATTCACAAGGAACACCGAGGACGCCGAGATTCACTTTGGCGTCACCGATGTCGGGGGAGAGAAGGCCTGCTTCGTCAGAGACAACGGCGCGGGGTTCGATCAAGCGAAGGCGGATCTTCTTTTCCAGCCGTTTCAACGCCTCCACTCCCAAAAGGAATTCGGAGGAACCGGAATCGGGCTGGCGACTGTCCAACGAATCATTCAACGCCACGGCGGCAAGATCTGGGCTGAAAGCGAGCCGGACAAGGGCGCGACCTTCTACTTCTCTGTAGGTAGCTGATCGTGAGACATTCCGGCCTGTTTCACATCACTTCCTAGTTTTTCATTATATCAAGAGCCGCTTCATGGCTTTTGTTCCCACCACCTCAACGATCCTCAAGAGATCGATGCCTTGTTTCAGTCTTTGGGCCTGTACGATTCAATTATTGCGGCATCCACCCAGTGAGTGCCTTGACCGTCTTCGCTCAGGCCCTCTGTCGCGTAACGATTGAAGAAAAACCACTTGCCGTCGGGGGAAACCTGCGGGCAGTTTTCGCCGTATTCGGTATTTATCAGCTCGCCCATGCTGGTAAGTTCTGTCCATGATCCGTCGCTTTTTTTAAAGCTGATATACAGGTCCTGCTCGCCGTTGTTTCCGGGGTGCTGGAAGCACGCCACTATCAGATAGCTGCCGTCGGGCGCAATGAACATATCGCCCTCGCCGTAATCTGAATTCGCTCCCCGGCCGAGATTCACCGGCGTGGTGTACGATCCGTCTACAAAGCGCGAGAAATGAATATCCGACGGGCCGGCTGATCCGGGGATACGCGCTCCGAAATAGAGAGTTCCGTCACTGGTTATCGATGGGTAACCTGTTGGAATATCGGTTCTGCCGGAATACACCACGGGCTGCGCTTCGCTCCAGCCGCTCTCTGTTCTCGATGAGGTCCATAGGAGTGTTCGCTCTCTCGCTTCTCCGGTGCCCTCAAGGGGCCTCATGGAGCGGAAGAAAACCTTCTGTCCGTCATGAGACATGCAGATGTCGTGATCAACGTATGAACTTGAAAAGGATGTCACCTTGGGCTCCAGCCATTTGCCGTCCACTCTCTTTATGCAGACGATTGAACATTCTTCCACGGCGGGATCGGGATTGTAGGAGGCGCAATAGAACTCGTCGCCGTCGGGAGAGAAAACCGCGCAGAATGTGTGTTTCAAGATTTCAGGAGCGAATTTCACCGGCGTTTTGCCCGGCGGCTCCTGGCCCAGGTAAGGACCGGAAAGAGCTTGGAAATCATTGGCTTCCGCAACATCCGTCGCCTGGTTGCAGCATGTGGTCAGGCAAGCCAGCAGCGCAACCATTGTCAGTGTGATATTTCGCATGAATATACCCCTTCGCTAATTGCCCTCGAGACGCTCCATCATTTCCACAGCGAAAGAGAAACCGGGTCTGATGTCGAGCACCTTTCTGCAAAAGTCTATCGCCCGCGCAATGTCCCCCTGCTGCTCGTGGATGTCGGCAAGGTAGTAAAAAGAAATCGCCGAATCAGGGAAAATATCGACGACGTGGAGAAAAACCTTCATGGCCTCTTCGAGCTTGTCTTCCCAGTGAAGGTTGGTACCGATCCAGAGGGCAAACTCCTCGTTGTCGAAATCCGGGTGATCGGCCGAGAGGTTTCCCAGCAAGGCGAGGCTTTTATCGAGGAGGCCGAGTTCTGCACAAAGCTGGGCGTACCCCAGCCGGATACGGAAAACTTCCGGCAACGTCGTCAGCAGAGCATCGTAGAAAAGCTCTGCCTCATCTACATTACCGGCCTCTACCATCCGCTCGCAGATAGCGAGCAACTCATAGAGCGAGAAGAAGTAAGGGCTCTGCTCGGCGGCATGAAGCTCCTTGAGCTTCTCTATTGCGGCCTGCAGTCCGTTCGCCGACAACTCCTGCCGGATCATTTCGGCTGCGCTCAACTTGCTGAGCAATACCTCCTTCATCTCCTCGATTATGGCGGCGTCGATCCAGTAAACATCGAAGTCGCCGCCTATGTAAGCGAGCGACGAATCGAACTTCTCCCCCTTGGCTTCGGCGGCGGCGCGCGTGCTGCAGAAGAACAGGTACTTGCCGTCCGCCGATACGCTGACGCGTATTTCATTCCCCGCGGAATTCACCCTTTTGCCCATGTTGAGGGCGTTTGTCCAGCTACCGTCGTCCCGGCGGAAGCAGATGTAATTGTCGCTCATGCCGAAGCCGCCCGGGCGATCGGATGCGAAAATCAAATAGCTCTCGTCCGGCGCGATGATAAAATCTATTTCATCGTACCTGGTGTTGGCCGGCCACCCGAGTCGCTCGGACTCGCTGTATGCTCCACCCCTGCGCCTGCAGCAGTAGATGTCCGCGTCGGGAGAATCATCCCCAACGCGAGCGAAGTAGTAAACGGTCCCATCAGCGGCTGCGGTAGGGTAGAACGCATCCTTGTCCGGCATGTTCACCGGCGGCGGCAGGAGTCGAGATTCCGACCAGAAGTTGCCATCCAGCTCGGCCGCCCAGATATTCGAGTTTCTTACGCTGTCGTCTTCCCCGGTCAGCTTCCTACTGGCGTAATAGAATGTCCTGCCGTCGCCGCCGAGAGTGAAGTCATACAATCCGGTGGTGAATCCCCACGGCACCGCAGTCGGCTCGATCCAGTGGCCATCCCGGAGGAAGGTCAGGTGTATGCCCTTTTCGTTGCTCGCGAAGACGAGCGCCTTCCCGTCGTCGAAGAATGAGATGTTACCGTCTCTTCCCCAGGTCGAAATCACGCCCGGCATGAATAACTGCGGCTCCGCGCCCGGCGGCTCCTGGCCCAGGTACGGCCCGGACAAAGCCTCGAATCCGGCGGCTGCTTGCTGATCAGTTGTTGTATCGCCGCACGAAACCATAATCGTTGAGAGAACAATCGCCACTAGCAAAGTGAAGCCATGCTTTTTCATAGCCTTTCCTCCAATCCGGAAGGAACTTTTTAATCGATACTGGATACAGCCGACTTGTTTATCTTTGTTCTTCCAGCCGTTCCAGCAACTCGACGGCATCCCCCATGTTGGGCCTCAATTCAACCGCTTTCCTGCAGTGCTCGATAGCCAGTTCAATCTCGCCGCGCTCCCTGTAGATCCTGGCGAGACTGTAGTAAGCGAATGACGAGTCCGGAAATTCCTGGATCGTAAATTCCAGGACCGCCAAAGCTTCATCCGTTTTCTCAGGGTATTGGGAGAGCAGATAGCCGGTTTCGGCCAGTGTGTCCTCCAAGCTGAATAGCGGATCCTCAGATGCCAGCTCTTTCATTAATTCCAGGCCTCTGGGAGCCAGGCCGGACATCACGCAAGCTATCGCATAACCCTGCTTGATCCTCGGACCGTGCGGCAACGTATTATGCAAAGCCCGATAGAACTGCTCAGCCTCGTCGGCTTTCCCGGCCGCCATTATCTCTTCGCAAATGGTCAGCAATTCGTACAGCGAGAAATAATGGCTGTCCTCCTCGGCGGGATATATCGCACTCAGCCTGTACACGGCGGCTTGAATTCCATTAGCCTGATATTCCGACCGAATGGTTTCGGCGGCACTTCGTCTGGTCAGCATAACTTCCCTGAGATCGTCGATGACGGAGGCATCCACCCAATAAAGATCGTAGTCCTTCGAATCCCCGGTGTCGGGCGAATCGCTTCTCTCACCCTTTGCAATCTCGGTCTTGCGCCCGCTGTTGAAAAAGAGGTACTTGCCGTCGGGGGTTCCGCTGGGGCAGCCGTCCCCGCTGGGCGAATTCATCTTGTCGCCGAGATTAATCGGATTCGTCCAGCTGCCGTCCTCTCTGCGGAAGCAGATGTAGTTGTCGCCCGATCCGTATCCCCCCGGACGCAGGGAGACGAAGATGAGAAAACTCTCATCCGGTGCGACATGCGGGTCGAGCTCGAGGTAATCGGTATTGATCGGCCACGGCAGGCGTTCTGTTACCTGGTACTCGCCCTCGATACATCTGCTGAAGTAGACATCATCGGCTCGCGTGTCGCTTCGTCTCCAAGAGAAAAAGTAGACAGTTCCATCATGGGTTACCGAAGGATATGCCTCGCCGTAATCCGAGTTCGCCGGCGCCGGCAGCGGATACGGCTCCGCCCAGCCCTCTCCCGTCCATTCTATCGCCCACGTGTTGTCGTCCTGCCTGGTGTCTCCCTCCTGCGTAGGTCGTCCGGTGCTAAAATAAATCTTCCGGCCCTCCGGCCCCCCAGTGTAATTGGGGTGCCCCTGCAGCTCTTCGAATGGCGCTCTCTGAGGCGGTGTCCAACGACCGTCTTTCTCGTAAGTGTAGAAAGTCTTCTGGCCCTCGTCGGTTATCGTGGAGTAAACGCAGACCCGCGCCTCATCCAAAAACGCGATGTAGGTCTCAGACCAATAGGTGGTGACCAGGCCCGGCATGAAGATCTCAGGCTCCATCCCCGGCGGCTCCTGCCCCAGGTACGGACCAGACAGGGCTTCGAAACCGGAAAGCTGCTGATTCTCGTTTGTGGTATCTCCGCACGAAATCATAACCAAAAGGAGAAAGGACGATATTATTAGAATGGAACCACGTTTTCTCATTTGTCCCCCCTTATGCCTGGTCTTACTGGATGGTTCCTAGCCACATCGATTTCCCCGCTTCCGTGCCGGCTCGGAACCTGCGGGACAAGATCCGGGCAGACACGGCGGCTTCCTCTTCCGTGGCAATGTAATGGGGGCTGTATTCTCCGTGGCAGGGCATTCTACTAACCCGCCTCGCTGGAAAAATGTAAGAGATCATACAGCACGGCAGGGAAATCCCAGCTCATCTCGGGCCAACCGGATTTGTTTTTTCGATAGAGAGGGAACCCCGGCCTCAGGATGAGACAAGCCGGATTTTGGGTTTATGCAAAAAGCCCCGGGAGTTTTCCCGGGGCTTTTACGCAGGCCTCCGTGTTAGAACCTGAAGATCAATCCCACGTGCGGGACGAGGAAATCCAGATCGTCTCCTTCGCTGAATATCCGGTGGTAATCGACTCCGGCCTCAAAGATCCAGCCTTGCGGGAGGTCGTAGTCGACACCGGCTCCGATGTTGAATCCGGGATCGTTCGATCCGTTTTCAGGGACATACAACCCCAGTCCGCCGTTGACGTAAATCCTGTAGGGAGGATTGGTGCTGAACTCGTATTTCAGGTTGCCCGACAGATTCAGCCAGTAGGTATCGCTCACCAGGGTGGAGCCGGCCTTGAATCTGTTGTAGCCGAACAGTGCAACCGCTGAAAGTTGAGGCGTGAAGTGGTAGCCGACATCGAATATCAGGCAATAGTCGGGGTCGTAGAACGTGTTGAACGTTCCCCGCGGCATGGTCGTGCCGGCATGAACGCTGAAGCTGTACGGTTTTCGTGGCTTCTTAATTATGTCTGCCAGATTGAACGAAGCGGCTTGGCCTTTGACTTCTGCTTTGACGACCACATCCTTTACATCAACCGACAACGGCACATGCAGCACCTGGCTGTAGCCGCCTTCGAGGTTGTCCTCAATCGCGCCGATGAACTTGCTGTTGGTAGCGCTGAGCTTGATTTTCCTCGAAAACCTGGGTCCGAGATAGTTGCCCAGGGCATCCATCGGCGTGACGGTCACTCTGAATCTCTGAACATCGCCGACACCCAGCGGGATCACCTCGAACCTGAAATGATCTGGATCCACATTGACGCCCAGATACTTCTCGACAAGGTCTTCCCGATCGAAGAAGTTGCCCATTACAGTGCCGCCGCCGGCCTGGAAGAAGAACGAATATGTCCCCTCTTTCACCGTATCGATATAGCGGTTGGTGTAGATCCCGTCGTCGGCTAATGCATCGCCGTGTGAGCCGTCGTCGTAAAGCCGTGTCGTTGCCGGGCTGAACGCACCTGCAAGTGACAGCTTAAGGATATCTGTCAGATAGAGCGTTTTACGCTGAAGCAGAGACAGTGTTTCATTGTCCTTCTTCTCGGGAATCTGCTCGATATTTTCCGCCGTAACTTTGTTGGCGGCGTACCAGTTTCCCAGGCTCTCGCCCGGCCTGGCTACGGCCACCTTCACGTTACTAAGGCCGGTGACAGGCCGTCCGGCTTCCGTGATTTTTGCTGTCAGCGTGATGCTGTCGCCGGTTCCGTAGGTCGTCTTGTCGAAGCCCGTCGCCATCTTCAGGTTCGAGTTCAGGATCACGCTGTACTGGTAGTTTTCGCTCTCGTTGCTGCTCATCCGCCCGGCATCGATCTCTATCTTCCAAGGGGTGGGGCCGACTTTTCCCCTTGCTCTCAGGAAAGATTCATCCACCGTCAGTATCTTGTAGGTGTTGCCGGCATGGTAATGGATCCCCGGTGTGGCCGCCGTGGCGGTTATCGGTATATACGCCCCGTCCGATGTCTTGACCTTCAGCCCAAGCCTGTTTGGCTGAGAGGTAACCCAGCTCAGGAAGATACTCACACACTTGTCGTGCTCGTTGATCCTCACATTACGAACGACGGTTTCGCCCCCTCTGATCACCCCCATCGGATCGGCCGCCGTCTCCAGACCGAGGGAGTCCACCAGGATCGACTTGTAGGTCGCCTGCAGATCTGTCGCCGGATCCCATGTGGCCGGATTGAAAGCGAAAGTTGTGACGTCGTGGAATTCCCCCCCGGTGTCGGCGGCCAGTCTCTCCAGCAGCGGATGGTCGACATCTGTCGGCCGGCCGAAACCGATGGTGAAGACCTTGATCTCCCCCGTGTTCAGGAGGGTGACGAGGGCGTCGACATCGGGATCGGTCGCATCCACAACGCTCGGGCAGTTGTGATAGCCGTCGCTCAGAAGCACTATCGACTTGTTGCTCTCCGTCCCGAACATGCCGATTGCGCTGTCCATCCCGGCGAGCAATGGTGTGCTGCCCTGCGCCGTCAGACCGGGAATTGTTGTGTCCACAGCCGTGGTCTTCGAGGCATCAGTCAGCAGAGTCATCGGCGTCACCACCTGGCCGTTGCAGCCGACAGTTGAATCCCAGGGCTGTGGTGGGAAGTCCGCGATCCCGAAGTTGATCCGCTTGTTGCTGTGGTCGTTGAGCAACTCCATGAAAGGATACGTCGCCTCCTTGGCGAAAGTTATCCGTTGCTCAGCCACCGGTGCGGGACTGGTGCCGTCGTGGCGCCACGACATGCTGCCCGAGGTGTCGAACAGCAGCACCAGGCCGCCGTAGTGCCGAAGCAGCGAGCAGGAGGGATCGCCGTAGATGTTGTAGTCGAACTTGTTCAACCAGTTCGAGATCGGGTTGACGTTTGCCTTGGTGATATACAGCGCGTGCCCGGCCGACTGGTCCTGCATTATTCGCATCAGGTAGTGGTAGGTGAGATTGGCGTTATATCCGCTGGTGGGCTTGGGATCGGGCGTCGAGCCGTAATTGAAGCATACGTTGGTGGATACGCGCGATGCTGAGACGGTGGCGATTGCTCCTTGCGCCAGAAGCGAGTAACCGAGGTTGTCGTGAGTCTCTGGATGACCGTTGAGGCAGGAGCCCTGGAAGGTGAAAGCCGGCGTTGTGTCGTCGAGGTGGATATTATCAGCCGACACCATCAGATGAGATGCCGAATTCATCCAGCCATGCGTCGACCAGGACATAATCCCGTAGCCGCCGCCGTTGGCCCACTCCTGCAGCATGTTGCAGTCGGCGGCCGGATCGACGTCCTTGGGATTGATCGCCGCACACTCGGGCGGAGGCACCAGGCCGAAATCCTCCTCGTATATCCGATAGGTTGTGAAACCGAGAGGATCGGCAAAATCGGCCTTGAGTGCTTCTCCCAACTGGTAGTCTGACTTGGGATCCCAAAGATAGACGGCGCTGAAGAGAAACTTGTGCCGCCACGCTGGCGCGGCGGCTGTCTCATAGTTGATCGTCTTCAGCAGAATGCTGTCCAGCGTGGCATAGTCGGCGTCATAAACCGGAATCCTTCCGACGTAAACATCGGGTGCAAAGTCGACTCCGCCCGGGCCCTGATCGCCGGTTCCCCAGGTGAAGTTGATATAGGCGTCAACCCGCGTGAGCGCGGAAGCCGTGAAGTCCATGTTATTGAAATACTCGCCATCCAGGCCTCCGGGCGTCCACACTCCTCCGACGTCGTGATAAAGCTTATTGAAGTCGATGTAACCGTAATAGGCGTCTCCAGGCCGCATCATGAAAAGATGAATCACCGCATCTCCCGTGTTGTCATAGAACTCGATCGTTATGTTGTGCTGCCCTGCGGTCAGGTCGATTGAGCCGAGTGTGGTGGTGGGGAAGTGATCGGTCCAGTCTTCAATCACGGTAATTCCGTCGATGATCACTCGGATGCCGTCATCGCTGGATGTGACAAACCGGTGCAAACCGTCAGAGTCAACCTCGATACGCCCTGTCCATCTCACGGAAAAGGTGTCGGGATTTATCGCCGGATCCGGAGTGATCGGATTGGTGGTGCTTACTCTCTCACCGAAAAACTCGTCACCGTCGGCATCCCAGTCACCGGAAAGGTCGGCGTAAAAATAATCCGTCGGCGATTCCCGGTAATTATACGAAGTCCGCCACGGCCAGCACATCTTCATCGGCACATCACCCACGCTGTCTCCCGGGTCCGCGGGATCGTCCGGATCCGGATCTCCGATCAGCAGCACGTAGTGGATTCCAATTAAAACGTGGTTGTTTATCAGCCACTGCCTGATCTTCTCGGCGGTGCCGTTGGGTGGTTGACCCATCAGCCCGCCGTAGTCGGCCTCGGTGACCACCTGCACTGAGTGCCCCAGCGATGTCTTGTGAGCCACGAAGTCGGCCAGCCTGGTGCTGTGCGCTACGATATCGTTGGTCGTAATGATCACGTAATCAGGATCCTCTACGTCTGGCTCCTTCGTTTCGGGTGGAACATATCGATACCATTCAACCGCGTCCTTGATGTTGATGAACCTCTTCGCAGCCTCCTTGTCCATCACCGTGTCGCGAAGCATCGGATTGCTCCGGAACACCTTCGTCCCGATCCTTTTGAAATCGAGATTTATCCGGAAGGATTTCACCAGCCGCAATTTCCCGGATACCGGGTTGTATTGCACCGGACTCACCCCGATGCGAACGAATTTCCATTTCCGCATTTGCGATTGGGAGAGTATCGCCACCGCCTCCTTCGGGAAAAACTCGTCATGGCCGTAGATATTCATGTTCTTACCGTCGACGATGGCTTTTCCTTCGCCCCAGATAACCAGCTCCTCATCGCCGACCCGGGCTCTCATCGGCGGTGCCGGCCCTATGTAATGATCCCCCGGTAATGTTTGCGCTTCTACTTCTTCGTACTTCAGCGTCAGCGTCTCCCAATCGATATTCGGCGGCACGACCACATCGTAAATCTGGTAGGGAAGAGATGGATCCCCGGGCGAATCCGTCAGGTCGAAACCCTCCATCTTGACAAATTCGCCGCGCTGAACCTTGCCGAGAATCTGATAACTCGTCCTGCTGATCTCGTATTTGCCTGCCTTCAGCGTCAGCGCTATTCCCCCCTGCACCCTGGCGGTATCACCCCTGTAGTCGAAGGGCTTCACCTGGGCAAATAGATAGCTGGCGGTCAAAGCCGACAGAATCAGCAAACTCAGACCCATGCTGCCCATTGCTGCTGTCCTGGTTCTGTACATAGCACTGTTCCTCCTTGTCCCAATGTGCGATTGGCACCAGGATCACACGATTTCCGGACGTATATAAATATGGCTTGTGTTAAGTATTGTTATTTATACGAGCAAGGATGGCTAAAGTCAAGCATGATTACAAAGGACATAGATTTCAACTAATTAGATTTTTTTCATTGAAAATGTGATGAATAACAGCTGTAATGTACTAATTATCTTCTTTTAAGATGCCGATATCGAAAACTAAATCAGGATTTCATTCGGATCGGAGCAAAATTTCAAATGGAATCCAGTATTTATTCATCAAATCTTGGGAGTGAGGTAAAGAAGTATTCCAAAAAAATGCGTAATGCTGCCCCCAAGCACGAACAAATGCCAGATTGTGTGATGAAACCTAAGTGATTTCCAGGCGTAGAAAATCACGCCGAGTGTGTAACACACGCCACCGGTAACGAACCAGAAAATAAGCCCGTTGCTGGCCACCCTCATGATCGGTTCAATTGCGATCAGCGCCAGCCACCCCATAATTATGTATAGCGCTATAGCCAGGAACCTCAGTCTTGGCAAGAAGATGTCACGGAAGATGCCGAACAGGGCAAGCCCCCAAATAAAGCCGAAGATCATCCAACCCAGGCTACCCCTCAGCGTCACCAGCGTGATAGGCGTGTACGTGCCGGCGATGAGAAGATTAATTGAAGTGTGGTCCAGCAGTTTGAAGATTCGCTTTACTTTCGAGACGGGGAAGACGTGGTACAGGGTGGAAGACAGGTAGAGGATTATCAGAGTGCTTCCGTAGATGCTGAAACTCACTATCCTCCACGCGTCGCCCTGCAGGCCGGCGAAAACCACCAGGACGGATAGCGCAGCTATACTCAGCGCCACACCGATCCCGTGAGTTATCGAGTTTGCGATTTCCTCTCCCAGGCTCTGCGATCTGCCCGTTCTATCCTGCTTGTCGTTTCTAAGCTCGCTTCGATCGTTTGTGTCAGACACCTGATCCACCCGTTTGTTTTCCTTATGGAGATGATAACGATGCCATTCGGACTTATAAAGCGGATTGTGTTCAGCGCGGAGTTGACGCTTCTTAAGAAACGCAGTTCCGCGAATTTGATCCGAATTAAGCGGGCGAGTCCGAAAACTCGGGTTCGTTCATGCCGAGCGCCCCCAATTTCCCCGGCGCTTCCACTTCCGCAGCGGATGAAATATAATTATTGCTATAAATTGCTAAATTAAGTATCGATATGGCTGATTTGAAGCGGCAAATCTCTACCTTGGAAGAGGAAAACCAGCGTCTAAAGCGCGCTGTCGGTGAGTTGTCCTGCCTAAATGAGCTCGCGCAGGAGATCGGCTCCTCCCTCAATTCCGAGTCGATTATGAGCAGCGTGGTCAATCGCGCGTTGGAATCGGTCCGGGCGAAGCAGGGGGATATCACACTCATCGATGAGAAATCGACCGAGAGACAAACATTGATCAGAGCCATGGTCAGCTCGGTCAAGCAGCCCGCTTATCACCTCACGGAAAGCCTGACCGGCTGGATGCTGGCCGGCAAGCGGCCGCTTGTAATCAACGATCCGCGCGGCGACGATAGGTTCTCCGGCGTCGCATGGCCGGAAGCCGTCAAATCAGTAATGTGCGTTCCCCTAATGGTCAAATCCAAATTGATCGGCGTGCTCTCGGTCTACAACAAGATGACCGATGGCGGATTCGATGACGACGACGAGCGCCTCCTCGGAATTATTGCCGCTCAGTCGGCCCAGGTGATCGAGACCGCCAGGCTCTATGAGGAAGAGCGTGCCCTCCTGGAAGTAAGGGAAGACCTTCGGCTGGCGGCGAGGATTCAGCAGAAACTGCTTCCCAAGGCTGCCCCGATCGTAAGTGGTTACGACATCGCCGGCACGAGCCTGCCTGCACGGCAGGTCGGTGGGGATTATTTCGATTTCATCAGAACTGAAGAGGTCGATTTCGCCGTTGGCGTGGGCGACGTCTCAGGAAAAGGTCTGCCTGCATCTCTGCTTATGGCAAATCTCCAGGCCACCGTTCGCGGCCAGGCTCTTGTCGGGCACAGCTGTCGGGAAATTGTGAATCGCTCCAATCAATTGATTTACCACAGCACCGCGCCGGAAAAATTCGCTACCTTCTTTCTCTGTGGTTTCGACTCAGTAAAAGAACTCATCTGTTACACAAATGCCGGTCACGATCCCGCCCTGCTCTTTCCCGGCAGCGAAGATTCGCCCCGGTTCCTCAAGACCGGCGGAATTCCTCTGGGCATTAAAGAGCGGTTCTCGTTCCTCGAAGAATCGATGCCTTTTGCTCCGGGCGATTTGCTGGTCATTTATTCGGATGGCATAACCGAAGCTTTCAACTCGAAGGAAGAAGAGTTCGGCCTGGACCGCCTTATCAGTACGATCGCTGCATACAGAAAAAAGCCCGCCCAGGACTTACAACAAATGATTCTGAAGGCTGTCGCCGCTCACGTCGGGGACTCACCTCAGCATGACGATATCACTCTGTTGATCGTGAAGAGGGTGCAAGCATGATAGGCGAAACCGTCTCTCACTACACGATTGTGGAGAAGCTCGGCGAGGGCGGGATGGGAGAGGTCTACAAGGCAAAGGACACCAGGCTGGAGCGTATTGTCGCTCTGAAATTTCTACCCGAAAAAGTTACTGACGATCCAGAATCCAAGGCCAGGTTCCTCAGGGAAGCCCAGACTGCCTCGAAGCTGGATCACCCGAACATCTGCACGGTCTACGAGATCGACGAGACGGATGACGGAAAAACCTTCATCGCGATGTCACATTGCCCGGGCATCGCTCTCAAGGAAAAGCTGAAAGAAAAGTCCCTCAGCACAGAGGAGGCAGTTGGAATAGCCGTTCAAATCGGCGAGGGCTTGGAAGAAGCCCACCGCCAGGGCATCGTTCATAGGGACATCAAGCCCGGCAACATTATGATTTCCGAGCAGAACAAAATAAAAATCGTGGATTTCGGACTCGCCAAGCTGCGGGACAGCCTGCAGATCACCAAACCAGGCAAAGCGATGGGCACCGCCGCTTACATGTCCCCCGAACAGGTACGCGGAGAGGATGTGGACAGCCGCACGGATATCTGGGCGCTGGGCGTCGTCCTCTATCAGATGCTCTCGGGCAAGTTGCCGTTCGAGGGTGAGTACGAGGCCGCCGTTATCTATTCGATATTGAATAAAGAGGCGCCGAAGCTCACGGACACAGATGAAGGGGTTGCCGCCGATCTTCAGCGCGTTTTGGTCTGTGCACTCCAAAAGGATCCGAATAACCGCTATCGTACAACGACAGAGTTTCTCGCTGATCTGAAAAGTATCCAAAGTGAGATCGGCACGCCTACGGAAGAAATATCAGCCGGGAGGGAAACTGAAAAAACCGGATTAAAAAAAGTTTCGCCCCTTGTGGCCTTCTCCGGTGCGGTTGCAGTGATAATCCTCAGCCTGATTGTGGCCGCTCTCCTTTTCGCGCCGGGCATTCAGCTGTGGCTCGGCGGGCCGGGGCTACCGCCGAAAAAACACCTCGCCATACTCCCGTTTTCACTCATAGGCGGTGAGAGCGAAGACAGAGCGATGTGCGACGGCTTGGTCGAAACGCTCTCCAGCAAGATAACCTCTTTCGAACAATTTCAAAAAACCATCTGGATCGTCCCCACCCGGGAAATAATCGAGGAAAACATCACCAGTCCAAGCCAGGCGCGCGGCACATTCGGCGTCTCTCTGGTGGTTACCGGCAGCGTCCAGCGCATGGGCGACTCCGCGCAGCTCACCCTCAACCTGATCGACGCCTCCAGTCTGCGCCAGGTACGTTCGGCTCAGCTCATTGAGCCCATTACCAATATTCATGTGCTGCAGAGCAAGGCCGTCGGGAAACTGGTCGAAATGCTGGAATTTGAGGTCCCGCCGCAATCGAGGGACGACGCATTTGCCGGCGGCACCGAAACCTCTGATGCTTTCAAATACTACCTGCAGGGGCGCGGCTTTCTACAGCATTATCAAGACGTTGCGAACATCGACAGAGCCATGGAGTTCTTTAACAAAGCTATTTCCTCAGATCCCGATTATGCGCTCGCATTCGCGGGGCTTGGAGAAGCCTGCTACAGAAAATTTCAGGCTACCAGAAACAGCAGCTGGGTGGAAACCGGAACCGATTACTGCGCGCGCGCGCTGGCGCTTGACGATTCCCTGGAGCAGGTTCACAACACGGCCGGCTTTCTCCTCATGGCCTCCGGGCAATACGAGCCTGCTGCAGCAGAATTCCGCAAAGCGCTCGAAATCAACCCGGTCAACGCCGAAACGTTCAAGGGGTTGGGCCGGGCGCACGAGCACATGGGCGAAATCGATGAGGCCGAGCGCATCTACTCTGAAGCAATTCAACTCAGGCCCGACTACTGGAGCGGCTACAACGAACTCGGAGGCTTTTATCTGAGTCTCGGGCGCTACGACGAGGCTGAAGCCCAGTTCCGCAAAATCCTCGAGTTGACGCCCGGAAACGTCAAGGGCTACAACAATCTCGGCATCGTCTATTTCAATGCCGGACGCTACGACGAAGCCGAGAAGATTTTCTTGCGATCCATCGAAATCAAACCCAACTACCGGGCTTTCAACAATCTCGGAGTCCTTTATCACTATCAGAAACGATACGCCGATGCCGCAAGGACGTTGGAAAAAGCGCTCGTTCTCGAGGATCAGAGCGACTATCTGACGTGGGGTAACCTCGGAGACGCCTATTTTATTGTCCCCGAGGAACATGAAAAGGCTATCGGATTCTACAATAAAGCAATTTCGCTGGCTGAGGCGGAACGCAGAATGAATCCCCGCAATCCCACTCTCCTGGCCTATCTGGCCGAATACTACATCAAGGTGGGCGAGCCCGATTCAGCGGCGAACCTGCTGGGGCAGCTCGACCTCCCGGAAGTCCAGGATCTGGAAGTTCTCTACAGCGTTGCGGAATCTTATCTGCTGCTCGGCGACAGAAATCGGGCGATTAGCTTTCTGGAAAGAGTCCTGCGGGAAGGCTTTCCCTCCGAGCGGGTCCGGGAGAACCCTGCCATGAAAGAGTTGTTACAGGACGACCGCATCAAGGCGCTGATCGGCTCTCTGCAGGAGCCGTAGATTCAACATAACAGGTGAAAGGAGACGTCCATGGAATCAAGGCCAGAGAAAGAACACATCATCCGGATTTTTAGGACCAATAACCAACCGCCCAGGGTGGACGTCGGCAATGCCCTCGTCAGGCCTGGCGACACCGTCGTTTTTGATGCAAGAGAGGGAGAGTATACGCTGTTATTCCCGGAGGCCGGGCTGTTCAAGGGTATCGATGAGTTGTCTGCTTTACATGTTTCTGAGAAGAAGCCTAGTGGTCCTCACCTGGTCGTAGGCAATATAGCGGATATGGAGTATGAATATTACATCTTCTGCAAAAAGGTTAGACGGTCTGTCGTCGTCAACAGCCCGCCGAAGATGATCATCGATCGGTAGTAGCAAGCTGTGCGGTGATCAGCTTGGGCGCTTCCTGCTGGGGATGATTTGTGCTCGCCCCTGCATGCCGCGTCTCCCGCCCCCGGCCGCGGCAGATAGGGATGCCGTCCTGTACGGGCACAATCAGTAAATTCATATTTAAGATTACACTTCGGATATAATCGCAGAATAAACATGCGTAGTATTAATAAGGCCCTCCACG
>CBFCZO010000064.1:0-17363 GCA_965602675.1 uncultured bacterium | reverse complement strand
AGCGCAGCCACCGGCACACCGCTCTGCATGCACTCCAGCAGCGGCACGAAGAAACCCTCGTGGCGGCTCAGGCTCAGGAACAGGCTCGCCGAACGATACGCCGCGACCAACTCCGCCTGGCTCACCTCGTCGGTGATTAACAGCCGCTCCTCCGGCAACGCCAACTCCGAGATCAGCTTCTCCACCGTCTCGTAATAACCTTTTATCGTCCGCCGCTTACCCACCAGCACGAACCGCGCCCCCGGCGCACCTTCTATCTCCCCGTATGCCGCGGCCGTGCGTATGAAATCCTCCGGCGCCTTGTTCGGCGCGAACCGACCCGTGAACAGCACCATCGCCTCTCCCCGCAGCCGCTCCAGCATCGCCGCATCCGGCTCGATCTCCAACCGCCCGGGATCGTAGAGGAACGGTATCGTGCGCGTCACGTCGAATCCCGCCTCCTCCAGTTCCCTCCGGCTGAACTCCGAGTGCCCGATCGCCACATCCACCGCGTCCAGCATCACGCTCAACTGCCTGCGACCCTCGCGGCAGTCGGTCGCCACATCCTTGTTATACGGCTCGAAAAACTCGTGCGGCGTGATGTTGTGATAGAGCAGCACCTTCGGGCAGTCCAGTTCCACGAAGCGGAACGTCATCAGCGACGCCGCGCAGTAGTGGTACAACGCCACCGCCCCGTCAGTCCCGGCATCCTCCAGCCGCGCCGTCGGCAACGTCCTGCCCTCCAACTCTGCATCCATCTCGTCCGCGTACGTCTCCACCTGCCAACCCGCGCAGCGCAGCACCCGCTCGATCGTCTGCACCTCCGCCCCGAGCGCGTCGTGAACGTGGTGCGTCGGTAGCAGCTGAATCAACCGCTTCATCTGACGCTGACTCTTAACATCGACTCCCTTGCCAATCCACTGTAGGGGCGAACCCTGTCCCGCCAACAGCCTGCCACGCCACTGGCGGGGGTGGGATTCAATCCGCCCGATCCCCGCCCCGCTGAAAGCGGGGGCCGCTCCGCGCGATAAATCCCTTCCAATCTTGCCTCCCGCCTCCCGCGAGCAAAACAAGCCGCAGGCCCGCTCATTAGCCTCCTCTGAGATTTATCTTCGCGGTACTGTTGCTTACATGTAAAGCCAGCCCTCGGGTCAGTCTTAGAATTCTAGGCTATGACTCTTCCCAAACAACATGAATTCTTGCTCCAAACAAATGGCCCTGGAATTCTAGGACTGACCCCTATTTGCACTAATCAACACCTCTGTGTCCTCTGTGGTTAAATCCCCTCTCCCCCGCATCACAGCGACTCCAGCAGCACCCGGAACGCGAACCCCCAATGCTCCAGGTCGTAACGCTTCAATCTCTTGCGACCGCGCTCCACCAACTCCGCCCTCAGAACCTCGTCGCCCAGCGCACCTGCCACGATCTCCGCCACCTCTCCCGGCTCCGTCGTCTCGAACAGAATCCCCGCGTCACCCAGCGTCTCCGGCACCGCCGCACGCGACAACGCCGCCACAGGAACACCCATCTGCATGCACTCCA
Organism: uncultured bacterium; assembly: GCA_965602675.1. Taxonomy (GTDB): domain Bacteria; phylum Acidobacteriota; class DATKUA01; order DATKUA01; family DATKUA01; genus DATKUA01. The sequence continues at coordinate 15,842 of CBFCZO010000064.1, read as the reverse complement.
GCAGCGGCACGCAGAAACCCTCGTGCCGGCTCAGGCTCAGGAACAAACTCGCCGAGCGGTAGGCCGCCGCCAACTCCGCCTGGCTCACCTCGTCCGTGACAAGCAATCGCTCCTGCGGCAGCGCCAGCTCTTCGATCAAAGCCTCAACCGTCTCGTAGTACCCCTTGATCGTCTCGCGCTTGCCCACCAGCACGAAACGCGCCCCCGGCGCACCTCTTATCTCCCCGTAGGCTGCCGCCGTGCGTATGAAATCCTCCGGCGCCTTGTTCGGCGCGAACCGGCCCGTGAACAGCACCACCGCATCGCCCCGCAGCCGCTCCAGCATCGCCTTGTCCTGCTCCACTTCCAGCCGCGCCGGATCGTATAGAAACGGAATCGTCCGCGTCACGTCGTAGCCCGCCTCCTCGAGCTCACGCCGGTTGAAATCCGAATCACCGATCGCCACGTCCACCGCGTCCACCATGCTCCGCAACTGCTCCCGGCCCTCCCGGCAGACCGCCGCAACCTCCTTGTTGTAAGGCTCGAAAAACTCGTGCGGCGTGATGTTGTGGTAGATCAACGCCTTAGGGCAGTCCAACTCAACGAATCGCAAAGACATCGGTGACGCCGCGCAGAAGTGGTACAGCGCCACCGCCCCGTCCGTCTCCGTCTCATCCAGAAGCGCCGCCGGCAGCGTCCGCCCCTCCAACTCGGCATCCATGTTGTCGGCGTAAGTCTCCACCACCCAGCCCGCGCCGCGCAGCACCCGCTCGATCGTCAGCACCTCAGCCCCCACCGCGTCGTTGCGGTGATGACTCGGAACCATCTGAATCAAACGCTTCATCTAACCCTGACTCTCAACATCGACTCCCTTGCCGATCCACCGTAGGGGCGACATGTCCGCCGCGGCGGATTGTCCGCCTATGGCGGAATCCGCCCGATCGCGCATCGCGCGATAACGCACTCCCTGCTAACAAACATCCTCCTCTGGCGCCCTGCTTCTTGCGTGGCAACGATTCAGCACCGCCTTGTAGGGGGGTCGTTTACGGCCCCCGCTCCCGCGAAGGCCTTCTCTCGTTCTTTTTCCTCTTTCATCCTCAATCGCCACGATCTCTAACTGCACTGACACCTCGCAAACCAAAGTAGGGGGCGCCTTCATGCGCCCCTGCCCCGCAGCACACGGGGCCGCGCCCACATCCTTTTCGCCGCTTCACCATCAATCTGCCAAATCTCGCATCTCAACTACCGGCGATCAATCGCGATAAAGGTCAAGGCGCGCCTGCGATGAGCGACATAGTAATGGCACCACCCCCTCCCGCGAGCAACCGGGCCGCAGGCCCGCTCGTCAGATGCCTTTGAGATGTCAGCGACGCGGACTTGTTGCTCACTTGTTAAGTGAGCGAGTGCTCGCCGCTCTCATTCAGCCGCCCTGATCACCCCCTGCAAACGCTCCTCGATATCCACCGCCCTGAACCGCGCCAGACGCTCCCGCTGCCCCTCGATCACACGCTCGCGGAACAAACCCCGCGTCGCCAGCAACCGCAGCATCTCCGCCGCCTCCGCGAAATTCAACTCCTCCAGCAGCACCCCCGCCCCGTCCATTGTCTCCGGCACAGCCGCCGCCGCACGCGCCAGCACCGGCACGTCGAAATACATCGCCTCTAGCAGCGGCGCGCAGAAACCCTCGTGCGCGCTCAGCGTGCAAAACACGTCCGCCACGCTGTAGAACGCCGCCAGTTGGTTCAACGCCACCGCCCCCGGCATCACCACGTGCGGCAGGTCGATATCCGCCAGCAGACGCATCAACTGATCGTGGTAGCGCTCGAAGCCCCGCCAGGTGCCCACGATTATCAACCGGCTGTCGTGGCTCACGTACTTCTTGTAGTGCGCGTAGAGCTTGATCAGCTCCTCGATCCGCTTGTTCGGCACAATCCGCCCCACGAACAGGAAATTGTGCCGGTGGTCCCCGTAGGCCGCGCGGATGTACGGGTCCGGCTCCACATCGAGGTGATCGAAATCCAGCGCCAACGGCAGCACCCCCGTACGCGGAAATCCCAGCTCCTCCAGCTCGCGGCGGTTGTACTCCGTGTCACCCACAGCCAGCGCGCAGCGGTCCGCGAAACAAGCCAACTGCTTGCGTCCGTGATAAAGCTGCCCCACCAGGTGGTCGTGAATCCCCAGGTAATACTCCGGCGGCGTGATGTTGTGGTAGCTCAGGATCATCCGGTCGGGCAGTGCGTAGGCCATGCGGTTCAGGTCCGATCCGATCGAATAATGAAATATCAGCCGGCGCTCAGGCGAGCTGATCTCCAGGTAATCCTCGGCGGGATACGTGTCGTCCTTCAACTCCGCCGCGCAGGTCTCGCGGAAAATCTCCGACTTGTAACCCAGCCGGCGCAAAGCTTCCCTTGTGCGCAGCACCGTGTTGCCGATCGCGTCGCCCCTGCGCAGGTCCGATACCAGCTGGTGGAGCTCACCACTCATCGCCCGCTGCCGGCTGTCAGCTCGATAGCCCGCTCGATATGCCCGAGCAGGATCTCGCTGTAGGCAATCCCCTTGAACCTGCCCAGCCGCTCACGCTGCCCCGCGATGATTCGCTTCCGAGTGAACTCGTCACGCGCCAGCAACTCGATCATCTCGGCTATCTCGGCGTAGTTCTTCTCCTTCACCAGGATGCCCGCGCCGCCCATCGTGTCCGCGATCGGTCCTACATCGTAGGCGATCACCGGGATGTCGAAGTGCATCGCCTCCAGCAGCGGCACGCAGAAGCCCTCGTGCTCGCTCATGCACACGAACACGTCCGCCAGATCGTAGAAAGCCACAAGCTGCGGGAAGGTCACGTGCCCCGCGAACACCACGTCCGGCAGGTCGATCTCCGCCACCATCTGCGCCAGCAATTGCCGGTAGCTCGCGAAACTGGCGTACTCTCCCACAAAGATCAGGCGGCTGTCGTGGCTCACATACTTCTTAAAGTGCGCGTAGGCCAGGATCACGTCCTCCAGCTTCTTGTTCGGAATCACGCGCCCCACAAACAGAAGGTTCACCCGGTGGTCCCCGAACGCCTTCAGCGTGATCGGGTCCGGCCGCACGCCGTCGAAGCGCTCGAAGTTCACCGGGATCGGCATCACCCCCGTCTCGCCGAATCCCAGCTCCTCCAGCTCGCACCGGTTATACTCGCTGTCGCCCAGCGCAAGCACCGTCCGCCCCGCGAATGCCGCCAACTCCTTGCGCCCCTCGAAAAGCTCACGCGGCAGCGTCTCGTGCAGGCCGGCGACGAAGTGCCAGGGGGTGATGTTGTGGTAGATGAGGATCTTGCGGTCGGGTATGTGGTAGGCCAGCTTCGAGACGTCAGTCCCGATCGAGTAGTGCAGGATGAACAACTCCTCCGCACCCGAAATCTCCATGTAGTCCTCGAAGTGATAGACCTCGTCCATCAGCTTCGCGTGGATGCGGTCGCAGAAGATCTCGCTCTCGAAGCCCGCCTCCCGCAGCATCCCCCGGATCTCGAATGCCTCGTCGGAGATGGCGTCCCCCACCGTCACCGATGCCAGCAACTGGTGGATGCGCTCAGGACGCCTCACCGGCTCCCTCCAGGTCGGCCGCGCGCAGGCCCTCGATGATCTCGATGTACTTGTTGTTGATCACTTCCCAGGTGTAGTTCTCGCGGAAATACTTCCGGCCGTTGCGGCCCAGCACCTCGCACAAGCGCTCGTCGGTCCCAAGCAGGTTGATCGCCTCGGCGAACTCGCCGTACGACGAATACCACAGCCCCGCGTTCGCCCGCTTGCTCTGCCCCAGCAGCACCGGCACCCCCGCGTTCACCAGCACCGGCTTGCCCACCGCCCACGCCTCAAGCAGGATCATCGAAAGGCTTTCATATAAGCTCGGGTTGATCAGGCAACGGCACGCCGCCAGGCCGTCGAACTTCTCCTCGTTGCTCACGAAGCCCAGCGGCACGATCGCCGGGTCGTCCGGAATCGGGATGATGCTCTTGCCCATCAGCACCAGCTTGAGGTCGGTCTCGTGCTCGCGCAGGTAGCGCTGGTAGTAGTCGAACAGCACGTGGCAGCCCTTGTTCTCGTCGATCCGCCCGATGTAGAGCACGAACGGACCCTCGATTCCGAACCGCTGCCGGAAGCGCTCCGCCCTGATCTCGCTCTCCTCGGGAAGCTCCGTGCCCACGCCCACGACCACCCCGGGAACCGTCGCGTTGCGGCTCACTGCGTTGATCATCTCCTTCTCTTCCCACGAGTTGTACATCAGCGCCCGAGGCTTGTTGAAAAACTTGCGGAAGATCATCAGCTCGACCACCGGGTCCTTCTCAGCCGTCGGCACAAGGATAGACTTGTGCGGCACCGCATTTATCCCGTGGTAGCTGTGGTAATACCTGTAGGAAAAAAAGATGAAATAGTCGTAATCCCGCTCGTGAGCCTTGATGAACCTTATCAGGCGCGGAGAATACGGGCCTTCCTCCTTCAGCCAGCGCAACTCGTCCTCAGGCTCGTGCGCGCGGTGGAACACGTACTCCTGGATACGCCCGAAACGCTGCGGGTTGCGCTTGCGCCGCACTTTGAAACGGCGCACGGCTATCCCGTTTATGTCCTCCACGCCTTTCTTGTAGTGATTCGCCCAGGTGATGTAGTCGTAGGCGCAGGTCGTCAGCACCTCAACCCGGTAGTGGCGCGCCAACTCCTCGGCCACCAGCCGCGCGTGGAACTCCGCGCCACCGTTTATCTCCTGACCGTAGCGCTGCACCACTATCGCCAGCTTGAGATCGGATGTCTCCACTCCGCTGTCCTATTTCTTCTGCTTGCCGGATTTTCCCTTGCCGCCCTGGTAGCGCCCGCGCTCCAGCTCACCGGTCTTACGCGCCGGCGCCTCGGACTCCTCGTCCTTCAGCACGGCCAACTGCTCCAGTGCGCCCTGGCGCGACTGCAGATACTCGATCTGGTGCTTCTGGCCCTCGATCACGCCCCGCAGGCCGTCGATCTTGTACTCCAGCTTCTCGATGTCATTGCGAAGCTGGTTGACCCCGCGGCTGAAGTCGTTCTTGTCGCTCATGATGTCACGCACCAACTCCGCGCGCGTCTGCTTCAAGTCCGCGTCGAGCGACTCCACCGATGTCGTCAACTCCGCCTGCAGCTTGCTCACCTCGGGCGCCAGGCGGTCGATCTTGTTATTCAGCAGGCTCAACTCCTGCACCAGGGTGTGCAGCAGCACCACGTACGTCTGGTTCAGAATCGCCTGCTTGTGCAACTGCGGGAACAGCACGTCGATGTTCATCACCATCTTGAACAGACGGCGGTTGATCGCCCGGATTCCCTGGATGATCTTGCCCTTAATCCCCGGGCTCGAGCGGTAGAGGTCTTCGACCGACAGCGCGATGTTCCACTCCCCCACGCAGCGAAGAGCCTCCGTCACGAAATCCTCGTCCTTGATGTCGTCGAGCGAAACATCCTTCATCCGCTCCGCTATCCGCTCCTCCGTCCGCGCAACCTCGCGGCGCTCGGGCACCTCCGGCAGCGGCAGCGCGTCCCGCTCCACATCCTTCGGCTCCGGCGGCGAAGAGGGAGGAAGCTCCAGCCCGCCAAGGCGCTCCAGCTCAGCCTCGCTGTAGAGCACCTCCTTCTTCTCGCGCACACGCTGACGGATCTGCGCCATTATCGCTTCCACGTCGATCTTGTCGTAATCGATTCGGAATGTGTCCATCTCCCCACTGACCTCTTACTGCACCAGGACGTTGTTCAGCAATCCCGGTTTTAATGTCAGAAGTATTGCGGAAACCGCGATCCAGAGGACCACCGCCCCCAGCAACTGATAATCATTCAACAGCAGCGTCGCCGGGTCCCCGCCACGGTTCTCCAGCACGACCAGGTAAAGATATCTAAACACCCCGAAAAACACAAAGGGCAGCGTCAGCAGCGCGTCCGGGCCGAACACCGTCATCGCGTGCGAGCTGATCGAATACAGCGAATACGAGATCACCGCCAGCGTGCAGCAGATCGTGATCAGCAGGTCCAGAAAGCCCACGGTGTATTGCGCCAGGATGTCGCGGTGATTCGCCGCCTCCTCGCCCAGCGTCACCAGCTCGCTCCGCCGCTTCGCAAAGCCCAGGAACAACGCCAGGAATATCGTGCAGACCACCAGCCACACGCTTATCGCAACCTCCACCGCCAACGCACCCGCTATCGCACGCAGCACGAAACCGAAAGCGATGATCATCGAGTCCAGAATCGGCACACGCTTCAGCGCCAGGCTGTAAAGCGTCACCATCACCACATACATCACAGCGGCCGCCGCGAATCCCGTATTCGTCGTCAACGCCAGCGACAATCCACCCGCCAGCAGCACAAGCGAAGCCCAGGCAGCCACCGGAATCGGCAGCGCGCCCGAGGCGATCGGACGCCTCCGCTTCACCGGATGCCGCCGGTCGGCCTTCACGTCCATCATGTCGTTGAACAGGTAGATCGAACTGCTCAGCAGGCAGAACGCCGCAAAAGCCCACGTCGCCCTGCCTAAAAGCGCCAGCTCGTTGCTCCACTCGAACGTCCGCTCCCCCAGCGAGAACAGCCAGCCCGCGTAAAGAATCAGATTCTTTATCCACTGTCTCGGCCGCAGCGACCTGACCAGCGCAGCGATTATCTTCATCACTCTCCCGCGATTATTCGTTGCTATTCAAGCCCCCTTGTGGCCGCAAATCCTAGCATGTTAAGGAGATTGCGTCAATCAACCCACCCCCCCATAACCCCCGCAATCCACTGTAGGGGCGTCCGCCGCGGCGGAGGGCCGCCGCTTCTTCTCGCCATCAATCGGTAGGATCTCGCAACGCACTGTAGGGGCCACATGAATTTATCCGCCCGTGGCGGACGGCCCCCAACTCTATCCGGAAGCGGACAAGCCCACCCTCCTATCAATCGGCAATAATCATTCGTAAACCACTGTAGGGGCGAATTTCAATCCGCCCTATCCCGCCTCCGGCGGGATAAATTCTTACCAATCCCGCTCCCATTGGGACTACCCACGATAGTCACGCAAAGCCTTGTAGGGTGATCGTTTACGGCCCCCAAGGCGGATTATCCGCCCCCGGTAGAGCCACACCTACATAATCCTCTTCTTCTCCTCTGTGTCCCCCGTGCCCTCTGTGGTGAAATAATCCAGGCCGTTCCTATCCGCTCCCCCCCCTAATTCAACTTAAACACAAATGTGAATCTGTAGCGCGCGTAGATCGGCTTGCCGTTCTGCAACGCCGGCTTCCACTCGCACTGCCTCAAATATGTCACCGCCGCCGCGCCGAAATCGAAGTCCGGCGGCTCCTCCGCCAGCACCTCGATCGCCTCCAGCGTCCCCGCCTTGCTGATCACCACCTCAATCCGCGCCATACCCGTCCGCCGCAGGATCCGCGCCTTCTGCGGGTAAGGCTTCTCGCCGCGCGTGATGAACTCCGGGGGCGTGATGTCGCCCGCCACCAGGATCGGGCCCGGCGCCTCGATCCCCTCCAGACCCCAGTCCATCTCCCCGGTCATCGCGTCTCGCACATCCATATTCAGATCGGAGATGTCCTCCACGATCACCTCGTGGCCGCTCGGGCGGTCGAACTCCGGAAACGGAGCGAAATCGCGCAGACTGATCTCCCTCCTCACCTCGCGCGTCGGCTGCTGTTCATCGGGGAGTTTCGGAACCGCCGTCCACGGCTGTATCTCGATAAAGTCGTCCTCCTGCTCCAGACCCTGCAGCTTCTGAGCGATCGTTGGGAAGGTGACGAACAGCGCCATCCCGAAGATTATTATCGACACCAGCAGGCTGTTCTCGATCGAACGCTTTTCGTTCTGCGATCCCAGCAAAGCCTTGTAGCCCGCCATCGTTGGATCGTTATTCCCAGAACGCGTTTTCCCGTCCGCTGGAGAGCCTCTGCCGCGCCCCTGCTTCATCCGGGCGCAGGTCTTCCCTTCTTTCTTCTCAGCCATGGCTTTCCTCTCCTGGGCTAAGGATTAATAAATCTCGAGAGTTCTGGACTTTTAGACAGGCTCACCGCAGGTAATGTTCCGGCTAAAACTCCGCCCAAACGTCGGCCCCACAACCATCAGGCCGCCGTACATGGAAAAACGGCCCCGCGCAGCGCGCGAGACCGTGAGCAGCTTATTATCTTGTGGAGGTTACCTATTCATCCTTCTTGTCACCGATCTTGCGCTTCTCGACCTTGCCGGTCTCCGGATCGATGGTTATCTCGTATTCCTCGACCATCGTTTCGCCCTTCTCAAGGCGATCACGCTTGTTCTTGATGCCGTCCATGATGTTGTTGATCTGCGCCCGGTCCGCGCCCTGAAGCTTCTGAGCCGCATCCAGAAGAACCACGGCGTTGTCGAGAGCCGTCTTATACTTGTCCTCGTCAGCCGTACCGTGGAACTTCTCCGCGTCCGAGGGAACATACTGGTACCACGAAAAAGCGAAACTGACGAAGAACGTCGGGTCATCGACGTAGCCTCGCTGCGCCGTGTTGTAGGCGTTCGTCGCCCGCAGGAAGTCGCCGCTGTCCCTGTAAACATCGCCCAGAAGACGGCCCACTTTGTCGCGGTGCTGAATCTCAAGCGACTGGCGCAGGCTCGCCGCAGCGGGGTTCAGACGGTTCATCTTGTAGAGCGAACGGCCTTTCAGATAATGCAACTCCCAGTTGCGCCCGTGCGTCTGCAGCGCAAAATCGGCCGCTTCCAGAGCCTCGCTCCACTTGCTGTCGTTCACCAGGCTCTTTACCAATATCAGATGAGCTGCCAGATCCTGAGGATCCTTCTTCACCGCTATCTTGATGATGTTCACCGCCTGCGAGTTGTTGTTCAACTCCTGGTAACACTTCGCCACCGTCCGAAGTGTGTTCGCTTCAGCCGAGTTCGAACGGATCTCGCTGTTGAAAACATTGATGCACTGCTGATACTGGCCCAGGTGATAGCGGCTGATGCCCTCGATCGTGCGCATGTTTGCCTGATTCTTGTTGAATTTGCCAGCACCCTTGTACTTCTTCGCCTCGGTCACATACCTCACCGCATTGCGGTAGTCCTTGTTGCGGTAATATGTGTCGGCCAACTCTACCGAAGCGCCGAAAAGCTCGTTCTCGTTGTTGGCCAGATCGAGAGACCGCTTCAGCGAACGCACAGCGTTGCTGTAATCCCGAGTCTGCTTGTAGGAGAGGCCCAGGTAGAAGTGACCGAAGCTCCAGTCCGGATACTCCTCGGCTACAATCTTGAAGTTCGTCACGGCGTCGGCAAAGCGCTTCGCCTTGTAAGCCGACTTGGCCGCCTCGAGTGCTTCTTCTCCCGACTGGGCAAATGCACCCGCAACGAAGGCCGTAATCAGCGCCGCTGCCAGCACCATCGTTAATCCTCTTCGGCGTTTTGCGCTCATCTTAATTCCCTCTTCTCGTTTGGGCACGGGGGCGAAAATTTAATCATTCTAGTTAAGGGTGAACTGGAAGGTGAATATGTAGCGCGCGTAGATCGGCTTGCCGTTCTGCAGCGCGGGCCTCCAATCACCCTGCTTCAGATATGTCACCGCCGCAGTTCCGAAATCGAAGTCCGGAGGACTCTCACGCTTGATCGTGATCTCCTCCAATGTCCCGTTCTTCGCGATGATCACCTCAACCTCCACCGTCCCTGTCCGCCGCAATATCCTTGCCTTCTGCGGATACGGCTTCTGGCCGCGGGGAATGAACTGCGGAGGCGTGATGTCGCCGGCAACAAGAATCGGACCCGGAGCTCGCACTGCGTCGAGATCCCAGCCCATATCGTCGGTCATCTCGTCGCGCACATCGAGATTGAGATCCGTGATGTCCTCCACGATCTCCTCTCGGCCTGTTGGCCGGTTCAGCGCAGGAATCTGGCTGAACTCCCGCTGGCGCGTCTCCTGCTTCACCTCGCGGATCTGCTGCAGCTCTTCCTGTGGCTTCTGGATCACCGTCTGCTTGCGGATCTCGATTACGTCGTCCTCTCGCTCCAGACCCTGCAGCTTCTGAGCGATTGTCGGGAAGGTGACGAACAGTGCGACGCCGAAGACTATTATCGAAAGCAAAAGGCTGTTCTCGATCGAGCTCTTGTCGCTCTGCATCTCGAGAAATGCCTTATAGGCAGCCAGCTTCGGGTCGTCCTTCGCCGTCTTCTCCTTCGCCTGCGGCGGGGCGCCCTTGCCGGGCTCGATCTTCTTCGCGTCGCCGGCCTTCACTTCTCTGTTTTCGGCCATTGCTGCCCTCTCTCCTAAACTACTGGTTAGCTCCTACCAAACTCCGCAACCTTAGACAAGACCACGGAGGTTATGTTCCGCATCATCAGGCTGCTTCAGTCGAGCAATATCCCCTGCTCGCGGTACTGCTGAATGATGTCGCGCACCGTGTTGACGTGAGGAATGTGCGTCGCAAGCTTGCGCTTGTCCTTCTCCACAATATCAGGGAAAAAATTGATCTGCTCCTTCTCGACGTCCTGCACCTCGTCCCAGACCTCGACGAAGCCCTCCCAGGGAGCCTCCCGCCGCACCAGTATGTACACAGGCAGCTTGTACCACTCACCGGGCTGCTGCATCCGCACGTCCTCGAACACCTGGTTCATGAAGACCGATAGGCTGCTGATTGCCCGCTCAGGCTGCCCCATCGCCACGGCATAGGACTCGGAGTAATAATCCTCGATATTACCCTGCTCGTCCATCACCTTCACGATGAAGTTGCGGTTAGGGTCCTTCAGCGAGTCGACTATGATCGTCAGCGCAGGCCGCGACTCGCTCTCCGTCGTCGCCTCCTGCTCCTTGGGCGGGATGCCGAAATCGAATCCCTTGTTCACCGAAAAGGTCGTGCTGAGCATGAAAAATATAATCAGCAGGAAAGCGATGTCGGCCATCGATGATGTCGGTATCTCGGTATCACCCTTCTTGCGTTTTAACTTCATGGCTTCCCTCTATTGGTCAGCTACTGTGCACCAACGATTGGCGCCGGGCCTTCCCTCTTGCTCAGAATGGCTATCCCCGTCGCAGCCTGACCGCCAAGCTCCTGAAGCACCTCGATCACGCCGTCCACGGCATAGAAAGGAGCCTTCTTGTCGGCCTTCACTACGATGGTGATGCCCCTGTTGCCCTCCTGCATCCGACGCAACTCCACCTTCTTGATTAAGCCCTCGTTCACCGAGTCCTTCAGTTTCTGGAATTGTTCTGGATCAGACATGTCCCAAGTCGTGGAGTTGTGCTGGTAGATCTCCTGCGACAGCGTGCGGCCGTCTGAGGCGCTGATTATCACCCTGTCGTTCGTCAGCCCGGCGATGCTGGTCAGATTGCGATCCACGTTGTTGCGTACGTAGATCAGGTTCTCTGTGCTTATCGCCAGAACTGCCGAGTCCTCAAGGTAGTTCTTCACGTCGCCCCAGCCAGGCAGGTCCATCTGAGTCTTGTCGACAGGGAATACTGAGCTGACCATGAAAAAGATGATCAGAAGGAAAGCAATGTCCGACATCGAGGCCGTCGGGATGTAGGCTTCCTGAACCTTCTGCCTCTTGACTTTCATCCGGTCACCTCTGCACTAAATCTGTTTATCGAGTGCCCGTTCGCTTCCATGCTCCATCTCCACAAACGTCTCAAGCAACAGGTTCGAGGCCGTCTCCATCTCGAGAACGTAACGGGATATCATAGCAGTGAACCAGTTGTAGAAAATCAGAGCTGGAAACGCAATGGCCAGGCCGGTTGCGGTCGTGATCAGGGCCTCCGAAATTCCGGATGCGACTACGCGCGGGTCGACCTGTGTCGTCTTCGACAATGAATCGAACGCGCCGATCATGCCCGTGACGGTCCCGAGGAAGCCCAACAGCGGCGATACGTTGGCCACCGATGCCAGCACAGCGAGGCCGCGCTCCAGGCGAGCCATCTCGTGCGTCGCGGCTATCTCGATGTTCTTCTCGATCTCCTCCTCAGACGTGCCGTACTTCAACAGGCCGGCCTTCATGATCGCGGCGATCGGTCCGCGATACTCCTCGCAAATGCTCACTGCCTGCTTGACGCTGCGCTTCTTCAGCAGCGCGGCACGGATCTTGGTCAGGAACTCGTCGGTGCGGATCTTCGAACGACGCAACACCCACATGCGCTCGATCACGAATGTCATACCCAGAACGGCGGCAAAGCCCAACGGCCACATTACGAGGCCGCCACGCTCGAACAGGTCGATTAACTGCCCGCCGGGCAACCAGTCGCGTACATCAAAACCACCGCCTCCCTGACCGGCTTGCTGTGCCAAACCGGCAAGCATTGTCGAGAAATTAACGATTGCGTTGAACACGGTCACTTACCTCCCCTATGGTGCGGTTTTTGACCCTCAAGTTAGTCGGCAAAAAGGCTCGTCGCAACAAGCTCTTGCTGTCGCGCGGTGAGGCGCCTGGTTCTCTGCCGAAATGAATAAGGATGAAAGCTCGGGGTTTTGACCCGCTTCCAGACGGCCTCTCAGCCTCGCGGGGAACCGGCCAGGATATCGCCTGACCCCAGTCGACCCTTTGCTACTCCTCCCTTACCTCAGCGGGGCCGGATAACAGCCCCGCCTAAGGCACGCAATGCTAGCACTGCACCTTTGAGGTGTCAAGTTTATTTCCAGCACCGGTAAGTGGTTCAATATAAAGAGAATTACACAGGTAGGGATGCCGTCCGGGTGAGCCTCACCCCCCCCCCAAATACTCGATCGGCGGAGGGGAAAAGCCGCTTTCGCCACGCGATGATCAGAATTTCTGAGCTATCTGCACCCGCGTCATGTCGTTGATCCCGTTCTTGCCCCCGACAACCACCCGCTCACCGGGAGCGATGTCGCCGATAACCTGGATCAGGTCACCGTTGCTGAACCCGATCTCCACCGGCACACGCCGCGCGAAACCTTCGGCAACCTTGTAGATCACGCTCATCGCATTCTCAATCACTATCGCGTCGCGGGGCACAAGCGTCACCCCGGTGATCACGCCGGTGATGATGTGTGCCTTCACAAACAACCCGGGCATCACACTGTCCTGCCTGCCGGGGATGTCCACCACCACCTTCACCGTCCCGCTGAGCGTCTCTACAACCGGGCTGATGCGGTCCACGATACCCTTGATGATCCGCGAAACGTCGCCGCCGGGATTCAGTATCACTGCATTGCCCAGCGCAATCCTCGCCACCTGGTCCTGGGGAACCAGTATCTCCGCCTGCAGCTTACTCAAATTCGTGATCGTCACCAGCGGCGTCGAGGGGAACACAGTGTCGCCGAGGCTGACAAAACGGTGGCTCACCACGCCCGCGAACGGCGCGCGGATCTCTGTCTTCTCGCGCTCCAGCTTCGCGGCCTGGTAATCGCGCTCGGCCTGCTCGCTGATGTGCTTCAACTCCAGATACGCCTCGCGCCCGATGATCAACTTCTCAAGCTTACGGCGACCGATCTCCTCGTTGTGAAGAGCATTCTCCAATACCGCCGCCCCTCGCTCCTCGGCCAGGCGAAGCTGCTTGTCGTCCAACTGCGCGAGCAACTGGCCCGCGCTCACTACACTACCCTCCTCAACGGCCAGCTTCACTATCTGCCCGCCGATCAGAGGCAGGATCTGCACCGACTCCGGCGAGGTGATCGTCGTCACCCGCGTGATCTTCTCCTCAACGTCCCCGGAAATCGCTTCGGCCACACGCACACGGTGCTGGTTGACTCCGGTCACCTCGGATACCGCATCCGGAGTCTCCGCAGCGCTGGAGGTCTGGCAACCGCTCAGTATAAACAGGGAGCCCGCAGCCAGCGCGGCAAGCGCAGCTACAACCATCCCGCTCTTGACTATCCTTGATCTCATCCTGTCACGTCCCATCTTGTAACCACATCTCCTTAGACGATCCGACCGGCATAAAGGTTCAGTAATTCTTAATACCAGTTGGGACGCTAAAAGATTCCTTTACATACCGGGAATTTGACGGTGACGCCGGTCACCACAACAGCAGATGCAGCGCGTTCCTCCCCCGCAATCGCTCCCCCGAAGCGTCACGCTGGCTGCGCTCAACCAGCAGCACCAGATGCCCACCCGCCGCCACATCCGGGGAGCCGTGCATCACCGCCCCGCCCACCGGAAACGACGCGGCCAGCGGCGCTTGCGGCCGCTTCAGGTTGTAAAACGCCACGCCGCTGCCGCCGGCCGGCGCAAAAACCGGATCCGAAGCATAGCCGACCACAATCCACTCCCAATCTCCACTCGTCGCCATCCCCTGCGGAAGATTGGGAATCGTCGCCGCCCAGGCAATCTCACCGCTCTTTTCCGCCGCGATCAGCTTCAGCGCGTCAGGATGCGGCTGCGGCGGCCGCCTGCCCCCCGCGAGCTGCCACGGCAGATAAGATGTGCCCGTCGCGAATATCGTCTCCTCCGGCCCGCACCACACCCCCGCCCCGCTGATCAACAGCGGGATGCCGCCCGCCTCCAGCGGCTCCCCCAGCGCAATCTCCCTGCTCTCCCCGCCGGGATGCCACAGCCAGGCGCGCCCGTCGTCGGCTATCAAACCGATCCGCCCCCCGTCCGGCGATATCGCAATCGAGCGCCAGAAATTCACCTGCTCCAGGTGCGGCCGCAGCGGCGCGATCTCCAGCCGCCCGATTAACTTGCCGCTCTCGCCGTCGAGAGCAAACGCCTCGCCCCTCCCGCTCTCCTTGTCGTAAGCGCAGAGCGCAAGCCGCGCCCCGCTCTCGTCGCTGTCGAACCACGTCGCCACAGCCCCCAGCGGCTCGCCTCCCGGCCAACGCCATTCCATCTTCCCAGTCGAAGCCTCGAAACAATAAAGCACCGAGCGCGCCTTCGCCTCACCGCCCTCCGGCGGATGCACCGCCAGCGCAAACACACGCCCCCCACGCTCCACCGTCCTGTAGATTCCCGGCAGGTGCGCCCAGGAATACGGATCGGCTGGATCCCTGCTCGAGCTGCCGATCTCCGACGCCGTCTCGTAACTCCACAGCTTGCTCAACGCCCCGCTGCCTTCCTCGACCCTGTACGCCGCCAGCGTTCCCCGGGGCGACTGCTCACCCGCCAGCAACTGCGTCCCACCCTCGCTTTCGGTAAACTCCAGCGAACGGATATACGCGCCCGCCGAATATAGCTGGGCCGTCAACCTCCCGTCCTCCAGGTCGAACAGCATCACCCTGCCCGTATCCGTCCCCACCGCCCCCCAGCGGCCGTCCACGCTCGCGGCCGCCGCGCTCGGCTGCGGCGCCGGGCTGCCGGGCCTCGGAGCGCCGAGATGGCCGTCCAACTCGATTGTCCGCAGCAGCACCGGCCCCGGATTCTGCGGAGCCCTGCCCTCGGCGCGCAACACACCGCCCCCGCCCTCGCGTTCGAGCTCGACGGTATAACTCTCCCCGGCTTGCCAGTCGAAAGGGATCAGCACCGCACCACCGAATCGAATCAACTCGCTCTCAACCGCGCCCCTCGCGTCGGAAACCTCCGCCCTCCCAATCCGGGTTCCAATCTCCACCCCCGTCACGCACAAACCCGTCCCCGTGAATGCCAGCGTCACATCACTGCTACTCTCCTCCGGCGGACCGCATCCCCACGCCGCCGCAATCACCAATACAATCAGCAGCGCACGCGCGGCTCGGCCTGCGTACCACCCCTTCCGCCCCTCACATCGTTGTCTCGACAAGCGCATATACCCATCCCAAGTGTTCGCTGTAAAACAAACCGTACAATGCCGCGGCGTTCGCCAGCTTCGCCGCCGCCAGGATCAGCGTCAGCATCGGCGCCGCCCACAGCAATGACACCTCCGACCGTCCCCTCAGCCTCGCTCCCCCCCCCGCCCCCGCGGTCTCCGCGCGCGCCGCGCAACCCCCGCGCTCCCCCCTCTCTGCCAGCATCGATGGCCGCCGGAGG
>CBFCZO010000063.1:0-17644 GCA_965602675.1 uncultured bacterium | reverse complement strand
GTCGGCGCGGTGGGGTCGACGAAAGTCGCCGTGCCCACCTGGATAGCCGATGCGCAGATGGAGGCGACCGAACGCACCGCTCTGGCGACGGTGTTGGGTATGTCGTGAAACTTGAGATCAAGGAAAATCCTAAGTTCCTGGCGGGCGAGCTCGGCGACGAAGCCAGATCCGGCGTTGCAGAAGAGCTGTAGGCCGATCTTGAAGCCGGTCGCCTCGCCACGCAGTTTGTCGATGAGCCTGCGTGCGCCGTCCGCAGAGGGCACGTCGAGCGCGACGAAAACGTGGTCCCTCATTGTTTTCAAAACGGCAACCTAATAACTATTTTGGTGATTTGTGCGCCAAGCCTATTATATCATTCAGGCATTGAATATTATTTTCCTCGCACCAATTTGCCAAGTCGTCTATTATATTTATTGGTGCTGATGGATTAGAAAAAACTGCCGTTCCTATCTGGATGGCACTTGCTCCCGCGAAAAAAAACTTAAGAGCATCCTGATATGAGAATATCCCACCAACCCCTATAATAGGAATGCTAACTTTCTTGTATAATTGCCAGACACATCTTAATGCTATAGGTCGAATCGCAGGGCCACTTAGCCCTCCGATGGAATTGGCCAATACAGGTTCTTTTTTCTTTATATCAATATCCATAGCCATTACTGTATTAATAGCACTTATGCTATCAGCTCCGGCGTCCTGCGCAGCTTCTCCTATTTCTGCAATGTCTCTTACATTTGGACTTAACTTCACTATTATGTGGCGATCAGTTCTCTTTCTTATTCGTTTTATAAGTGCATATGTGGACTTGGGATTATTGCCGAATTCTCTGTATTCCTTGCTGATGTTTGGACATGAAATGTTAATTTCAAAAGCTGCAATGCCATCCTCTTGTGATAACCGATTTATCACATTGACAAATTCTTCTTCTGTGTTTCCCCATATATTGGCTATAATCGCTGTTTTAATTAATCTTAGTCTTGGCAAAATCTTCTTTGCGAATATTTCTGATCCAACGTTTTGCAAGCCAATCGAGTTTAATAGCCCAGAAGGGGTCTCAGCTACTCTAGGTGGTCTATTTCCTTCATGTCTAAAAAGGCTTATGCCTTTTACGGATACGGCGCCAAGGAATGAGATATCTATGTGCTCGTTAAGTTCAAGTCCATAGCCACAAGTTCCAGATGCAGAAATGACAGGGTTTTTTAAAAGCAATCCGTTTAGATTCACGTTTGAGTTAAACATCCCAACGAACCTCTGTGGTATGGACAACTGGCCCCTCTTTGCAGCAAGTATGGTAATGATCATCCTTGGGAGACTGAAAAACGCAACTAAGACATACACCTATTCCACAAGCCATATAACGCTCTAATGAGCAAATACATGGGGTGCTGAATGAGTCGCAGATATTACTACAGCTATGCAGCATTTCCCATGGACCGCAAGCAAAGACAATCATGTCATTAGAGTGTTCTTTAAGTTTTGTGGAGAGTAAACCTGATACCATTCCGTGATTTCCAATAGAACCATCTTCACTAGCGAAAGTACCTTGCACTTCTAGTGTTTCAAGTTCCTCTGTGGCTGCTTGGTGGATATTCTTCACCCCATATAAGAGCGAATAATTTATGCCATGCAAACTCATTTCTTGTGCGCAAAAACAGATAGGAGCTATTCCAGTTCCGCCAGCAACCAGTAGGTACTGGTTAGCATTGGTATATTCAAAATTGTTACCTAAGGGACCCCTAACATTGATATAGTCACCAGGTTTAACGTTGCTAATCAGCTTGGTGCCTTGACCGACGACCTTTATTAGCAGAGTGAATCCAATGGGATTATCTCCGTCCCAGATCCTTGCAAAAATGCTAAATGGTCTACTAACTAAGAAATCCTCTGCTGGTAGAATCATGACAAATTGACCGGGCAGAGCTTTTCTAGCAATATCCTCGTCCAGAATGTCAATTGCGAATAAGTCCTCAGAGATTACCCGGTTCGCGGTGATCAGAGATTTATTCATCAGGCTCATTCTCATACGTTGTGACCTAACTTCAAGACCGATATAAAAAGAGGTCTCATCCTACTTTAAGAGCCAAGATGAATGCAAGTCCTTATCTATCAGGTAATCTAGGAGGACTTGCTATGCACTACTATAGTATTGTAGCATATAAGTGATCAGATATACAGCTTAGGGTGAATTGAAACCTCTAGTTTCCATGTTGTGAACAGCTAAGTTGTGGTTGATCTGCAATTCCGTCATTTTGCGACCTTGTACGACACTTATGGACAATCTTGAGCAGAATTCTAATGCCATAGAGCAGTTGTAGGGATGTGAGATATTTCTTTACCCGGAAGTGCCGCGGCCGAATGTTTTGATGATCAGGGTGAAGCCGGCAGGTTTTCCGCCGTCGGAGAGCCGGGCGAAGATGCTGAGGGGGCGGGGGGTGAGGGGATCGATCGCGTCGGAGGCGCGCAGCATGACGAACTGCGCGGGTTTGGCTGCCGCGGCGATCTCGGGGCAGTGCAGATCGAGGGCGAATTCCTCTGCGTTGAGTTGTCGCTTGGCGATTATTTCGGCTTTTGTGGCAAGCGGCATATCAGGCTCCGGGGGAATTCTATCAGAGCCGAAGAGGCGCGGCCATAGTATCGTGACAGGTTTGATGTCCCGAATTGCTTGTGCAGCGACGGCGCTCCCGTGATAATCGGAGCTCCGAGGGCTTGGAGGGGGAAGTTGGGCGAGACTGTCACAAACAGAGCCGGATTATACGGGACGTTGTTCATCCTGCTGTCGGGCGTCTGCTGGGCTTCATATACCATCGTGTTGAAGATCGGGGTCGACCTGGGCCTCAGCGAGGTTGAGATAAACACGGTAAGGCTGGTAGTCGGCGCGGCTCTTATCGGCGTATTTCTTTTTGTCCGGGGGAAGTTTTCTTTCAATGTAAACCTCCGGTATATGCTGTTGCTGTTGGTGCTCGGGGCGCTGGATTACGGCCTGGGCGGCGTGCTCTACGTCGGGTCGCTGAGATACATCGACGCATCGCTGGCATTCCTGCTGGTCTACACCTTCCCCGCGGTTGTGGTGGTGGTATCGATACTGCTGGGCAGGGAGAAGCCGACCCTTTCGCTTATCCTTGCCGTTGTTCTCACTTTCGTGGGCGTTACGTTGGTGCTGGAGGTGGGCGGCGCGGTCGAGGGCGAGCAGTGGATAGGCGTGGCCTTCGTCCTCACCTCTGTGCTTATCTTTGTCGCTTTTATGCTGATCTGCGAGAGCCTGATGGACCGTCTGTCGTCGTCGCAGATTACCTTCCTGACGCTTGGTGCCGGGGGGCTCTCGATGCTGGCCTTCATTCCCTTTGTCGGCGTGAGGCCGGAGATGCTGCTCGAGCCGCGGAACCTGGGGGTGCTTCTGTTCCTTGCGGTGATCGGCACGGCTGTCTCGATGATCCTGTTTTTCATGGGCATCCGCCGGATAGGCGCCGCCCGCGCCTCGATCATAACCACTGCCGAGCCGGTATTCGTGGTGCTGATGGCCTGGCTGCTGCTGGGGGAGACGTTGAGTCTGCTGCAGATGGCGGGCGTGGCACTGCAGCTGACGGGCGTGCTGTTGGTGCAACTGCGCTCTCCACACCCCGAGCCGGGGCCGTAACGCGGGCAGGCGGCTCTACCTGAATTCAATGTTTGTAGGATATTTCTGTTTACTGGGACTTTCTCAGCGGGGATAATCCCCGCTTTAGGAGGCGAGAGTTTTGGGGGGAATACGAGAGGGGAAGCTGCTACACGGCTCGATTCTGGTACTGCTGTCAGGGATTTTCTATGCCCCCGTGGCCGTGCTGGGCAAGATATGCGTTGAGGGGGGCGTCGAGCCGGTCACGCTGAACGTCATCCGCCTGATCATTTCCGTCGCCATCCTTGGGCTACTCGCGCTCAACAGGATGAAGGCGGGCCGGCGGCTGCCACTCGCAGGGGGAATAATATCGTTCGTCTTCGGCTCGCTTGTCTGGGCGCTCGGCGGGTTGTTCTTCTTCGCTGCGCTGGGGATGATGAATGCCTCGCTGGCTTACCTGCTGATGTACATCTATCCGGCGGTCGTGCTCATCATCTCGCTGTCGATCGGCTGGGAGCGCTTCATGGCTTCGAAGGCTGCGGCCGTCGCCCTCACTTTCCTGGGAGTAGCCCTTGTGTTGCGGGTAGGCGGCGACTCCGGTGAGAACTTTCTTGGCGGTGTGGTTCTAGTGATGGGTACCACGCTGTTCTTCGCGATTTATATCCTCGTTTACGATCGTTATCTAGCCGACTACTCCGCCGCGCTGGTGAGTTTCTTCACCATGCTCGGAGGCTTGGCTTTGATGCTGGCAATCGCACCCTTCCATGGTTTCGACCTGGATTTCGTGGGGAAGAACCCGCAACTGCTGCTGCTGGTGGCGGGCACAGCGCTTGGCTCGGTCGGCTCGATCGTCCTCTTTCTGCAGGGGATAAAGCACATCGGCGCGTCGTGGGCGTCGATCATCAGCACGGTTCAGCCGCTGCTGGTGGTGTTGCTCTCCTGGCTGGTGCTGGGGGAGATGATGGGCCCGCTGCAGCTGTGCGGGGCGTTGCTGCTGGTATTTGGGGTGGTACTGATCCGCTGGGAGAAGAAGCCGTCGGTCAAAGGCGCGACTTGACCTCCATATGTAGTGCGATTAAACTCCGTAGACCACAAAAAATTGGTGGTCCAACGTGCCCTGCCAAGGGCTCATACTATATAGTGCTGTGCTTGCGGAGAGACTGAATGGAGATCGGGCGAGAGATACGCGAATTAATGTCGGGCAAGGAACTGGACGCCGCCCTGACGGACATCGCCGAGCAGATCAACAACGGAATTCCGAACGGCAAGATGATTCTGGTGGGCATCCGCCGCCGCGGCGCCCCTCTTGCGGAGCGGCTTGCGGCGAAACTGAAGGGGCTGGGCCGCGACATCAACGTCGGCATCCTCGATATCACGCTCTACCGGGACGACCTGAGCGAGATCGGTCCGGTTCCGATGGTGGGCAAGACCGACATATCCTTCAAGATCACGGGCTACCCACTGGTGCTGGTTGACGACGTGCTGTTCACCGGGCGGACGGTGCGCGCCGCGCTGGACTGCCTCAACGATTTCGGTCGTCCGAGGCTGATCCACCTGGCCGCGTTGGTCGACCGCGGCGGCCGCGAGCTGCCGATAGCCGCCAACTACGTCCGCCTGACAGTCTCTGTGGAGGAGGGTCAGACAGTGCTGGTGATGGTGCGTGAGATAGACGGAGAGGACAGGGTCGTGCTGCTGGAGGTCGACCCGGAGATAATAATAGAGGAGGGTTAAGCGATGTCCTGGAAGCAACGGCATCTCCTCGGCATTCGCCATCTCGAAGCGCGCGAGATAACGGCGATCCTCGACCAGGCTGAGGCGTTCGCGGAGATCTCCACCCGGGAAATCAAGAAGGTGCCGGCCTTGATGGGCCGCACGGTGATCAACCTCTTCTACGAGCCGTCGACTCGGACGCGGACGTCGTTCGAGATCGCCGAGAAGCGTCTCAGCGCCGATGTCTACAATTTCAGCGCCTCCAGTTCCAGCGTGGTGAAAGGCGAGACGCTTGTCGACACGATATTGAACCTCGAAGCGATGAATCCCGATGTGATAGTGGTGCGCCACTCCAGCGCGGGCGCGCCCGACCTGATCCGGCGTAATTCGAGCGCACGTGTGGTCAACGCCGGAGACGGCTCGTGCGAGCACCCCACGCAGGCGTTGCTCGACGCGCTTACCATCCGCCAGCGCAAGGGAAGCATCGAAGGGCTGCGGGTGGCGATCGTCGGCGACATCTCGCACAGCCGCGTCGCCCGCTCAAACATCTTCCTGCTGCAGAAGCTGGGGGCGGATGTGGCGATCGCCGGGCCTCGAACCTTCCTGCCGCGCGAGATCGAGACGCTGGGGGTGGAGGCGCACAGCCGCATCGAGCCGGCGATCGAGGGCGCCGACGTGGTGATGATACTGCGTATCCAGCTCGAGCGCGGCGGCGCAACGTCATTCCCCTCGCTGCGCGAATACTTCAGGGTATTCGGGTTGACGCGCGAGCGGCTGAAGCTGGCCAAGGACGACAGCATCGTAATGCACCCCGGGCCGATAAACCGCGGGGTTGAAATCGAGAGCGCAGTCGCCGACGGACCGTACAGCGTCATCCTCGAGCAGGTGACCAACGGCGTGGCGGTGCGCATGGCAGTGCTATATCTGATCGGAGGAGGCGGAAGTGTCGCGGCTGCTTCTTAAAGGCGGAAGAGTTGTCGATCCAGTCAACAAGCGCGACGAGGTTGCCGACCTGTTGGTTGAGGACGGCCGCGTCGCCGAGGTCAAGCCCGGCATCGAGGCCGGTGATTCAGAGGTGATCGACTGCTCCGGGAAGCTGGTTTGCCCGGGATTTCTCGACATCCACGTGCACCTGCGCGAGCCGGGATTCGAGGAGTCGGAGACGATCAGCAGCGGTACGGCAGCGGCCGCGGCGGGCGGCTTTACCGGGGTGTGCTGCATGCCGAACACGTCGCCGCCTGCCGACAACGCCTCGGTGATCGAGTACATCCTGGAGGTGGCGGAGCGCGAGGCGTCGGTGCGGGTGTACCCGATCGGCGCTGTGACTCGCGGGCAGGAGGGCAAGGAGCTGGCCGAGATCGGCGAGATGGTCGATGCGGGCGCCGTCGCGGTGTCCGACGACGGCCTTTGCGTGATGAGTTCCAAGCTGATGCGCCGCGCGATGGAGTACGCCTCAACGTTCGGCGTGAAAGTGATCCAACATGCCGAGGACCACTCGCTTACCGAGGGCGGCGTGGCCAACGAGGGCGCGATGGGGACGATGCTGGGGCTGCGGCCGATGCCCGGCGTCGCCGAGGAAATCATTGTCCGTCGCGATATCGCCCTTGCCGAATATCTGAATCTGCCGGTGCACATCGCTCACATCAGCGTTGCGGGTGCGGTAAGGGCGGTGCGAGAGGCGAAGGAGCGCGGGGTGCAGGTGACCTGCGAGGTGACGCCGCACCATTTCACGCTTTCCGACGCTGCGATCGAGGAGTTCGACACCAATACCAAGATGAATCCGCCCCTGCGGACGGCTGAGGATATCGAGGAGTGCGTGCGCGGCCTGGCGGACGGGACGATAGACTGCATCGCCACCGACCACGCGCCGCACCATGCCGACAAGAAGAACGTTGAGTTCGACATCGCGGCCTTCGGAATAACAGGGTTGGAGACGTGCGTCGGCCTGACCTTCGACCGCCTGGTGCAGCGCGAGTTTATTGATGTGACGAGGATGGTCGAGCTGCTGGCCGTCAATCCGGCGAAGATCATCGGCATCGACCGCGGCCACCTGACGGCCGGCGCGGAGGCCTACGTCACCATTCTCGATGCGGAGGCGGAGTGGACCGTACGCGCGGAGAAGATGAAGAGCCTGAGCCGCAACACGCCGTTCGACGGCTGGCGGATGAAGGGAGCGCCCGCGGGAGTGGTAATCGCCGGTAAGCCGCTGTTGCCCTGAATCCGGGGCGTTCTCACAAATAATCGTTTGCAAGGACTGGCAAATTCGTACGCCTGCGCTACAATTGCAGTTTGGGCGTCCCGCCCGCGGTTCATCTGATCAGGGGGACAAGATGCAAGTGGTCACATACATGGGCAGCCCTCGGAAAAGCGGCAACACCGCAGCGGTTCTTGCCTGGATTGAAGCGGAACTCGAGCGTCTCGGCCACGAGGTGGAGCGCGTCAATATAGTCGATCACGAGGTTCGCGGCTGCATCGGTTGCTACAAGTGCCAGGACGTGGCTGACGAGCCGGGCTGCGTGTTCAAGGATGAAGACGACGGCGACGCGCTTTGGAAGAAGGCTATCGCCTCAGACCTTATATTGCTGGCTACTCCGGTTTACTGTTGGGGTTTCACCGCGCAGCTCAAAGCCTTAGTCGACCGCGCCTTCGCCGTGGTCAAGAATTACGGGCCGGTGGAGAAGAAATCCTTGCTCGACGGCAGACGGCTTGCGCTGCTGGTCACTGCCATGGGACCCGTGATGGGTAATGCTGATTTGCTGAGGCCCGTGCTCGACAGCTTCGCCGGCTATACGCGCACAAAAACGGCGGGCTTCCTGGCGATCCCCGGCTGCACCGAGCCGGCGGCGCTTGGGCGCGAGGAGCGCGAGGCGGCGCAGGAATTCGCTCGTACAATCACTTCATACTGAGTAAAGACAACATGAGAGGACATCGATGTTCAGGTTCGTTTACGAAAGCGCTTCTGCGGCCAGGCTGGTGGTATCTGTCGCCTGCCTGGTGCTTATAGCACTAATCTTTTCGCACACGTCCGGAATCTATTGGCAGGTCATCGGCTGGGAGGGCGAGATAAAACTCCTGGACATGGAGTTTTTTCATTTCTACGGAGCAGAATACGCCGACACTTTTCTGGATGCGATGACTGCCGGCCGTTACAGCCCATACCTTGGCTTCTACGTACTGGATCTGTTTTTCGCGGTGACTTACTTCTTCGTGCTGTCGTTCGTCATAGCGCTGGTCTACCGCAGGGTCTTGGGCGGTGGAAATCAGCCCTATTGGCTGATCGCCGTTCCGCTTGCAGCCGCGCTATTCGATCTGACCGAGAACGTGCTGATCTCTGTGATGGTGGTCCTGCCGCAGACGCGGATTGTCTCCGTGCCTGAGTTGACATCAGTGGCCTCGATGGTCAAGTGGACGGCTCACGGCACAGTTGTGCTGGTAATCCTTGCCGGGATCGTGATGCTGGCACAACGCAGATTCAGCGGCCGCGCTCCGGCGACAGCTTAAAGCTCAATCGACTCCGTCGATCGGGCTCTTGTATTCCTTGCCTTCGGTGGCCTGCTCGTACTCCTCTTTGGCCTTCTGCAGAAGCTCCTTGTCGGTGAGCAGGTCGAGGGTGGAGGCTGCGAGGACCTTGGCCGCGGCGAGCATGCCCTTGTGTCCGATCGAGTGGCCCGAGCATGATACGACGGCCCAGTTGTGCCAGGCGACGCCGTCGGGCGTGCAGACGGTGTTGACCTGGGCCAGGGGGCAGATCCAGCTGACCTCGGCCACGTCGGTCGAGCCGCCGCCGAGATATGGCTCTTCCTGGAACGGCTCGAGTTCCTCGCTCAAGCCCTCTTCCTCGGAACCGAAGAAGCGCTGCAATTCCCTGGCAAACTCCTGCTCCTCGTCGGTGAAGTCGGGGGCGCCGACCAGCTCGAGGTTCTTGTAGTTGGCTTCGGCGATCGCTTTGTTGACCAGCATGTTGTGCACGCCGGTGATCAGCTCGATCTCCAGCTCGGTGCGGGTGGCCATGGCCGCGGCCTCGGCGATCTTGAGGACGCGCTGGTAGTAGAGCTCGACTTCCTCGCGGTCTAGCGCGCGCACGTAGTACCAGGACTGTGCGAAGTCGGGCACGACGTTGGGCGCGTGGCCGCCGGCGAGAATGACGTAGTGGATGCGTGTGGTCGGCTTGACGTGCTCGCGCATCATGTTGACGCCGTAATTCATGAGTTCGACGGCGTCGAGGGCGCTACGGCCGTTCCAGGGGTCGCCCGCGGCGTGAGCGGTTTGCCCGCGGAAGGAGGCCTTGAAGCTGTTGAGGGCGAGCGAGCTGTTGAGCGAGACGGCGTTCTGGGAGCCGGGGTGCCAGGAGACGGCGGCGTCGAGCTCATCGAAGAGCCCCTCCTTGGCCATCACGGTTTTGCCGACGACCGTCTCCTCGGCCGGGCAGCCGTAGTAGATGATCGTGCCGCCGATGCCTTGTTCCTCCATCACCTCTTTAACGGAGACCGCCGCCGCCAGGCTGGCCACGCCGAAGAGGTTGTGGCCGCAGCCGTGGCCGGGGGCTCCCTCGATCAGCGGCCGCTTTTCGGTCACGCCGGCGGCCTGGGAGAGCGAGGGCAGTGCGTCGTACTCGCCGAGGATGCCGATCACGGGTGATCCTTCGCCCCAGCGGGCGGTGAAGGCGGTCGGCAGGCCGGCCACACCGCGCTCAACATCGAATCCCAGTTGCTCCAGAGTGTCGGCCAGCAGCGCGGCGGAGCGGGTTTCCTCGAGGGCGATTTCAGCGAATTCCCAGACGGCGTCGCTGATTTTTATCAGGTCGCCGCTGTTTTCATCGATCCATGCAAAGGCTTTCTGCTTGCTGTCCTGTGCTCCGGCTGTCGCGGCGAAAAGAAGCAGTATAGTGCAAACTGAAATTGTAATTAGAATGCGGTGAATTATTTTCATGTTCTCCCCTCCTGAATGAACCCATGTTACCCCTGCTGTGCGGGAAATGCCAAGACCTGGTTTGTTGTGCTAAGGCTTGTGGGCCAGAACGGCGAGGTGAGGGCTGGCGCCGACGAGGGACCTTTCGGCCTCCACTTTTCTGAGGAAATCGAAGAAATGCCGACTCAGCTTGGGGTCGGTCGTGAATTTATTAAAGTCGTTCGCGGCCCAGCCCGGGCCTTCGATTGCCAGCAGTTTCGTGTCGCGAAAACCGGCATCGCGGACCTCGGTTTCCAGTTCCTGCGGGAGGTGGAAGTAGGCGTCGGTCCAGTAGAAAGGGTTGTCGGTCGGGTTGCGATGCCGGCCGTCTTCGAGGTCGCGTGCGACGATCTTGACGAACTCGGGGTCCTCGAGGAAGCCGGAGTGGAGACCGTCGATCAGGGAGGCGAACCTGGTGATACCGACAGCGAAGACCAAACCGCCGGGCCTGAGCACGCGAAGGGTTTCGAGCAAGCATCTGGTGCGTTCGCGCTTCTCGGTGAGGTGGTAGAGCGGTCCCATGAGCAGCACAACATCGACTGATGCGTCGTCGTGGTTCAGATTGCCCGCGTGGCCCACGGTGGCGCTCGCAGCGGGTTTGCCCGGCAGCTTGGAGATGGCTTCTTTGGCTAGCTCGACGTGCGTGGTCACGGGATCTATGAGGTGCACTTCGTAACCCTTTTCCAGGAGCCAGAGGGTGTAGACGCCTGCGGCGCCGCCGACGTCGAGGACCACGGCGGGAGGGGCGGGAAGGGAGCGCTCCAAGATGTCGCGCGTGCGAAGCAGCTCGATCAGGTTTTGGCTTTCCCTCAGGCGGCTGGCCTCGGAAAAGCTCTCCAAGTAGTAATCGACAATCTCGGATTTTATATCTGAAGAATTTTCTGCTTTTTCCGACATTGTTTAAACCTCAAAGAACAGAACGGGATCGCTCGCGAAAAAGTTCAGTTAACACGCAGCAATTTGAAAACCTTTGCCTTGTTCTTGTTACTTAAACCGCTTCTAATTATAATTCATTAATCGGCACAGTTCTGTAAATGATTATGGACGAAAACAGCAAACGTCTGATCGGCATCAAGGCGATCGCGGATTACCTGGAGATGAGCCCGCGGAACGTCTACCGCTGGGAGAAGGAACTCGGCCTGCCGCTGCATCGCGTGGCGGGCAAGCTGCGGCACCGGGTTTATGCCGACGTTGACGAGTTAGAGGCCTGGCTTGCCAGCCACGATCAGGCCCGGGATCATGTTGCACGCGAGGGGGGGGCGAGCGGGAGACACAGGTTGTGGTCCCGCAGGCAACTACTTCTTGCGGTTTCGATGATAGCCGCGGTGCTTTCGGCCCTCATTCTCTACATGGTGGCCGGCAACGGGAGGCAGCAGCCCCTGGCGCATGTCTCCTGTAATGGATACATGGCGGAGGCGCGCGCCTCTGACGGCTCCCTCCTCTGGGCCTACAGGATCAGCGACGGTCCGATCAACCAGGCCGGCATCGACCTCCTCACGAGCATGATGGACATCGACGGCGACGGCCATTCCGAGTTGGTCACCAGAGCATACGATAGCGAGTCCGATGAATTCAGCCTGCGCCTCTTCGACCACCACGGCAAGATCCTTTGGAGCAGGCAGGCCGGCACGGAGCAGACATACGGCGGCGTAAGTCTCAACAACAACTACAGGTGCAGTCAGACCTTCTTTATAAAAGACGGCCAGGGGCGCGTTCTGATCATCAGCGTGTGGCGCAACAGAGAGAGATTCCAAACCATCATCAGCTGTCACGACACCGATGGAGAATGCTTCGCCAGCTACCAGCACACAGGTGCCTTGACAACGATAGTCACAGCCGATCTGGACGGCGACGGAGTGAGCGAGATCATCTTCTCCGGCACGAACAATCTGCTCAGCGGGGAGGGCATAGTAGGAGTTCTGCCGCTGACCGGATTCCGCGGAGTCAGCCCGCCTTACTCCATAGAGCCTGAGTACGAAAAAGATGGGTTTCGCCTGGCCGGTTATGTCCCCGACAATCCTGAAATCGGCAACCAGATTCAATACATAAGATTCAGGCGGCTCTCCTATCTGAGTGGACATCAGCCATTGTACTTGCTCACACATGTGAAGGACGTGGGGGAAGAGGTGGTCAACATCCACCTGACTGTCGTCGATTTGAAAGACGGGGAAAGCTACTACATGGTTTACGTTTTCGATCACAGCTTCCGTTTGCTTCAGGTGGTTCCCTCCAGCGCACTGATCAGCCGCTACCCGGTGCTCCTGCGGGAAGGGCTTCTCGAGATGCCGATCGAGCAGCTCGTAGAAGAATCGGCCGCCCGCGCACTGCGGTGGGAGGACGGGGAGTGGGTTGCGGTGCGGCGCCGGGGTGATTGAGGTTTATTCGGGAGGGAATCTGTCGTTCTACTGACCCGTCACGTCCTTACATTTCGAGCAGGATTTTCACTCCGATAGCGATCAGCACCAGGCCGCCGATTATCTCCACGCGCTTGCCGAAGCACGCACCGAGGCGGTGGCCGAGACGCATGCCGACAACGCAGAGGGCGCCTGTGATCAGGCCGATGATGGCGCTCGGATACCAGATGTCGACCCTGAGCATCGCGAAGCTGACTCCGACGGCGAGGGCGTCCATGCTGGTGGCCAGGGCGAGCAGCACAAGGCTGAAGCCGCGGGTGGGATCGCTGTGGGCGAGTCCGCCGCCGTCGCCGCGAAGGGCGCCGTAAACCGCTTTTCCGCCGATGAAAGCGAGCAGGGCGAAAGCGACCCAGTGGTCCCACTGCTCGACGAGGTGAATGACGTTTCGTCCGGCGAACCAGCCGACGAGCGGCATGATCGCCTGAAAGAGGCCGAAGTGGAAAGCGATACGGAAGGTCTGCCTGCCTGTAACTCCACCGAGTAGGATGCTGCTGGCAATGGAGACGGCGAAGGCATCCATCGCCAGCCCGACTGCGATTCCCGTAATCGTGAGGAGGTTCATCCCCTGCGACGGCCCTTTATTTCACGTGGGCTATTATATTTTGCCATCGAATGACGGCGGGTAAATGCGGGCGTTTTTCTTGCGGCGCTGGTATGTGCGTGCCAGCTCGACGAAGATTTCGACATCGGCCTCGCGGTCGGGGGCGGTGCCGTCGTAGAAGAAGTTACGAATCGGGAAGTCTTCGTGGTCGCTGCTGATGCGGGGGTAGACGCTCTCGCTGACGATGCCGTTCATGCAGGTGAAGGGGCTGATGTCGACGACGCCGTCGCCGCCCTTCTTGTAATAGTGGACTGACTTGCCGACGCTCATGATCATCTCGCCCAGCGCGCCGCCCGGCGGCAGGTAAGGTTCGGCGTAATCCATCAGCTCGGCGATCGTGTGGGGCTCCTCCATGCCTTTGAAGTCCTCGTGGAAGGGCTCTATCAGCGCGTGCTCGTCGCGCCGTTGCACCCAATCGCGGATCTGCGTTTTGATTCTCTCAAGGCTTTTGCCGCGCTCCTCGAACTTGAGGTCGAGGACCTTCTGGTGGTTGACGTAGAAGATCCACTCGGTCAGGTCGCTGATCCAGCACTCTGCGCCCTTCTCCTCGAGCCGGCGAACGAGTTGCTCGTTGCTGAAGGTGTTGAGGCGGCAGTAGATCTCGCCGACGATGCCGATGAAGGGCCGGCCTTTCTCGAAGCGCACCGGGAGGCGGCGGAACCTGTCGCGGCAGGTCTTGAGCGATTCAGCCATCTCGGCCAGCTTTTCTTTGGTCTTGCGGCCGGGTCGCTCGACGACTGCGCAGAAGTCGTTGAGAGTCTCTTCGTAGGCGGCGTCGGCGTCGCCTTTATTCAGTTCGTAAGGGCGGTAGCGCAGGAGCATTTTACGCAGCAGGTCGGCGCCGAGCAGTGCGCGGAAGGCGGAGCGGAATAGTTCGCCCGCGACGTCTCCGATGCCGGTGTAGCCGTCCTTGGACGTGGGTGCGAGGACGAGTATGTCGCCGAGGTCCATCTTGCGAAGAATCTTTTTCAGGAAAGGCGTGTACTGCCCGAAGCGGCAGGGTCCGCCTGCCAGCGGCATGAAGAAGGCGGTCTTAATCGGGTGGAAGTTGGGCTGCTCGGTCACCTTTATGAAGTTGCCGAGCGTGACGATTTCGGGCAGGCATTCCTCGCCGCCGGCGAACTTGTAGCCCAGCTCGAGGGTGCGGTGGTCGGCCGGAGGGACCAGCTCTGCGTCGTAGCCGACGCTGCGGAAGGCGGCCATGAAGGCTTTCGCTCCGCTGTATGTCATTCGCGGGATGTACAGCGTCCGGCCCTTGAGGGTCGGGGGGCTGTCTTCGCTCAGTTCTTGGTCCACCATCGCAGCATTCCCTTGCTTTCGAGGTAAGCCTCGCAGCGCGTCATGATCCCCGCGTCGTTGGCGTGGCCGTCGTACTGGAGTGTGAGGAACGGCTTGCCGGAGGCGTCGACGATGTAGTGCTTTATGTAGCTGTCGGGGCCGCACTTGAAGTTTGTAATGTAGATCAGGTGCAGCCTCTCATAGCTGCGCACGAACTTGGCGGCGGCGATGATTCGGCGCCCGTAGTTCCAGTACATGTTGTCGTGGACGTCGGTGATGTCGATGTTATTGATCGGCAGGAAGTCGAGCGGGATGACGTTGACGCCGTAGTTGCTGCGCAGTTTTTCGGGTGTGGAGAGGTTGGAGCCGGGATCGAAGATGTTGTAGGGCCTGCCGAGCAGCACAATGCCGTTCTCACGCTTGTCATCGAGAATCTGCAGCGCTTCCTCGCCCGCCTGCAGCAGCGCCTTGTTGAAACGTTTTTGAGCTTCGAAGCCAGCATCAACCGCCTTCTCCACGGCTTTGGAGGAGAAGCCCATCGGTTTGAGCGCTTTGGCCAGCTCGCGGGCGATGAAGTGTGGGCCGAGGCGGAAGTGCAGCGTGGGGCTGATGAATCGATCTTTCTGTTCGTAGAACCGCCTTGCGGCGCCGACGACCCAAGGCAAAGTCGTGTTCCAAGGGCAGACGGAGTTGAGGGTTTCGACGTGCGCGGGGGCTTCGGTGTTGATGTTGTTCGGAAGGAGAATGTAATCGACCTGCTTGTCGAAGAGGTCGGCGACGTGGCCGTGAGCAAGCTTGATCGGGAAGCAGGGCTCGGCGGTGACACTCTCCTGCCCGACGGTTGAGATCTTGCGGTTGGTCTCGTCGCTTAGGACAATTCTGGCGCCGAGGTTGCGGAAGGTGTTGTGCCAGAAGGGGAAGCGGTCGAAGAAGAACATCGTTCGCGGTATGCCGATGCTGACGCCGTCTCCCGCGTCGGGATCATAGTCACCTATCAGAAGCTCATGATGTCGGGCGAAGAGGTCGGGGATCACCGGCTTCTTCTCGACCTTGGCCTTTTTGCGGTAGCGGTCGCTGCAGCGGTCGCCCCAGTAGGTGGCGCTGCCCTCGATGTCGAAGCGGATGATGTCGCAGTAGTTGGTGCAGCCCTTGCAAGTGAATTCCTTGGTTGTGTAGTTGACGGCCTTGAGGCTGAAGCCGCGGAAGGTGGTCTCGCGGTCGAGGGCCTGCATTTTGTCGCGCGCCAAGAGGGCTACGCCGTAAGCGCCGACGACGCCGTTGTGCGGCGGGACGACGATCTCGCGGTCGAGGATTTTGGTGAAGGCTGCAGCGACTGCGTCGTTGTAGGCGGTGCCGCCCTGGAAGAAGATGGTGCCTCCGATGTCGCGTCCGCGCACGACGCGGTTGATGTAGTTGTAGGCGACGGAGTAGGCGAGACCCGCGACGACGTCCTCCAGCGGCGCTCCGCGTTTGAGGTAGTGCTTGACGTCGGTCTCGATGAAGACGGTGCAGCGCTCTCCCATGCGGACCGGCCGCTTGCTGCGCAGCGCCAACTCGGCGAACTCGCCCTTGATCGAGATGCCGAGCTCGTCAGCTCGCTCCTCGAGGAACGAGCCGGTGCCGGCGGCGCAAGCATCGTTCATGGTGAAGTCGACGACGATGCCGTCCTCCAGGCGGATGAACTTGGAATCCTGGCCGCCGATCTCGAAGATCGTGTCGACGCGCCCGTCGAGCAGCTTCCCGGCTATCCACTTGGCACCGGTCTGGTGTGCGGTGATCTCGTCGTTGACGGTGTCGGCGCCGACCAGCTCGCCGATGAGCTCGCGCCCTGAGCCGGTGGTGGCGACACCCTTGATATTTATACGGTCGCCGATCTCGCGCTCGATCTCCTGAAGGCCGTCGTCGACGACCTCGATCGGGCGGCTGAGTGTGCGAGCGTAGATTTCGTAGACCATGTTGCAGTCGGCGTCGATGACTACGAGGTTGGTGCTGATCGAGCCTACGTCGATGCCGAGGTATGCGTCGATGCGACCGCCGTCGGCAGGGAAGACGTAAGGCTTGGTGCGGTTACGCAGCAGCTCGACCTTCTCGAGGTCCAGGGGCGGGCTGGCCGGGAACTCCTCTTCTGAAGGCGAGCGGCGTTCGGCCGCGTCGAGGTCGGCCAGGCTGAAGGCTTTGTGCTCCTCGTCCTGCGCCATCAGCGCCGCGCCGATCGCGCCCAGCCAGGCGTAGAGAGGCGGCACAATCAGCTCATCCTCCTGCAGCTCGAAGAGCTTTGTCAGGGCGCCGACGATGCCTTTGTTCACAGCCACTCCGCCGATGAAGGCCACGGGGGGGATGATGTCCTTGCCTTTGCAGATTGCGCTCTTGAAGTTGCGGCTGACCGCATCGCATAGCCCTTTGAGAATTTCCGCCGGCTTGTAGCCCTTCTGTTGGGCGTGGATCATGTCGGTTTTGGCGAACACGGAGCATCGGCCGGCGATGGTCGGTGCTCGCTCGGTGGCCTCCACGAGGGCGCCGATCTCCTCGACCTTGTACTGCAGGCGCAGGGCCTGCTGGTCGATAAAGGAGCCTGTGCCCGCCGCGCAGTCGCCGCTCTTTTCGTAATCGGCGAGACCGAGGCGCCCGCTGTCAGGGTCGGGCTGCAGGAGGATGTATTTGCTGGTTTCTCCGCCCATTTCGAAGATGGTGCGGAATTGGGGATAGATGACATCGAAGGAGCGGGCGATGGAGCGGAACTCGTTGAAGGACTGGATGCCTGTCATCAATGAGACGAGGCGTCCGCCTGAGCCGGTGATGGCGACGCCGCCGTCGGCGGTGTTTTCCGGCAGGATTTCGAGTACGCCGCGGAGCGCCTTCATTGTGGCGGCGGCGGGCTCGCCTTTAAGCTGCCGGTAGCGGCTGATCAACAAGGGCAGCTCGGTCTTGCAGCCTACTTCTTCCGGCGTAACGAAGTAGCCTCCGGAGGCTTCGGCAATCTTCTCCAGTAATTCTTTTTCTTTATCCGAATCACCCAGCAGCGCGAGTTTGACGCTTACTGAGCCGGTGTCTATTCCAAGGGTAATACCCATAGCTGTTCTCTCTAGCAGCTGTCCAGTCCGG
>CBFCZO010000062.1:0-17974 GCA_965602675.1 uncultured bacterium | reverse complement strand
GGGGTGACGTGAAATTTGCGCACGAAGAGAGTTTCAAGGTGCAAATGTTGAACAAGATTTATGGCGTTGACCAGGCACCACCATTGGTTTTCGTCGGCTATGGGATCGAAGAACCCGAACTCGGTTGGAACGATTTCGAAGGTGTGGATATCAAGGGTAAGACGGTGATAATGCTCAATGGTGTTCCGACCCGGGACGGCAAAGCGATCCTACCTGAGGAAAAGCATGAATTCTATACGTCAAGTAAAGGGCGGCGGCAAAGAATGTTCAACCTCCTGCCTAAGGAACCGGCGGAGGTCATTATCGCTGTTGTTAAAGAAAGGGAAGATACCTGGCCCAGGATACCGAGCAGCCTCTTGGAACCGAAGTTCTATCTGCCGGAAATCGATTCACAGGGTGGGGGGATAAGCGAATTTCCGAATCTTCACATCATCAAATGGGAGGTTGTGAAGGCTCTGTTCGCCGATCAGGTTTACAATCCTGCGAAATCCGATGATGTTGATCTTGACGGATACAAGAGTTTTGATCTCGAGGATGTCAGTTTAGGTCTCGAATGCGATATCGCCGTAGAAGAGATTAAGACCTGCAACGTTGTCGGTATTGTGCGAGGAACCGATCCGGAATTGGCAGATCAATTCGTCACAATAGGCGCACACCTGGATCATATTCCGCCCCAGGGTGGCGATGTTTGTAACGGGGCCGATGACAATGCCAGCGGCGTCACAGGCGTCCTTGAAGTTGCGGAAGCCATTGCCATGGCTCCGCCGCGTCGCTCGGTGGTTTTTATTCTGTACACCGGGGAGGAGAACAATCCCATCGGGTGTTACGGATCGCGGTATTTCGTAAACAACTGCCCGGTACCGATCGAAAATGTTCTAGCCAATATCAACCTGGACATGATCGGCAGAACAGATTCCAAGAATGAGGATACTCGAAGCCATTACATCATCGGATACGAAGGACTCGGAACAAGCCTGCTGGACCTTGCACAAGAGGTGAATGACCGAACTGTGCATTGGCCCTTGAAACGCCTGAGTCAAAAAGGTCTGGGCGGCGACAGCGACCACTCCAGCTTTCACAACAAGAATATCCCGGCCATGTTTTTCTTCTCCGGCGAGCATGAGGATCTGCACAGACCGACCGATGATGCGGAGAAAATCGAGTGGGACAAGATGCAGAAAATCTCTCAGTTGGTGTATGAGTTGGTGATGGAGATCGCCAACCGGGATGAACCACTTCGCGCCGTCAAATAGAAAATAGGCGAGCGATTACGAAACTGCAGGGCGTCCCCGGGGGGCGCCCTTCTGATTATCCACGAGCCTTGACTGCTGATTCGTAGCGCGAGGCCACATCGGCCCAACTGATCACATTGTAGAACGCGGCAACGTAATCGCTGCGCTTGTTCTGGTAGCGCAGGTAGTAGGCGTGCTCCCAGACGTCGAGCACCAGCAGCGGGATGATTCCCTGTGCGGTGAGATCCTGGTGTTTCTCGGCCTGCAGAATCAGCAGGCGGTTCGCTGCGGGATGATAGCCGAGAATGCCCCAACCGCTGCCCTCGACAGAAGATGACGCGCTGCTGAAATGTGTTTTGAAAGCGTCGAGTCCGCCGAAATCCTTGTCGATCGCTGCGGCCAGCGCACCCGTGGGCTTTCCGCCGCCGGTAGGCAACATGTTCTGCCAGAAGATGGCGTGCAGGAAGTGGCCGGAACCGTGGAAAGCCAACTCACGCGACCAGTGTTTGATCAAAGAGGTATCACCGCTGTTGCGCGCATCATCCAGCCTGCCGATCGCGTTGTTGAGTCCCTTGACGTAACCCGCGTGATGAATGTCGTGGTGCAGGCGCATCGTTTCCTTGTTGATGTGCGGCTCCAGCGCATCGTAAGGGTAGGGAAGATCGGGCAGGACGAATTCGCCGTTACCGCCCACCGGCATCCCGGCGGACACGCTCCAGACGCCCAAAGCCGGAGCTGCGATCACTCCCGCGCCCAGGCTTCCCAGAAAACCTCTTCTAGTTATCACTTTTCTCCTCCCGGTGTCCCAAAATAAAATCCGGCGCAAACCGCTGGTCAACGCCGGATCGAAGTATGTGACACTACTCTCAAGCCGTCTTACTTGGCTGCCTTTTGATAGCGGCGGGCGACGTCGTCCCAGTTGATCACGTTGAAGAGAGCTTTGACGTAGTCGGCGCGCTTGTTCTGGTAGTGCAGGTAATAGGCGTGTTCCCAGACATCGAGCACCAGCAGAGGAATAATGCCCTGGACCGTGAGGTTTTGGTGTTTCTCGGCCTGGACGATCATCAGGTGACCACCGTCTTCGTGCTGGTGGTAGCCGAGGATCGCCCAACCGCTGCCTTCGACAGCGGTCGCAGCCGCGATGTACTGATTCTTGAAAGCCTCGTAGCTACCGAAATCACGGTCTATCGCTTCGCGCAGCACGCCGCCCGGCTCGCCGCCTCCGTCGGGTGACATGTTGGTCCAGAAAATTTCGTGCAGGATGTGGCCCGATCCATTGAAGGCGGCCTCGCGGGACCAGTGCTTGACCAGCGACATGTCGCCGCCGGCGCGCGCCTCTTCCAGCTTCTTGAGGGCGTTGTTGAGTCCGGCGACATAGCCCGCGTGATGCTTGTCATGATGAAGTTTCATTGTTGCTTCGTCGATGTGAGGCTCGAGGGCGTCGTATGGATATGGCAGGGGTGGAAGTTCGAATTCCTTCATCTCTGGCATCCTCCGTTATACAGGTTTGGGTTACCCGTTCATAAAATAATACCGGAAGGAGTTTTGATTTATTCTCCTGATCGGTTTCTTTTACGTAAGTATATCGCGGATGCCGGTTTCAGAAAAACCTAATACCGCCAGCTTTTCACATCCGCGCCGTCCGGGGCCGTTTCCAACATGTGCTCGATCATCTTTGGCAGGAAGCGCTGGACCACCGTGTAGAGACCGACGCTTAGATCGTGGTCCGGGTCGCCGAACCAGCAGTGCCCGTAGCGGTTGCCGTAGACAACCTCGCCGCCGTAATAAGGAGCCGTAGTCGATTCGAGAAACTCCTCGAGTAGGTGGACGGCGTTGTTGAGGTAGTAGTCATCCATATCGCCGGTGAAGATGTGCAGTTTGCCGACCAGTTTGGGGCCGATCTCCGCCCAGTCGCGCTCCAGGATGTAGCGCAGGTCGTAGTTCTCTCTCCAGTATTCGGCGACATCGCTGTCGATCTCGCCGGTGAGCTTGTCCCACAGAGGCTTGGGATAGCCGTCCTCGCCGACGAGGCTGAACAACGCCTGGTAGCAATCTATCTGATCACCTGAACGGCTGTTGGTCCCCAGCACAAGCTCGCAATGATTGCCCTCCTCCATTGTCGCCCTCAGGTGGCCCAGGGTATTGCGCGCAAGCGGCTTCGGAATTCTCTTCCAACGGAACTCGCTGTAATAGGCGTTGCTATCTTCATAGATATTGATGTTGATCAGGGCTCTGAAATCGACCGAATCAGGGGCGAAAATCCAGGCGCCGTTGTAGAAATCCGGGTAGAAGGTCTGAACGGCAAGAGCTGTCCAGCCGCCGGTCGAGCCGCCGAACATGGCTCTCGCCCACGGCTCGCCGATGCAGCGGAACTTCGCTTCAATGAAGGGTAGGAGTTCGTTGTTGATCGCGTCACCGTAGGGCCCCATGTTTGCCGAGTTGACGGCGTAGGAATCATCGTAATACGGCGTCGGGTGGAGGATTCTGATGATCACCGCGCGCGGGAAGTTATCGCTCGTCCAGTCCTGGTAGAGCTTGTAGCAGTAATCGAAATAGGTTTTCCAGCGGCCGTTGTAGTCGGGATCGGGGGGCTTTTCGCTGAATCCCCAAAAGCTGCTCGGGAAATGTGTATGGTGAATGACCAGGGGGTATCTCGCCTCGGGATGCTCGTCGAAGCCTTCCGGCAGCAGAACCAGAGCTCCGAGGTGCATTTGCCGTCCCCAGAATTTCGATAGCAGCTCGCTCTTGATCTCGACGCGCTTGACATACTTCGATTCCTTGGAGGGCTCGATAATGGGAATTTTCTTGTCCAAGACGATTTCAATTGGAGCGCTGGATGCCGGATCGATACGGACTTTTCTGGGAGTGCTGTAAAGATTTCCGGGAGCCTGATTCCAGTGTTGGCCCTCGCCGCGGTCCATCGGGAGCTTAACCGTGTGGCCATCCGCCCTGTGGAAAGTCTCGTA
Organism: uncultured bacterium; assembly: GCA_965602675.1. Classification (GTDB taxonomy): domain Bacteria; phylum Acidobacteriota; class DATKUA01; order DATKUA01; family DATKUA01; genus DATKUA01. The sequence goes on along the minus strand of CBFCZO010000062.1, from coordinate 13,776 downwards.
GCGGTGCAGCAACGCTTGGACGTTGTACTCTCCGGGTGGAATCAGAGCGATGCTCTTCAAGGGATAGCCGAGTGCCGAGCTGCCGATCAATGCCGGTTCGCCGGGGGCCAAGCCGTCCACGTCCACCCCGAATACCAACTGGGAATCGCCGAGGCCGTTGATCAAGAAACGAGGCTCGGCAGAGTCGACATCGGAAACCAGCAAAAGCAGGCGGCCGTCGATATCTTCGGGGCAAAGTGATTTCTCGAACCAAACACTAAAGGTAAGCCTGGCTTCACTGTCGTCGGATATCAGGCCGGTGACAAAGCAAGCCAGCAATAACAACGCGGCCGGCAAGATGCGATAAGGCTTAGTGCAAGATTGCGACATGGTGAATCCCCCGGTTATTGGAGAAGAAAAAGTTCCTCCGTCCGTCTTTTTGACCAACGCATATCTCAGATGGTTGTCAGAGCCTGCCGATAAAAATCGTCCGTCGATTCAGTAATGCCGGCTTTTCATGTTGGCTCCTCCGGTGCGGTCTCCAGCATGTGCTTGAAAACAATCGGTATGAAGCGCACAGGTTACTCCTTATCCTTCAGTCGGCAGAATCTCTCTGGACAGTTGACTCCAAGGAAATAGGAGTTCGTTTTCATCGCGCGGCACAGATCCGTGCTACCGAATCGATTCTTTAAATGTATTGATCAGGACTACATCACGTAGCCGCCGGGAGGGCTCGAGGTGCGGTGTTGCTCGATCGTATTCATAATCCAGCGGGCCAGTGCTTCGGCCTGCTGGACAGACATCAGGACGGCGCACTGAAGCTCGCGCACAATATCTCCTCCGCTTTGCGTATGCGAGAGCTGGGGACCGAGCTTGCCCTCCTCCGACAGTTCGTGGGTGACATCCGAGGGGATATTCGGCGCCTCGATGTAGAAATTGATCTGGTACATTTGCGACGGGGTGATCCCCCCAAGCGCCCCCTCGGCCGGCAGGACTCTGAAACCGTCCGCCTTTTTTGTCGTGATGGTAATCTTCCGCTTGATTTCATCTGCCATCTACATCACCTCTCGGAGTTCGTCGAACGCTTCAGTTGAACACGGGAGATTTGGTATGGTCAAGGATCGGTCGTTCGAACGCACTAAACAGTCAGCTCTTCTTTTTGGACTTCTTCCGCTTGCGGGCAGGCGGTTTGGCGAGGACCATGCGGAAGAAAATATATGCCCACTTGGCCACAGGGACCGCTGAGAAGATCTCGCGGATCATGCTGATTTCGCCCTTGATGCCCTGCCAGAAGCCAACTTTCTTGAGCTTGGGCGCGACGGTAACGTTGTCCCATTTGACCACTTCGAATTTGAGTTTGTTCTCGATGATATGCTCGTTGAGGATGGATTCGAAGCCGAAGCGCGAATCCTCGTAATCATGGAGGTTTTCGAGTATTTCTTTCGGAATGGCCCTTTCACCGGAGACAAGATCGAGGCCGAAAAGCCGGTAGATAAACAGCGAGTTTTTCCTGAGGCTGAGAGTCATGTCGGTATCGCCGTCGAGCACCGGTTTCAGCAGCTCATTAATATTGTCGGATGTCAGGCCGCGAAGATCGGCGTCGAGCAGCAGGATGATGTTCCCGTTGGCTGAGGAGATCCCCTGTTTAAGCGCATAGGCCTTACCGCGATTAGGCTGCAGGTCGATCAGGGTAACACGCTCGTAGCGGCTGACAACATCCGTCGTACGGTCCTTGCTGCCGTCGTTAACGACAATAATTTCATCGATGGCCTTCGATTCAACGACTACGTCGAGAACATTCCCGATGCGTTCTTCTTCGTTGTAGGCGGGAATTATGCAAGTGATAAAGGGAATATCAACTTGCGGAGTGCTGTTCTCGAGTTTTTTCTTCGCGCTCATTTCCGTTTTCTTAACTACGCATAATAAGCCGGGCAGCTCAAACAATCACCCAACGCAGTCCGACCCCCTGTCTTCTTAATAGCATTCTAACCTCACGGAGGATTATTTTCCAAACCTCAATGAATCCTACGAGAATTGCAGGTGTTGTGTTAAACTTTCGTGTCAGATTTATACCGGGGGAAGGAAAAATGAACAGAAAAATTCTCTTTTCTACTATAGCTGTGTTCACAGCTATCGCTTGCCTTTTTGCCGTGCCGTCCCTTGCACAGACCAGACCGGAGAAACAATCGCTGGACGACAAGGAGTTCACGATCATCAAGGATGTCTGGAGAACTCCCGCGAAGTCGCAGGGCAGGACGGGAACCTGCTGGTGCTTCAGCACTACGTCGTTCCTGGAATCGGAGGCTTACCGTCTCGGCAGGGGCGAATTCAACCTGTCCGAGATCCACACCGTATACTACGCCTATCCGGAGAAAGCCGATCGCTTCATCCGCATGCATGGCAACAACACCGCGGGGCAGGGCGGCCTGAGCCATGATGTGTTCTACATTGCGGGCAAATACGGCTTGGTGCGCAAAGCGGACTACGACGGATTCCTGCCCGACGCCGAGAAGACGCACAACCACTCGGAGATGTACTCGGCTTTCAAGGGTCTCATCGACGGCATCGTCGACAACAGCCGTAGTAGACCATCGTACAACTGGCCGAATGCTTTGAAGGGAATATTAAATGCCTACATCGGAGCAGTGCCAGAGAAGATTAACTACAACGGCGCGGAGATGACACCGAAGCAGTTCGCTGACGATGTCCTCAATCTGCCTCTGGACGATTACGTCGAGATCACCTCCTACTCTTACATGCCTTGCTGTAAGAAGGGCGAGCTGCTGATCCCCGACAACTGGATGCACTACGACGATTTCTACAACGTCCCGATCGATGCCTACATCAAAATCATCGATCACGCGCTCAGCAACGGCTATTCGGTTGTGTTTGATCTCGATGTGGGAGCGCCGACATTCAATTCCAGCGTCGGCCAGGCGTTCGTCGAGGAGGATAAAAACGGCGGTGTAGTCGACCAGAAGCAGCGCGACGTGTTGTTCGACAGCTGGGGAACCCAGGACCACCACCTCGAACACGCCGTGGGCATCGCCAAGGACGAGAAGGGCGCCACTTGGTACCTTGTAAAAGATAGCGGCGGCACGGAAAGGGGTCCTTTCGAGGGGCATGAGTACTTCTCGGAGAACTTCGTCCGCGCAAAGGTGCTTTTCATTGTGCTTCACAAAGACGGCATCCCTGCTGACATCAAGGCTAGGCTCGGCATCGACTGAGAGAACTCGTAGTAAAAGCGATACAGCCCTCCGGCAGCAAAGACGGGGGGCTGTTTATTCGTAAGCCTGTTCCAGAACTCTTATTGCGTGAAAATCGCTCAAACGGTATAAAGTTCAAAGAGGAACGATTTTTATAGAAAAGGGGAAAGCCATGACCCGAAGATTTATCAATTCGGCCGGAGTATCGATAGTGGCCTTCGTAATCATTTTATTTGCCGCCCTGCCACTGTGCGCCCAGCAGGAAGAAAAGGACCTCGAACAGAAAGAGTTCACTCTTGCTAAGGAGTACTGGCGCACGCCGGTGAAGTCGCAGGACCGCACAAGCACCTGCTGGAGCTTCTCAACGATATCTTTCATCGAATCGGAAATCCATCGCCTCGGCAACGGCGACTTCGAGCTTTCCGAGATGTACGGCGTCAACCTGACCTACATCGAGAAAGCCCGTCGCTATATCCGCATGCACGGTAACAACACCTTTGGCGAAGGCGGCTTGGCCCACGACGTCATGTGGGTGTTCAGAAACTTTGGCGCGGTGAGGGACAGTGATTACACCGGCAGGTGGCCGAGCGAAGAGAAATTCAACCACAGGGAGTTCACGAGGGCGCTTAAGGGCTACCTGGACGGCGTGCTCAAAGGCGGGTCTCCCACCGCAAAATGGGAGAAGGGCTTCAAGGGACTCCTCGACGCATACATGGGCGCGCCGCCGGAAAAGATAGTAGTCGATGGTAATGAGATGACGCCGAAGGAGTTCGCTGACACGGTCCTCAAGTTCCAACCCGACGACTACGTCGCTATTACCTCGTTTTCGCACATGCCTTTCTACGCGCGCTGCGAGCTAGAGATCCCGGATAACTGGGCGCATTTCGACGGATATCTCAATGTACCGATAGACGACTTGATGAAAATCTTCGACAATGCAATCGAAAACGGTTTCACGGTAGCGATCGGCGGCGATATCAGCGAAAAGACCTACTCGCAGAAGAAGTGGGGATACGGCATCGTAGAGGCTGATAAGGAAGGCAAGACAGTCACCCAGGCGGAACGCGACAAGATGTTCGGTGATTGGTCGAGCACCGACGATCACGGTATGCACACTGTCGGTTACAGCACAGATGCGGACGGCACTCGCTTTTATTTCACGAAAAATTCCTGGGGAACCGAGAATCAGGGACCATACGAGGGCTACAGTTACTTCTCCGCCAACTTCATCCGCGCGAAGATGAACACGATCGTGGTCCACAAGGAAGCAGTGCCATCCGAGATCCGAGCCAAGCTGAAACTCGACTGACGACCGGGAGGTCGAAAATTCGGAATTGACCGGATGTTATCGTTCAGTGAGTCCAGAATTTTTTTATAACGTTATAAACCAAGGGAACGATTTCGTTCGCCTGAACTTACAGGGGGTATTGGTATGAAACGTTTTTCTCTGATAGCCGCAGCACTGGTTTTGCTGGGGCTGCTGTCAACCTATGTGGTCGCTCAGGAGGAAGATGAAGCGCCGGCGACTCCCGACAGGATAATGGCTGCGCTGAAGCGCATCGAGTCACGCATGGAGTACCTGGGACACCAGATCGACGTGCTGGAAAAGACAATCGACGACGTCTCCTGGTTCGTTCGCCTCGGCGGTGACATCGTCGTAGAGAAGGTTCGCCACACCGGCCCGCCGCCGCGCAACGAACCCAATCCGACGGCTCAGGGCGCCGGCAATCCTATCAAGTTTTACTCCTATGTCTTCTATCCGAGAAACATTAACCGCAACGCGAAATACCCGCTTCTAGTCTTCCCGCACGGCGGGGTGCACGCAAACTTCAGCACTTATTACGCCTACATCGTCACGGAGTTGGTGCAACAGGGCTACGTGATCATTGCCACCGAATACCGCGGCAGCACCGGCTACGGCCTGGGCTTCTATCGCCAGATCGACTACGGCGGGCTCGAGGTGGAGGATGTCTACGCGGGGCGCAATTACATGGTCGAGAACTACAAGTTCGTCGACGCGAACAGAATCGGCATTCTCGGATGGAGCCACGGTGGACTGATTACTCTGCATAACATCTTCGATCATCCGAAGGATTACCAGTGTGCTTTCGCCGGGGTTCCGGTCAGCGACATCATCGCGCGCATGGGCTACAAGACCCAGGGCTACCGCGATCTCTACTCCGCCAAGCACCACATAGGCAAAACGGCCTATGCGGATGTTAATGAGTACCGCCGCCGCTCGCCCGCCTGGAACGCCCACAAGTTGCAGGATACTCCGCTGCTGATCCATACCAACACAAGCGATGAAGACGTCAACGTGCTCGAGGTGGAGCACCTGATCAAGGCGTTGAAGGCCGAAGGCAAAAAGTTCGAGTACGAGATCTACGAGGATTATCCCGGAGGCCATAGCTTCGACCGCCTTGATACGAAGACGGCGCGCGAGATCAGGCTGAAAATCTATAAATTCCTGGCTCGTTATCTCAACCCGGAAAACCCGATCACCAGCCTCTCCGATTTCCCGATTGGCGATTATTGATCTAAATAAAAAGGGGTCGGCTTTCCAACCGGCCCCTGAATTACTCACTTTCGTCATCTATTAATTATTTTATAGATGTTCCCGTTGACGGTCCCCATGAAGTACAGCTCTCCATCAGCGTCTTCGCCGAAGGAGGTGATGTAGGGGAACGGCCCGCCGATTGTTTCGGTCCATTCGGTTAATTCCGTTACTTTGCCATTGCGATATTTGAACGACCAGATCCTACCCGAGCAGTAATCGGCGAAGAAATAGGCACCTCTAAGTACCGCTATAGCCTTACCGCGGTAAACGTAGCCGCCCGTGACCGAGCAGTTGCCGTTGGCATGAGTGTATTCGTGTATCGGATCGACAAACCCCGCCTTGCTGCTCCCGTTGGGATTGTAATCCTGCGAACCCTCCTTGATGTTCCAGCCGTAGTTCTCGCCGCCACGGCTGGAGGCCGCCTGGAAATTAACTTCTTCGATCGCGCTCTGCCCGACGTCGGCGATGTAGAGATCGCCGGTGTTGCGGTCGAAGCTGAAGCGCCAGGGATTCCGTAGATCGCAAGCCCAGGTCTCGGGATGGGAGATGATCCCGCTCTCGACAGGATTGGCGAAAGGATTGGTGGAAGGAATTGTGTAGGGCAATTCCTTGACGTCGATACGCAGCAGCTTTCCGAGGCGGCTGGTGAGGTCCTGCCCCGAGTTGAGAGGATCGCCGCCGGAGCCTCCGTCTCCCATGCCGATGTAGAGATATCCGTCGGGCCCGAACTGCAGCTGGCCGCCGTTGTGGTTACTGTAGGGCTGCTCGATGCGCAGGATGATCGCTTCACTCTTCTTCAATGCGACGTTCGGATTTTTCTTTTTGGTCTGGTAACGGACTACGACGGTATCGCCGTTGTTATCGGTGTAATTAACATAGAAGCGACGATTATTCTTGTAATCGGGATCGAAAGCCATGCTCAGCAGCCCGCGCTCGCCGCCGTCCAGAACCTTGTTCGTGATGTCGAGGAAGGGCTTTAGAAGCAGGTCGCCGTTTCTAATGACCAGGATCCTACCCGGCTGCTCGACGACAAACAATCTCGAGGAATCTCCCGGCGTTGCGGTGAGATAAGTCAGATGATCAAGGCCTGTGGCAATCAGCTCGGCTCCCAATGACACCGGCGTACTGCTCAACGGCTTGTCTTCGCCGGCTGCTGGGGTGGCTATTGACAGAATCGTGGCCAGTATTATGGCGAACACCGATTGTCTGGTCATAGTTCTAACTCTGTCTGAGTTTGCGGATCAGGGTAAGGCATCGAGCAGAACAGCGGTGAATTCTTCGCTAATCGCTTTACCCTTGTCCTTTGAGTAGAAGCCGCGGATCTTCTTGATCGCTTCCATTTTCTCGACGCGTCCGGCTTCGATGTCGGCTCGGAAGCTCTCGAAGATGTCTTGCACGATTTTCGGCCTCGGCCCCCAGTGCGTCAGGACTCTGAACTCGTCGTCAAGGATGATGATTTTGGGGATGGAGCGCGAGCCGTTGGTAAGGAAGAGATCCATCAGGTCGGGATTCTCGTCGCGCAGTAGGAAGCGCATATCGACGTTGGCGTTGTTTTCGAACAGGCGCATCATGGTTGGGACAATCGCTATCGAGTCACCGCACCAGGGCTCCGTCAGGACAATAATCTTCAAATTCGGCAGCTTACTGTCCAGCTTTTGCTTGTATTCATCAACACTGATGCGGTTGAAGTGCAGATCGTGCAGCTTTTTGTTGCCGCCGAGAGTGCTGTAAAATGCCTCGGTATTCATCGCTCCTTCGAATTTTGACTTGAAATCCATCTTTTACCTCCCCAATGGTCAACGCTCGTGGTCGTTATGATATTCCTTGACTCGAGCATTCAATTTTGAGCTGATCAAATTATTGCTGGACAATCAACACCGTGCGACCTAAATTATGCCTTGTCTGTAATATCATTTATTCACATTTCTTGGTGTGGAGATGAAACTCATCGAAGCGATGAAGGAGTTGCGGTTGATTCACAAACGGATGTCGCGGAACACCGATGACATCACGATGTACGCCTCTCTACCCAGTACAGAGAAGGCCCATTTCGGCAGCGATGAGGAACAGAGGAAGGAAGTCATTTCCAAGGTGCAGGCGAACCTCGATCTTTTCAAGCGCTATCTTCAGCTTAAGCGGCGTATCGAGCTGACTAATCTGTCGACCATCATCGAGATCGACGCTAAGAAATATTCGCTGGCGGAACTGCTCGTCATTCGGGGAGCACGCCAGGGGCTGGGGCTTGGCGAGTACATTCTGGACACTTTCAGAGCGATGAATGACGAGAACGCGGAGACCAGGATGCGCAACGCTGCTCCAGGGCCGGGTGGGGAAAGGCCCCATACGGTAAGGTTCTATGACGAGAGGAAGAAGAATGAGCTTCTCAGGGAGTGGGATGACTTCATCGACAAGATAGACGGGAAGCTGGAAGTCGTGAATGCCACGACCGACATTGTTGAAGATCCGGGAGAGGATTTTGCCAAGTAATCAGGTTCTTTGAAAAACAGGCTTCGGCGGCGTAACTGGAAAATAAGGGAGCCCCTTCTGTCTGGGGTGAAAATACAGGCAGACCTAAGTACGTGCGAGCGTACTTGCACAACCATCGCTTACAGCAGGTTGCGTAAAATATTCAAGTCTAAAGACTGAAGGCTGAAGGATCACTCGCCCCCACGAGGGTAAAATCGGGGTTTCAAGATTGAAGACGGAAGGCTGAAGGTTCTGAAAAACCCGGGTTTCCGGTGATGCCTCTTCCTGGCAATCCGACACCACCGGCTGCTGCCTGGAGCCTGTTTTCACTCACGGGTCCGGGTGTTCAAAATGCTACTAATGCCCGCTTAATAAGGTTTTACGAAAATCAAAATTCTTCGAGCAGATAGGCGATCATCTCCATCCCGCGGTGGAAATTGTTCATCACCAGCTTCTCGTTGGGAGCATGGATTCTGCCGTCCGGCACGTCGACGCCCATCAGAAGGCAGGTTGCACCCAGTTTCTTGTTTAGCGATGTGACTATCGGTATCGATGCTCCATCCCGGATGAAGTAAACTTTTTGCCCGAATCCTTTTTCCATTGCCCGCCTGCCGGCCTCGACATGCGGATTGTCGATAGGAGCAAGGAAGGGATAGCCGAAGTGGGCTTTTTCGACCACCACTTCAACACCCTCGGGAGCGTTCTTCATCACATGGCTCTCAATCTGATCGAGAATCTTCAGCGGGTTCTGATTAGGTACGAGGCGCATCGTTACCTTGGCGAAAGCACCTGAGGGGATAATCGTCTTGAAGCCTTCTTCCTGGAATCCGCCGCCGATGCCGTTGACCTCGAACGTCGGCCGCGCCCAAATCCTTTCCAGAGTCGTGAAGCCGTCTTCTCCGTAGACATCCTGGATCCCGAGATCCGACTTGAAGCCCCCCTCGTCGAACGGCAGCTCGGCGAAAGCCTTTCGCTCAGCTTCGGTGAGCTCGAGGACATCGTCGTAGAAGCCGTCTATTGTTATCCTGCCGTCGCGGTCCTTCAGGTCGTTGATTATGCGAGCGATGAATTCCGCAGGGTTGGCCACTGCGCCGCCGAAATTACCGGAATGCAAATCGCTGTTGGGCCCAATCACGCGAATCTCGGCCGCCGCGATTCCGCGCAGTCCGTAACAGATCGAGGGACAGTCTCTGGCAAAGAAAGGGGAGTCGCTGACCACCGCCACGTCGGCTTGCAGAAGATCCTTGTGCGTATCGAGAAGGTCCTCGAGTGCCGGGCTGCCTTCCTCTTCCTCTCCCTCGATCGCGAAGATCGCATTGACCGGCAGCGTGCCCTTGATCTTGAGATATGCTTCGATCGCATTGACGTGCATCAGGAACTGCCCTTTGTCGTCGGCAGTTCCGCGCCCGTAGAGCTCGCCGTTCCTGAGTTGCGGCTCGAACGGTTGCGTCTCCCATTCATCGAGGGGATCGGGAGGCATGACATCGTAATGGCCGTAAAAAAGAACCGTAGGCAGAGCGTCGCTGATATGTTTGCGTCCCCAGACAACGGGGCTTTTATCACCGGCACGGAGTTTTCTAACCTCATCTATACCTGCTCTTTTCAGTCTGCCGACTACCCAATCGGAGGCCTGCTCCATCGCTTCCGGATTCGGCAAGCCCGGGCTGATGCTGGGAATCCTCAGTACTTCGATCAACTCTTCAAGATAACGCTCGTGATTGGCCCTCAGCTCATCGATGACTTTCTGCATATTTATCTCCACTCAATAGAAGTAAGGTGTTCTGTCTCCAGGGATTTTAACATTAGTCAGCAACCGTTTCAGAAGTAAATCTTGCCTGGGCACAATATAACATTGCCGAATCACCGCGATGAAATTATTCTTTTGGTAGCTTGGAGAAAATCTGTACGTAAGACGTAATGAGAGGTTTGAATGGACATCAAGGTGACTTTCCCCGGTGGCGACAAAGTCAACGCCGAGGTAGAGAACCACATTATCGAGACCGATCAAAAGACCGATTCGGGAGTGCCAGGCAGCGCACCTGAGCCCTATATGCTTTTTCTGGTTTCGATTGCGACCTGCGCGGGGATCTACGTGAAGCGATTCTGCGACTTTCGAAAGATATCCAGCGAAGGGATCCAAATCTTTCAGCGCCACGAGTTCGGGACGACAAAGAAGGGTCTTTCGAAGGTCACCATCGAGATACAGGTGCCGCCAGATTTCCCGGAGAAATACTACGCCGCGCTGATTCGCTCGGCCGACAAGTGCTCAGTCAAACGCACGATATTCGATCCGCCGGAGTTCGAGATCAGTACTTCGGTGAAGTGATTCGAGAACATCCGCCACCGCATCTGTGCACCCGGACGGCGATATCACACGTCGCAACCATCGGGTCGCCGAACAAATCTATTTCCTCATATATTGGCATGTACGCATTAAAAATCTGATGAGAGGTGCTGAAGTCGTTGATCTGTCGAGCAGCAGGGTTCATATTCTATTGGTAGCTATATCGGAATTCATTTCTTAGCTCTTAGCATTTTCTACGGACCATGCTCGCAGGATTTTGAGGGTCATGCTTGAATACTGTTATCTTGTAGCCGTCATATCGGTTCAGCCCATCCTCCGTTCCGAACCACATAAAGCCCTGGCTGTCCTGAAATATACAAAAAACGGAGTTGTTTGAGAGGCCTTGATCGATCGAGATGTGCTCGAACCTGTAATCACTGGTCTGTGCATGAGCAACGCCACCGCTGAGGGTAATAATGGAAAGTGCACAGAGGGCTATTACATTTCGCGCATTGCCCCCGAGAATCGGGACTAGTCTTGCGGACATCTTCCCCCCCCCTTACTAACCTGGAGATCAAGACCTCACTGCGCTCGCATGCCGAAATCTCTGATTAGTACCCCATATTGATTAAGTATAAGGCCAGAATCAATAGAGAGGCATCTGCAGGGAAGTAAGCTGGCGATCTCGCGTATTCCGAACAGCTCTGCACCGCCATGGCAGGCCAGTACCGAGCTGGAAGAATACCAATTCCAGGCAGTTCACGGTCAGTATTGCCCCGTGGTTTTCATAGGGCTTCTCAGTCAGTGGCCGATGGGTTTAGAGTTCTCCCTCGCCCTTGCGCTCTTCCTTGAGCCTGAAGCGTTCGGGGTGAAGCAGGATCTCGCGCCGGAGCCATTCCTTGGAGTAGCCGGTCTCGTGGCGACGTCCGTCATCTCCGAGGATGTAACCGTCGTTGTATTTGGTGATGAGGAACTCGCTGAGCTTCCACCACTTGGCGATATTCGATTCGGCAGTGTCGACGCTATACCTCGTGAGGTAGAGGGCGGCCAACTCCGGATCGACCTTCAGCAGCTCGGTTGCTGTGCTTTCGATGGCCGGCTGGAGGGAGAACGCCATGTCTTCGATCTCGGCCTGCACATTCTGGATGTCGACGATCATATGGCTCCAGCGCAGCTGCGCGAAAGTGGCGACGAAATTGAAGCACCACCAGGCGGAATCGCGCGAGAATTCAGCACTCCTGATGGAATAGGAGGCAGGCAATTCGGTGATGCTGGTATAGAGCGGAGTGAAAAAGCAGGTGTAGGGGTTGTCCATGCCGAGCCAGACGATGCCGCCGATCTCGTCCGGAACCGTCGCTCTGCTCTCGGTGACGTAGACGAAAGCTGCCTGCTGGGTGGCGATCGGGCGCTCCCAGGCATACGTCTTGCCGTCAATTTCCCACTTCAGCGGCCGACAGCGGTCGGGCGCACCGTAGGGTCCGGAGGAGAGGTTCTTCGTCATGTCGAACTCGGTCCCCTCGTAGTGGTCCCGGTGCAGGGCGATGACATCGCGCACATCGAGCTTGTTGTCGGGTTTGATGCAGAGCGGGTAGGGCTCGGCTCCCGGCACGTAAGAGCTGTAGTCGGGGCTGAAATTCTGCGAGGGTGCCACGCGGCGGAAAATCGACCAGACACGCCGTGCTGAGTAGCGAACCTGCTCTTCGGTCGGGGGGCAGTAGGCGTCGGCGAAGCTGAAGGGCTTGCCGGATTCGGGATCGTAGTATCCGTGCTCCACGGCAAAGGAGATGACGTTCTCGGAGTGGATGCAGTTCTCGGGATCGTCCAGCGGGAACTCCCGGATGCGGGCCATGTTGGCGTGCGCGCTGATCATGCCGTCGGGTACGCGGACGGCCACCCAGATCGCTCCCTTGCCGCCAGGGCCGGGGCCCACGATCTCGAAGATCCAGGCCTCTTCCTTGTCCGCGATCGATATCGATTCTCCGGAGCTTGCATATCCCCATTCATCTACAAGCGCAGCCATGACTTCCACTGCTTCGCGCGCGGTGCGTGCGCGCTGCAGGGTCGTGCGCATCAGTTGAAAGTAATGAAACAGTCCCTGTTTGTTGACCAACTCGAGGCGGCCGTCGAAGGTTGTCTCTCCTATCGAGAGTTGCTGGTCGTTCATCAGGCCCACGACCTGGTAGGTGTGAGAGACCTGCGGGATTGCCGTCTCGACACCTCCACGAGTCCTGATTGTCATGGTCGCACCCGGCTCGTAGTCGGCCGCGGGGATGAGGCTCAAGCCGGGTACGAAGGCCCCGTCGCACGAGTAGGTGATGATCACAGCGCCAGTTTTCGACGCGCCCTTGGTGACGAGGATGCTGGTGCATGCCTCCGCCTGTGGAGCGCATACCATCCACAGGCTCGCGGCGATTGTCACCAAACAGACGATCGCTCTATTCATCGATTTATCCCTCCCTTATTAGGTTGAATCCTGACCCTGCACTTAAGTTCCCCGGATCACGCGCAAGACGCCTTCTCGACCCGGCAACGGAAGCCGGAGGCCTTTACGCCGCGTTCAAGCGGCTCTGTCGCAGGTGGATGTTGAAAGCAGGCTATTCGTTGCGGAGCACGACGATCAAGCCGGAACCTAGTGTAACACAAATGGGTGGCTGCTCTAATGCCGGATCTTTTGGTCAGAACCCCATCCTGATGAAACTTTAGGCCAAAATCGAGGGAGGCGCATATGAAAGGATTTCACCCAGGGTGAAAAACGGGCGACCATCCTGTAGTGAAGGAGTAACACTCATATCTGCTCCTTCGAGCTGCTGCTTGGGTTGGAGAAGAATCCGCGAATTCCATGTCTTCGGGACTAAGCCGAGATTAATTGACCTTGATAAGTGACGTACTGTATATATTACAAATACATTCACTAGCAGGGGTTGATGTCATGCAAATTTGCTTTTGCAGGAGACCGTTGATCAACAGCCTGCGACAGGTATCCTTGAGCTGCCGTTTCGGCCTCATCGGCTCATAATAGGTAGGCATTGCTGGCGATATCGCGGGTTTCTCACGCTTGAGACGCGGATTTTAGCCCCCTGCAGGGGCCTCATCCCGCTCCCTCTAGCCCGCTCCCGCCACCGCGGGCGCAGTCATACCCAGCCAGCGCTTGAGGTTGGCCGACAAGTGCTCAGTCAAACGCACGATATTCGATCCGCCGGAGTTCGAGATAGTAACTACGGTGAAGTAATCCCGCCTTATACGACGATTTGCATTCAGATAGCCCTGTCGAGCATGCGGTATTG
>CBFCZO010000061.1:0-18631 GCA_965602675.1 uncultured bacterium | reverse complement strand
CCATATCAGATAGTCGCAGGTATTAAAATTAATCTGTCGTTTTGCCAACCGCATGATCTGGCTTTATTATTTCGTGCAAGTAGATTTTCTTTAATAATTCTACTATTGTTCAATCTCATTAAGCGAGTTTAATCCAGCCGTTGTTCCACGGGGAACATATTCGGTTTTAACACTAGGCATGTTTGCGGTTATTTTGTTAGATGTTGTTATTGCACTTCATAATAACTGTATTTCCTATCATTGTTTTCTATGCACTGGTATGGCAAATGCTATACTGCCTATCTGAAAGGCCAACAAATCTTGGCTTCCTGCTTTGCTTCCGGGGATGAGGATGAACCGGTTTCGTTTTCCACTAGCTAAACCTCAACATTTCCGCGATATAGATGTGAGGGGGAAAAGATGGAAGAAATTCTTTGCCGGCTCTCAGAGTGCGTGATTCGTGGAAAGATCGATACCGCATGTCCCCATCCTCAGGAGATGGCGGCGCACCGTTATCACTTGAGTTTGCACAAAAAATTGGCGTTGATAGCTACCGAGTGCCTGAACCTTACAATCCTGCTTCGGCATTGATCGGCGCGGGGATTGTGGTTATCGGAGTGCCAATTTTCTTCATTATGCGGAAGGCGACCAGCGCAGGAACTAAAGCGAGCAATTAACAGGTATGTCGAAAAATACGACAGTTAATCGGGCCGGTACGGCCTTAGTTGCGGCGGTGTTTCATCAGCTTCCACAATCCAGATCCTGCGGTCCTCGAAATAATTGAAAAGCTTGTTATTGCTTTCCTCGCTCAACTCCCGAGCCCAAACAACTGTGGCGGCGTCGATGTCCGCGCGGTTGTATACCCACTCGTTGTGGATGTTGTGGCCGGGCTTGTATCGCACGACGATCAGGTGTTTTTGCCCGGTTTTCTCCAGCTTTTCAATGATACGCGCTCGCTCGTAGGACCACTCCGCGTCTGACGCGATCACATTCTGTTCGATGTCGTGCCACCCGCAAATCGCCAGCAGAAGACGCAATGTGAAGAACGCCACGGCAATTCCGATGGTTCCCCGCGCCAGCATCCTTCCGGCGGCGCGTCCCCTGAGGCGCCAGTGGCTCAACCGCCTTAGGCTTTGGAACATCAAAGCGTATATTAGCCCCAACGCCGGAGCGGCATAATGGACGATGTATGGTTTCTCGATCAGGGTTCCGGCCGCCACGAACAGAGCAATGAAGGCCAGCAACCTTATCCTGCGATCGAACAGAGCCCAGGGAAGGGCCAGCAGGGGAATCAGGAAAGCGCCACCAAGGAAGTAGCGCAAGATCCCTCGCGCGTGCCTCGGCATTTCAGCCAGATAGCGAACCGGCGTTTTGATCCGCTCTGACATGCCGACCTCGTCCGACACCCAGTGCCCCATCTGCTGAGGGTTATTGAAGCTTGGGTTGCTTGCCGGCGGAACCCAGACGAACGGCACGGACTGGAAATATTGATCCATGTAGGCTTGATAAGGGAGGCGAAGCGGATCGCCGGTGACCGCCCAGTTGTAGAAAACCAGGCAGTAAGCGGCGGCAATAAAAACGGCGCCGGCGGGGAAGACGATCCTGACGGCCTTTGCCAGACGGCCCGGCCCCTTCCGCCGGAAAAACCAGATCAGCAGCACGAGCATTACCGGCAGGTAAAGCACAAAGCCTTCGCAAGGCCGACTTGCGGCGAGTATCGAAATTCCGGCTCCCAGCAGAATGCCGTGTATCAGTTTCGCGCGTTTAAGAATTCTCGGCAACGCACCAAGCACCAGCAATCCACCGAGCGCTGCCACGGCGCCGCCCCAGTAGGAGGTAGCCCAGTAGCTGATGATGCCCAGCTTGAGGGCGCACACGATACCGCCGAGAAACGCCCAGGCCGGCGGCAGCCAGCCCTGGAGCATCCAGCAGAGGGCTGCGCACATGATGGAACAGCTTAACCAGACGCCCACCCACGGGTGCCCGGCAATCGCTTGCCCGGCAGCCAGAACCAATCACTGCGCGGGCGGATATTTGCCGGTATAGCTTGGATTGTGAATGACATACATTGATTTGAAGTTGAGCCACATCGGGTGAGTTGGGTTGGTGAGGCGGCCTGAGGCGAGCGTGTTGGCCGTGAGAAGGTAGGAGAATTCGTCGTGAACCCGCGGCACGCCGGGCGGGTAGATCGGCAGCACGGCGGCTCGTCCCAATAATGCCAGCAGGAAGATCAGCAATATCGCTCGAGGTTTGTTCGCAGCGAATCTTCCGAACGCCCTCTCCGGGCCTGCCGGGCGTCTTGCCCTGCTTCGCGCCGCTAGCTGGAGAACCACAGCAACGAGCACTGTCAGCAGGATTTCCACGAGGGCAAGCATACCCTCGGAGGTTCTGATGGAGAGGATATCGAGAACACGCTCCATTCGAGACTCGGTATTATTTAAAGTAGTCCTTTATCTCGGGATTAAAGCACAACTCGCAGGGCTTGTCGCTTGATTTCAGGTTACGATCGAGAAGAAGGATTTACTCAATCCCAAATGCCGTTTTTCTCCAACAACTCTGTAGCTTCCTTCAAGCCGAATGTCGTCGGACGAACCGCCGATCTTAACCTCAAATTCTCCCGGCTCGACGACCTTATCCAGCACTCGCTGCGAAATGACGCCGTTCTTGACCAGATCTTCCAGCAACCCGTAGCACTGGATTTCAGGCAACTCGACATCGATGCCCGTCCCCAGCGCGGCTCGCGGGCTACGTCGAGCACCGGCGCGAGAGCTTGCCTCGCTCCTACGGTGATCAATTGGCGGCGGATGGCCGAAGTCATCTCCCGAATCAGCTCAGGGTGCCATGTCGAGGCCAGGCCGATGGCCTGAGGGAAGATTGTCGCCCCGCGCGCCTGGTATCCACAGAGGCATTCATCGTGTATCAGCGCCGGGATGCCGAGCCGTGTCTTTTCGAGCAGGAATTGTTGGACAAGATTCGCGAATTCCGCGACCTCCCGCGGCGGAAGCGTCGTTGCGTTGCCGTGACGCGTGATCTGGCCTATGCTGCTGTTCAGCAAATCCGCGGCTTTCTTTTCCGAGAACGTCTCGCGGTTCTCCATCAGGGCGTAACCCCACACAGCCCGCAACTGCGATGCTTTTTCCGCCACTGTCATGCGCGAGACAAGGTCCGCCACCCTTTCCTCCACAGGACGTGAAGGATCTTTGTAGATCTCCAGGCCGGTTCCCTTTATTTGGCGAGGATCAGAAAGTGGTACTTGCCGCTGCCGGTTTTGATGAGAATTCTATCATTGTTTACGCCTGAAACCGAGAACTGAGCGGTGCCGCCGTCTTCGGGCCGGATTTTCCTGCCGGAATCGTATAAATCCGAATCCTCCCAAAGCAGGGGCAAGCCGATCTCAGCTTCGGCGCCCACGGGCACGTCGGCTGTCAACTCGAACTGCCCCTCGGAGCGCTTCCAAGATACGGCGAGCCTGCCGAGCGGCGTGGATGTCTCAGCCTCGACGAATTCGAGATCCCCAAGGGGATGCGGGAGGATGCCGATCCGCCTCCAACCGGCGCTCAGGGGTTTGATGCCGGTAAGGTACTTATAGAACCAGGCGTCGACGGAACCGAGCATGATGTGATTCTGGGAATTCATTCCCCCGCCTTCCCGTTTCTCCCACCGCTCCCAAAGCGTCGTAGCACCTTCGGCAATCATGTAACCCCAGCCGGGGTAGCTCGTCTGAGAGGCGATTTTATATGCTGCCTCAGCTTGACCGATATCGCAGAGAACCTCCAGCAGGTAACGCGTACCGATTATCCCCGTGTCGAGGTGGCAATCGTTCAGCCTGATAACACTATCGACAAGGGTGTCGATGACTTGCTGCTTGCTGTCGTCCGGAACGAGGTCGAGGTGAAGGGGCAGGAGGTTTGATGTTTGGCTCGGTTCGAAATCCAAAGGGCCGTTTTGCAGGGAGGCATAGCCGTCCTTGCGCAGGAAAAATCTGTTAAAAGCAGATCTGATTTTATCTGCCAGCAAACTGAAGATTTTTTCATCATCTTTCTTTCCGAGTGCGGCGGCGATTTTTCCAAGTAGTACAACATCGTGGAAGTAATACCACGTGGCCACAAGTTCCACGGGGGTCTTTTTTGAAGCAATCGAACCGGGAGGGCACCAGTCCCCAAACTTACCCAGGGTCTTCTGAATATTTCCTTCCGCTTTCGAACGCAGAAACTCGATATACCGGCGCATTGAGTCGAAGTTGTCCGCGAGGATTCTCTCATCGCCGTAATGTTGGTACATCAACCATGCCAGCGTGATGAAAGCCGTGCCCCAAGCGGGGTCGGCAGGGTAGAGGCTGCGAAGGTAACCCGGTACGATGTCCGGCAGACCGCCCTCTTGAGTCTGGCTCAACTGGATTTCACTGATGAAATTGCTGTAGAAAGGCGCCAGATCGAAATTAAAGATTGCTTCTTCGGCAGCGAGATGCGCGTCGCCGAGCCAGCCGTGGCGCTCGTCGCGTTGCGGGCAGTCGGTGGGGATGCTCATCAGGTTGGATAGGTGCCCCCACACTACATTCTCATGGATCCGGTTGATAAGGTCGTTTGAGCATTTGAAACTGCCGGTGTGTTCGACCTCGCTGTGGACAAAACAACCCTCGAGGGATTCGAGGGAGGGAGCGCCGGGGTAACCGCTGACCTCTACAAAGCGGAAGCCGTGATAAGTGAAACGAGGCGCCCAACTTTCACGGTTCTTGCCCCTGAGGATATAAACGTCGGTCGCATCCGCGCCATCATTCGTGGCGGTGTTGAGCGTTCCGTCCTCATGCACAAGCTCGGCGTATCTCAGCTCCACCTTTGTGCCGGAAGGTCCGCGGACTTTCAGCCGCGCCCAACCGGAGAAGTTCCTGCCGAAGTCGAAGATATAAACACCCTTGGTCGGGCTGTAGAGGCGTTGAGGTTTGACGAACCGCTCCACCCGCACCGGCGGCATCATTTGCGATGACAGCGACGGGCCGTCAACTTCCTCGGCCTTCTCCCAATTTTCGTTATGAAATTCGGCCTCGTCCCAGCCGGACATCTCAAGGCGCGCATCGTAGTGTTCGCCGAAGTAGAGGCCGTTTTCGCGAAGCGGGCCGTCAGAGGCCTTCCAGCTTTTATCCGTGACAACTACGTCTCTGCTGCCGTCCTCATATTCAATCTCCATCTGCAGCGTCGCCTTGGGTTTGCCGTAACCGTAGTTCTCGATGTGGCGCCCGTTGCCCAAAATTAATCCGATGGTGGAGTTTTGGGTCAGCATGTCCGTGACGTCGAAGGTTGAGTACAGGGCTACTTTGTCATAATCCGTTTGCGCCGGATCGAGGACGGCGTCGCCTACCTTTTTTCCGTTTATGCGAAGTTCGTAGAAACCTAATCCGCTGATAAATGCCGTCGCTCGCTCGACCTCCGCCTTCAACTGAATTTCCTTTCGCAGGTAGATACCCAGGCATTGCACGTAGTCGCCCTGATATCGCCCGAGTATCACCGTCCCGCGAGAGATGAACTCCTCGGGATTCTTCATGGAGATCCATGGCGCTTGCCATTCACTGCCATCGAGAAAGCCGGTGCCGAACTGGGCAGGTTCGCTGAAACCGCTGGCTTTCCCTGCGGTGTTCCACCACACGACGCGCCACCAGTAACGCTTGATGCTCTCGAGCGGTTCGCCGCTGTATGGGATACCGAAAGATTGCGGCGATTCGATCTCGCCGCTGTCCCACTTGTCACCATTTTTCCTTAGCGCCTGCTCGAGATCGGAGCACACCAATATCCTGTAAGCCTTTTGTTTCTGAGCTTTACCGGGGTGCGAGAGAATCCAGGAAAAGCGGGGGTGTGGAACGTCTATGCCAAGAGGTTCGCGAAGGTATTCGCAACGCAATTCGGTTGGGACAGGATGACTGCCCGGATTGAAATTCATCATTAGCCCTACCGGGCGGAGTCAATAACCGCCCTTATCGCTTGAACGTGTTCAGGAGTTGTGCCGCAACAGCCACCGATTATTGATACGGGTAGAGCAACCAATTCGTTCGATTTATCAGCCATGAATTCCGGAGTTTCAGGATAAATGACCTCGCCGTCTCTGAGAATGGGAAGGCCTGCATTCGCCTGGATCGCGATCGGCAGGCTGGTGTGTTGTTTGAATTCCGCTGCGATTTCGACCATCAGTTCTATGCCGTTTCCGCAGTTGGAGCCTACTATATCGGCTCCGGCGGTTGCCAGCTCATCCGCCGCCTGTTCGATGGTTACACCCATCACAGTAAAGAAGCCCCGCGGCGTGGGATCGAAAGTCATGGTTGCCATTACGGGGATTTGCGCCGCCGCCTTCCTGGTGGCTTCGACGGCCAGCTTCGCCTCGGCGAGGTCGATCATTGTTTCGACGACGAAGATATCGGCACCGGCGGCGGCCATGGCATCGGCCTGGAGTTCGAAACCTGCGGCGACCTCCTCCGGATCTGCGTCTCCGAAAGGCTTCAGTATTGCCCCGGTAGGCCCGATGGAGGCGGCGACATAGGCTTTCCCTGCGGTGGCTGCGCGCGCCGCTTCGACAGCCGCTCTGTTAATCTCCTCAGCTTGGTCATCGAGGGAGTAGTGCCGCAGCTTGATCGGCGACGCCCCGAATGAGTTGGTGGTAACGAATTCCGCTCCCGCCTCGATGTACAACCGCGCCACCTCTTTCAGGACCTCGGGCCGCGAGAGATTGAACGACTCCGGCGGCAGACCCGGCTCCAGACCGCGGGCCATTATCATCGTGCCGATGGCGCCGTCGAAAAGGAGGATCTCCCCGGCGGCTATTCGTTCCAGCGGGCTCTTCATCTCACCCGATCCCGACCAAGGCCTTGACCCGGACGACGGCGTTGGCGGCGTCGAAGCCGTAGTCGTCGGCGCCGATCTGTGCAGCGAAGTCCTTTGATACCGGCGCTCCGCCGATAATTGTCCTGATCTTTCCGCGCAGATTGCGCTCCTCGAGCATGTTCACCACCTGGCCCATCACCGGCATCGTGGTCGTCAGCAGTGCCGACATGCCAATCACCGGCGCGCTCTGCTCGACTGCCGTGTCGACGAAACTCTGCGGCGACACATCGCTGCCGAGGTCGACCACCTCGAATCCGGCGCCCTTCAGCATGATGCCGACCAGATTCTTACCTATGTCATGCAGGTCGCCCTGCACCGAGCCGATAACCACCTTGCCTACAGCCGGAATGTCATCCTTGATCAGCAGAGGTTTGAGCAGCTCCATGCCGGCATTCATCGCCTTGGCCGCGAGGAGGACGTCAGGGAGGAAGATCTCGTGCAGGCGGAACTTTTCGCCCACGACATCCATGCCTGCTATCAGTCCCTCGTTGAGGATCTGCGTGGTGGCGATTTTTTCGTCCATTGCTTGCTGTGTCAGCTTGGCAACCGCCTCATGATCGCCCTGTTCAAGTTTATTTGCGATCTGTTCGAGAATCTCCAATTCCAACCTCCTTTGGATTACAGTTCGGCTTTCAGTCAATCTCTGCGATTCTCTCCCTGCAACTGTGGGTTGTGCAAGCGCTGCAGAAAGGGAAGGTGTCGTCAAAACTGTGTATCTGCGCCGGCCCGGCGGCAAGCACTCCCGAGACCGACTTCAGCGGGCTCATCAGAAAGCTGTCGTTGAGGGTCACGCCGATTTCCTCAGGCCGCAGCCTTTCGAACAACCTGCGCTGGCCGCTGATATGCCAACCGCAGTAACCGGGACTGTAAGGTAAAACTTCCGGCATTGAATCTCGGCCGTATTCTTCCCGAAGTTTCGACTTGAGGCGATCCGCAGCCAGATCGGCGGCCTTATCCGCTGCTGCGGACGCGACGGAATCGAGCATGTAACCCAACGCAGGTTCATTGACCGCGAAAAGCTCCCTGATGCGCACGCAGACCCGAGCGCCGACAGTGACCGTGAAAAGTGCCAGAGTCGAGGCTCGAGGATAAATCTTCTGCAATGGGGTTTCCGGCTCGTTGCGCCCGTCGCCGGAGTAAATGCCGGCGAATTCTTCTTGTTCAACAGTTTCCATCAATCCCCGCGGCTCGGCGAGTGAGAGGAACATATCCGCCGCCTCGTCGAGGA
This sequence comes from uncultured bacterium, assembly GCA_965602675.1. GTDB lineage: Bacteria > Acidobacteriota > DATKUA01 > DATKUA01 > DATKUA01 > DATKUA01. Next base: position 10,558 of record CBFCZO010000061.1, on the reverse strand, counting down.
TGCCGATGATCCTCACCGGGGGTTCGACGCGGCGCGGTATGCCCTGCAGTTCGAGCACCGTTTTGTTGTCGGGCGCGACCTCGCCGGTTGATAGATGAAAAATCTCTCTCATTACTCTCTCGCAGGCAGCAAGTCCATTCCGCAGCGGCGCGCCTCGGTTTCCATCAGCCGAGTCAACTCGCGTTTTGTGTCATCGGCGATGCGCGTAGGCGTGTATGCCGTTATCAGGCGCTTTACCTCTGCATTGGCCCGTTGGCCGAGGGTGAGGCTGCCTTCCTCACGCCAGCGGGAGAGATTCGCGCGGTTGATCACCGGTCCGGGGAAGGTGATCTCCTCGCGTAAGTGTTTGCGCGTGTGATCGGCGATCAGCAGGTGCTTCTCCTTGATCAGTTCCTGGAACAGCGGGATGGACGGGAAGTCTTCTCGCGGCTCGATACCGGCGATCAGGCGGTAGGTCAGACCGCAGATCTCGTTATCCACAACAAGTTTCTCGAGGCTCTGGCAGCTCTCGAAGTCGAGCATTCCCGGGCCGGAAATGTTGTTGATGCCGGAGAGCGCGGCCAGCGTCGCCCCCATCGCCGATTCGATCCCCGCCTGCGCGTCGAGTGCCTTGGCGTCACTGAGCGAGATGTAGGCCTGCGTGGGCATGCCGAGGTGCTTGCCGATTTCGCTGTAGGCGCAGTCCTGCATCATCGTCTCCACGGCGCCCATCGGTGTTGTCTCGTAGCGCATGTCGAAGATGGCCGGCGAGCCGCCGTAGAGAATTGGGGTCCCGGGCGCGGCGAGCTGGCTGATCACCAGTCCGCTGAGCGTCTCGGCCGTGTGTTGGATCAGCGAACCGACGAGGGTGACCGGCGCCATGAATCCCGAAAGCGGCATCGAAATGAATTCGATCGGAATCGAGTAGTGCGCGCAATCAATAACGTTCTGGCTGGTGACGTCGCTCCATTTGATCGGCGCCGTCGGGCAGCAGGAGAAAACCGTCAGAGGCTTGTCGGCGAGTTCCTTCTCGGAGCCGCGCACTGCCAGTTGAAGATCCTTCATGATCTCGAACGCCTCGATGGTGAAGGCGCCCGTGACCACAGGCTTCTCGCAGTAGAGCAGGCTGAGGTAGAGGCGGTAGCTGTCGGAGATTTTCGCGGCGACATCCGCAGGGATGAAAGCGGTGCTCTGCGAAGCGACGTGCGGCAGGCCGCTCATCAGCTTGGCGTAGGCGATGTAGTCGGCGGTATCGGGTTTGCGGATCTCGCCGGTTTCTCCGTCGAGTATGTTGATCGCCGCCGAGCCAGGCGTGAAGTAAACATTGTCGCCCGCGAAATCGTGCGTCTCGTTGCCGAGCGCGTCGTAGAACTTGAATGACCGCGGCACCTTCTTGAGCGCGTCGTCGATCATTTCTTGGGTGAAGACGGCGTGCCACTTGCCCTCGTCGATCTCCGCTCCGGCATCGCCCAACATGTCCAGCACAGCCTTGTTATGGATCTCCGCGCCGAGAGTGCAGAGCACTTCGCGTCCCTCGGCCACAATCTTCTCGATCAGTCCATCGTCGAGTAATCTCAGCTTCGGCCTCATTCAATACCTCCTAATAAACGGCCCCAAGCCAGGGCCTGCTCGAGAGGATACATCAATCGACCCTTTTCATCAGGAAGAAGACGTAACCGTAGAAATCACTGAAGCGCCGATGCATATCTATTTCCTTCTCCGTCTCCGCGATTACCTGCTTCATTTCGTTGTCGGCGCCGGGCTTGAAGCGCTCAATGCGTTCGAGTAAAGGCGTGTAGTAATCGTCCCACCAGGCTTCCCTCGGAAGGGCGAAATGGTCGAGCACCTCGAATCCCGCCGCCACCGCGGCCTCGATGTTAGAATCGACGGTTCCTATCCCGGGATATGCAGCCCGCAGGTAGTCGTTTACCTCTTTTGGGGGGTCGTCAGTCAACCAGGTCAGCTCGCTGGCAGCAACCAGCCCACCGGGCTTGAGCATCGGCCTCCATTTCCGCAGCCCGTCGCCGAAGCCGATATTGTATATGGCTCCTTCGGACCAGATCAGGTCAACGCTGTCGGGAGCGTAGCCGAGATCGTTCATGTCGACATGCCTGGTGGTTATCAGGTCTCCGAGGCCGCGGTCCCGGGCCGCCGAATCGAGTTTGCGTAGGTTTGGTTCATACAAATCGATCGCCGTGACAGGCACGCCGAGCTTTTCAGCGAGGACGAGTGTCTGGCCTCCCGTGCCGCAACCGATGTCCAATACTCGCGGCGATTCCGGCAACGGAGGAAGCTTGCTGAGAGCCTCCAGTGTAACCTCCACGCTGCCGGGGCCCTGGCGCGGCAGATTATCGAAAAGCTTGAAAAACGCTTTGGGTAATTCCATTCTTTATATCCTTTTGCTGAGAACCTCCTTCTCGTATCTTTTCACTTCCTCGATCAGGCTAGTGCCACCCGGCGCATCCTGCCTCAGGCAAAAATAATCCCAGACTGCGCCGAAAGGCATTGTCTTCATCTCCTCGAGCAGGGCAAGGCGGGCGAAGTTGTCACCCGATTTCTCGTATTCTCTCAATCGGTGTTTCGGCTCCAGCAAGGCCATCAGCAACGCCTTGAGAACCGCACGGGCTCCGATTGCGTATGCGCCCACACGGTTGATGCTGCCGTCGAAGAAATCAAGCGCGATGTGGACGCGGTCCAGCGCGCCGCAACGGACTATCTCGGCCATCAGCTCGATGACCTCGTCGTTGAGAATCACGACGTGGTCGCTGTCCCAGCGCACCCCGCGGCTGACGTGCAGCAGCAACTCGGGAGTGAATTGGAGAAGGGCGGGGAGCTTGTCGGCCACCGATTCGGTGGGGTGGAAATGGCCTGTGTCGAGACAGAGCATCAGTGCGCGGGTCAGCGCATAACAAAGATAGAACTCGTGCGAGCCGACGACGAACCACTCGCTGCCGATACCAAAGAGTTTCGACTCGACGGCGTCCCCAAGCTCTCGGCGGTTGAAGGTTTTCTCATAGATGGCGTCGAGGGAACCGATTAGCAGCGAACGATGCACGAAGCGGTTGATGGTGATGTCTTTCGAGCCGTCGGGAATCCAGAGGTTGTGGATGCACGGCGTGCCCAGCTCGCGGCCCATGTAAGCCCCGATCTCGCGGCAGCGGCTGACGTGCTCGATCCAGAAGTCCCTGACCGCCCTCTCCCTCGACGAGAGCGTGAAGCCGGAATCGGCCTTGGAGTGCGAGAAACATGTGGCGTTGAAGTCGAGTCCGATGCCGCGTTCCCTTGCCCATTCCACCCAGCCGGCGAAGTGTTCCGCAGTGATCTCGTCGCGATCGACGGGTTTCCCGCCGAACTCGCCGTAGATGGCGTGCAGGTTGAGCCTGTGCCTGCCCGGTATCAGCGACATGGCCTTGTCCAGGTCGTCCCGTAGCTCATCGATGGTTCGGGCTTTGCCGGGATAGCTGCCGGTGATCTGGATCCCGCCGCCGCTCAGCTCAGCTTCAGGTCGCTCAAAGCCGCTGACGTCGTCCGCCTGCCAGCAGTGAATCGAAACGGCAACGCTCCTTAGCGTGTCCAGGGCATCGTCGGTATTTACCTCCAGGGCGGCGTATTTTTCTCGGGCGGCTGAATAGGCTTGCTCGATAACTGAGCTCGTCATCGGTCATCCTCCGGTGTGCGCACAGATTTCCCGGAAACGCGCGTGTGCTTTGCTCCAGCGGGCGTGCCTGCGAGGTTTATAGACAACTGGCACGAATGATTCCCTCACGATCTCGCGTATTCCGGCCAGGCCGCTTAAAAACCCGAGTGCCAGAGCCTGAACAAGAATATTGCCTACGGCGGTTGCCTCTGCTGGGCCGGCATAAACGGGCAGGCCTGTGGCATCGGCAGTCAGTTGGCACAACAAACGGTTTCTCGAGCCTCCGCCGACAATGTGAATACGCCTTATTTGACGGCCGCAGAGCTGTCCCGCCTGCTCGATAACCATTTTGTATTTTAAGGCCAGGCTGTCGAATATCGCGCGGCAGCAGCGGGCAGGCGAATCGGGGACAGGTTGGGAGGTCTCGCGGCAGTACTCGGCTATGGCTGCCGGCATGTTATCGGGATTCAGAAAACCTTGCCAGTCGGGATCGATCAGCGACGTCGACGGCGCGGCTTCCTCCGCCAGGCTCGTGAGATTTTCGTAGCTGTATGCCTGAATATTGGACCACGCGCGACGGCACTCCTGTAACAGCCACATTCCCATGACATTCTTGAGGAATCTGAATGTGCCACCGACGCCACCCTCGTTAGTGAAATTGTGCTCCAACGCCTGCCTGTCAATTATGGGAGCCGTGGTCTCCACTCCGACAAGCGACCAGGTGCCCGAGCTGATATAGGCCCAATCCTCGCCTTCGGCGGGTACCGCCGCCACCGCCGCCGCCGTGTCGTGGCTCGCGGTTGTTACGACGGGCACCTCGTCCATGCCCGTTATCTGAGCCACGGCGAACTGCAGATTGCCAAGTACCGATCCCGGCTCGACGACTTCCTGCATCAGGCCGATATCGATGCCGAGCGCGTCGAAGATCTCCCTTTCCCACGATCCTGTTCGGGGATTAAACAGTTGGGATGTGGTGGCGAAGCTGAACTCTGTTTTTTGTCTGCCGGTGAAGGCGAAATTCAGGGCGTCGGGAATGAACAGCAGGCCGGCTGCGGAGTCGAACTGGGGAGAGCGGTCCCGGACCATGGAGAAGAGCTGGAAGAGCGTGTTGAAAGGCAGCATCTGGATGCCGGTAAGCTCGTAGAGCCGCTGCCGCGGGACTTTTTCGAAAAACTGCTCCATTGCGCCTTCTGTGCGCTTGTCACGGTAGGCGAATGGCTTGCCGAGGAACGCACCGTCGGAGGAAATCAACGTGAAATCGACACCCCAGGTATCGAATGCGATGCTTGCAGGCGAAGCGGTGATCTCATCGGCGCAGATCCTGAGGCTCTTGAGGATCTTTTCGTAAAGACTCAGAAGATCCCAGTGCAGGTGGCCGGCGATCTCCACCGTGCCGTTGGGAAAACGGTTTATCTCGCGCAGTTGAAGGTGTTTTCCATCCAGCGAACCCAGGATCGCCCTACCGCTCTCAGCTCCAAGATCCAGGGCGAGGAACTGGTGTACGGTCATAGTTCCAACCTCGGGAATTTTCTTTCCAGCTCGGCAAGCTGCTCGCGGGAAAGCCCCTCGGGCTCGAAGCCAGCAGCCCGGCAGGCGAGAAATATACGAGCCGACTTGTTCAGGGTGTCGATCAAATCCAATGCCGTCTCCGGATCGGGTGCCACCGCCAGGCAGCCGTGCTTGCTCCACAGCACGATCCTCCGCTCCTCGAGAGACGCGACCGTAGCCCGGGCCAGCTCCGTCGAACCGGGAAGCACGTATGGAACGAGTCCGGCTCCCTCCGGGATCACCACCTTAACCTCCGGGTGCATCGACCAGAGCAGCTGGTTGAGCTTCTCCTCGCTGTTATATTCGGGTATGTGAGTGAGCGCGATCAACTCAGTGGGATGCGTGTGGAGGATTATGATTTCATCTCTGCCGGTTCCCTTGAGGTAATTGTGCACAAGGAGGTGCGAGGGGAATTCGGAGGTTGGCTGGTAACCGTCTTCAAACCTGCCTCTTACCACGCGGTAGCTCGAGCCGTGGTCGGAGATCCTCACCAGGCAGACGCGTTTTAACGCCTTCTTGCCTAGTTCCCTCATCCTCGTGCCTGCGCCGGAGACAAGGAAATGACAGCCGCCTATGTTCGGGAGAGGTTTCTCGAGCGGGTGAAGAGGAGATCCCGCCCTGTCGGATTTTCGCGAACTGAACGATGCCAACAGCCGCAGCGAGATGTTTCCGGCGTTGCGCTCGGCCCAGCCTCTCTCCCACAGGGTTCCGGCCACAGCGGCGATACGGTCCAGCAGATCGAGCGTGGCGTCGTCGAATTCCAGTGTCCTCATGTTTTTCTCGATATGTTCCTCGTCGCTTATTCTGCACCGGCGTCGGGCTGGGAGAATCGTTTAGCGACTTGCGTTAGCTCCTCGAATTCCTGCTTCAATGCCGGATAGAGAGCGCGGTAACGCTGGTAGTATTCGCGATATATCTTAACAGCGGCTTCGGGCGAGGTCCGGCCGGTGATCCGGATCGTTGTTTTGCATGCCTCCTCGACACTGCTATAGATTCCGGCTCCGATCCCGGCCAACAGCGCCGCGCCGTAGGCCGCTCCCTCGGTGTTATTGACCGTCAGCAGTTCCGTCTCGAAGTTGTCGGACAGAATCTGACGCCATAGCGGGCTCTTGGCGCCGCCTCCCGAAACTCGGCATTCGTTGATCGGCAGGCCGAGAGCACGCATCAGTTCCAATGAATCGCGTAGCCCGAAGCTGACGCCTTCGAGCACGGCTCGGGCCATGTGGGCTTTGCCGTGACGCAGTGTCAGGCCGAAGAATACTCCCCGTGCATTGGCGTCGGCATGCGGTGTGCGCTCGCCGGTAAGGTAGGGCAGGAAGATCAGCCCCTCGCAGCAGGCCGGTATTGCAGAAGCCTCCTCGGAGATAATTTGATAAGCGTCTTTGCCGCTGTCCCGGGCCGTGCGGATCTCACTGTCACCCAGTGCGTCGCGGAACCATCGCAGGCTGCCCGCGGCGGACAGCATCACACCCATGAAGTGCCATTTTCCGGGCGATGCGTGGCAATAGGAGTGGATTTTGCCGTCCGAGTCGGTGCGGTAGTCGTTCGTCGAGGCAAATAAAACGCCAGACGTGCCGAGCGTTATCGAAAGATCCCCTTCGTCGATTATCCCCGTGCCGACGGCCTGCGCGGCCTGGTCGCCGGCACCCCCGACAACGGGCGTGCCTTCCTTCAAACCCGTAATTCGAGCTGCCTCCGAAGAGATCTTTGCGCAAACCTCCGGGGATTCGGTCACCTCCGGCAGCCGGCTTCGCTCGACGCCGATCGCGCCTATCATCTCCTCCGACCAGCGTCGCCCGCCGACGTCGAAAAGCGATGTGCCCGATGCGTCCGAGACGTCGCTGAAAAACTCTCCCGTCAGCCGGTAACGGATATAGTCTTTCGGCAGCAGCACATGCGCGGCTTTTTCGTAGACCTGCGGCTCGTGTCTGCGCACCCAGGATATCTTGGGTGCGGTGAAGTTGGGCAGGACAGGCTTGCCGGTAATCTCGATCAGCTTGCTTTCGCCCAGCAGGGCCGTGATTTCCTCGCACTCCACGCCGGTGCGCTGGTCGTTCCACATGATGCAGGGCCGTAGCACGCGCCCTTCGCCGTCGAGCAGGACAAGGCCGTGCATCTGCCCCGTGAGGCCGATGCCGGAGATGTCGGCGGGGTTGATGCCCGATGTGGCGAGTGAGGTCCTTACCGATTCGACCGCCGAACGCCACCAGTCCTCGGGATCCTGCTCCGCCCACAAAACCTTCGGGGAGTACATCGGGTGCTCGGCCATCGCGCTGGCGATGACCTCTCCGCCGGCATCTATCAGCAACGCCTTGCTGCCGGTGGTGCCGATGTCGATTCCCATCAGGTAGGCTGTCACGCGGTCTCACCTCGAGAAAACGATTGGAGAAGACTGCCGGCGCCGGATCAGGCATGACTCCAGCCTCCCCCGGCTGTTGCAGCGATCACGGTTCGAGACGAGGATCGATCCCGTGGTCCGGCTTGAAAGAGTTCGCCTGCCCGGCTTGCATGTTGAAGCCCGGCGAAGACATCCGGCTTCCTTCCCCTCTAAATTGGAGCGAGGCAGGCTTCAAAGGCGATGATTCCATTATTTTCCCGCAAAGGTCAAGCGGCTCATGGAACTTATGACACGAGCAGTTCGTTATCATAAGTGAATTTTTTCTCACTTTTCGCTTGACGGAGGCTTGCGAGGGTAGTAGATTGTGACAATGAGAAATATTTCACACTCCCGGCCACGTGTACTCAGCGGGGATATTCCGAGTGGCAAAGGCCGGAGGAGGAGCGGCAGATGAACAAGAGGCGTCAATTGGGGGATCTCAGCCGTCGCGAGCGGCAGATCATGGACGCGATTTACAAAACCGGCAGGGCGACGGCCATCGATGTGATGGAAATGATGCCAGATGCGCCGGGAAACGCCACCGTGCGCAAGCTGATGCGCATTCTCGAAGAGAAGGGCTACCTGCGGCACAACCGTGAGGGCAACAAGTTCGTGTACTACCCGACCATCCCTGAAGACAAGGCCAAAGCCTCGGCGGTGAACCACCTGCTGGACACCTTCTTCAAGGGTTCGACGGGGAGCGCGGTGATCGCCCTGCTCAACATGTCCGACCAGGACATTTCCAATAACGAGCGGGAGATGATCTCCGAACTGATCGAGAAGTCGAAAAAGGAGGGGCGTTAGTCATGTTCAGGATCACAGAATTTGACCTGTTCGCGCTGCTTCCGGCCGACTGGCTCAAGGTGATCGTCGATTCGGCGCTCAAGGGGGCGCTGCTGATCGGAGTCGTCGCCCTCGGAGCATGGCTCTGGCGCAAAGCCTCGGCCGCGGAAAAGAGCTACGTGTGGGGGCTGGCCCTGGGCGGTGTGCTGCTCCTGCCCCTACTTTCCATTCTCCTGCCCAGCTGGCAGGTCCCGATTTTTCCGGGTTTCGAGGAGGCTTCCACGGGAGCATTCAGAGCGATGGAGCAACTGGCCGACTCGCCCAAGCCGCCTCCCGACGAGGGCAAGCTGCAATTCTGGATGACCGGCGACGCCTCAACGCCGATCAACACCGAGCCGCGAATGGAGCTTTCCGAGGACGTCGCAATCGAGCAGCCGGAAGAACCGGAGGAAGACCGGGCTTCTGATGAGCAGTTTGAGCGCATGATTAGCGACCGATTGGGCGAAGACAAAGGCACTGGGGTTGTCGAAAGCGCTGAAGCCGGAGCGGAAAGAGTTGAAAAAACGGACTCCGCAGAAAGCACTCAGATTAAAACGGATGTCCGCACAGGGCTTGGCGAAGGCGCAATGATCGAGCCCGAAAAAGATATAAAAACAGAGAAGATGGCATCGGCCGCAGCCGGAGTAAACGATCAACCCGCAGCGCCGGCAGCAGGGTGGTACAACCTTGCTCTGCTTTTCTGGCTTAGCGGTGCGGTGCTGATCCTTGCCTGGTTTGTGATTGGCAAGCTCGGCGTCTGGTATATCAAACGCCGTGCTGAGCCGCTTGAAGGGGATGACTGGAGCAACCTGATTAAAGAGGTTTCCGGCGAGCTGGGAATCTCTCGTGAAATCAAGTTGATGGGCAGCGATGCGGCCGCCGTGGCAATCACCGTGGGGATCCGCAATCCCCTGGTGGTCCTGCCCGAGGTCGCGGAAGATTGGGACGATGAGCGCCGCAAGGTAGTGCTGCTTCATGAACTGGCGCACATCAAGCGCTGGGACAGCATCATCGATGCCCTGGGTCACGCGGTCTCAATCCTCTATTGGTTCAATCCATTCGTCTGGCTGGCAGTCAGGCAGATGAAGCGGGAAAGGGAGCGGGCGTGCGACGACGCCGTCCTCAATTCCGGAACCAAACCGTCCTCTTACGCTTATCACTTGATGGAGGTTGCGAAGGATATGAGTACAGCCAAGAAGCCGTTATGGCAGGCGGCGACGATTTCACAGGGATCGAGCCTCAAGGATCGCCTGCTTTGCATACTGAATCCGAATATACCGCGGGGCGCGCGCGACTGGTTCGCCACGGCATTGGTGACGATGGTCATTCTCGCGCTGGCGATACCGATAGCCGCGTTCTATCCCTGGGCTCCGCCCCCTCCCGGCACAATCACCGAGGAGGCTGCAGTCCAGGTAAACAAGGAAGAGATAAACGCCCTGATCGCAGATCTGGGCACGGACGATGCCATAGTGCGCGCGCGTGCAGCCCGAAAGATCGAGAAAATCGGCCTGAGGGCGGCAGCGGCGATACCGGCGTTGATCGCGATTCTCGGCGACGAGCGCCATGTCGACCCGGTCGACATCGGTTACCGATCCAACTCCTGGGGGATCAACGGCCAGTACTGGTACACAACCCCCGGCCGCGAGGCTGCTGATGCCCTGGAGGAGATCGGCGAACCCGCAATCGATCCGCTGATCGCCGCGCTGGAGAGCGAGGATGTCCTGGTGCGCAAACGCGCCATCTGGATTCTTGGCGAGATCGGCGACCCGCGGGCATATGAGGCCATCAGGAAAAGTCTAAAGGACGTGAGCGGCGAGGTTCGCAAGACGGCGGCCTGGGCTTTCGGCGAGATGGGAGACAACCGTGCCGTCGACGACCTGATCACCACCCTCAAGGACAATGAGCCGCAGGTTCGCAAGACTGCCGCCTGGGCGCTGGCTGAGATCGGCGATAACCGCGCCGTCGAGCCGATAGTCGAGATCTCAGCCGACGTCGATCCCGAAGTGCGAAAGACTGCGCTCTGGGCACTTGGAGAGTTCGAAGACAGTCGCGCGGCTCCGGCGATCAAAGCAGCTCTTAGCGATGTGGATGTCGATGTGCGGGAGACCGCTATCTGGGCGGTGGCGGAGATCAGCGACAGGAGCTTTGTGAAGGAAGTCAGCGGAGCCCTGCGCGTCGCGCTGAAGGATGAAAGT